>CAYRNB010000061.1:0-19194 GCA_964425315.1 uncultured Rhodoblastus sp.
CGCGCGGTTTCTCGCCGGCGAGGATTGCGGCTTCATCGAAACGCCGGACGGACGGCAAATCTACTTCCATCGCAACGCGGTTCTCGACGGCGGCTTCGACCGAATGACCATCGGCGACGAGGTGCGTTTCGTCGAGGAACGGGGGGAAAAGGGCGCGCAGGCGAGCACGGTGCGGCTGATCGGCAAACATCATATCGCCTAAGCGCGGGCGCGGCGGCTCGGAGGAAAAAATGCGTCTGATTTCCAACGCCTTTTCGGACGGCGACGCCATTCCGAAACGCTTCACCTGCGACGGCGAGGATGTCTCGCCGTCGCTGCATTGGAACGGAGCGCCGCCCGAAACGCGAAGCTTCGCCCTGCTTTGCGACGATCCCGACGCGCCGGCGGGAACCTGGCGTCACTGGGCGGTCTACGATCTGCCCGCCGTTTCCGATGGCCTGCCGGAGGACGCGGGACGGCGCGGCGGCGCGCTTCATCTGCATCAGGGCGTCAACGATTTCGGCTACGCCGCCTATGGCGGCCCCTGCCCGCCGCATCGGCACGGGCCGCACCATTACCGTTTCCGCCTGATGGCGCTTTCGACCGAAAAACTTGCTTTAGGGGGAAACGCCTCCTGCCGCGACGTGGAGCGCGAGGCGCGCAAGCACGCTCTCGCCGAAACCGTCCTCACCGGCGTCTATCAGCGCTAGCTTTTACCGCCCTTTTTCGAGTTGCTCTCGATCGCGGCTTCTATCGCGTCGTCGACGCGCTCGAGCCAGACAAATTCCAACCTCTTGCGCGCGTCATCGGGAATGTCGTCGTAATCCCGGCGGTTGCGCGCCGGCAGCAGCACGCGTTTCAGCCCAGCGCGCGCCGCCGCCGTCACCTTCTCCTTGATGCCGCCGACCGGCAGGACCAGGCCGCGCAGAGAAATTTCGCCGGTCATCGCGGTGTCGGCGCGCACGGTGCGTTTGCTCAGCAGCGAAACCAGAGCCGTGAACATGGCGACGCCGGCGCTCGGTCCATCCTTCGGAGTTGCGCCGGCCGGCACGTGAATATGGATGTCGTTCTTTTCGAAAATTTTCTTCGGCACGCCAAAGCTTTCGGCCCGGCTCTTGACCAGGGTTAGAGCGGCGACCGCGCTTTCGCGCATCACTTCGCCGAGCTGGCCGGTGAGGGTCAATTGGCCCCGGCCCGGCGACAGCGCCGCTTCGATGTACAAGATGTCGCCGCCGACCGGCGTCCATGCAAGGCCGGTGGCGACACCCGGCACACTGGTGCGTGTCGCCGTCTCGTTCTCGAACAGAGGCTGCCCCATAATTTCCGTCAGCGCGTCGGCCCTGATGTCGATGCGTTCGGCGTCGCCCTCCGCAATGCGCATGGCGGCATAGCGTAGCGCCCGGCCGATTTCGCGTTCGAGAGTCCGCACGCCCGCCTCGCGGGTGTAATTCTGGATGATGAGCCGCAAAGCCTCGTCGTCGATCGTCGCCTGCTCCGCCGTCAGGCCATTGGCTTCGAGCTGCCGCGCCACGAGATAGCGCCGCGCGATCTCGAACTTTTCCTCATCCGTATATCCCGCGAGCGAAATGATCTCCATGCGGTCGCGCAAAGGCCCGGGAATGGTGTCGAGCATATTGGCGGTTGCGATGAAGACCACGCGGGAGAGATCGAAAGGCAGGCCGAGATAATTGTCGCGGAACGTGGAATTCTGCTCAGGGTCGAGGACCTCGAGCATGGCCGCGGCGGGGTCGCCCTGAAACCCCCGCCCCATTTTGTCGATCTCGTCGAGCATCAGCACGCAGTCGCGCGCGCCGGCCTTGCGGATCGCCTGGATGATATTGCCGGGCAAGGCGCCGATATAGGTGCGGCGATGGCCGCGGATTTCCGCTTCGTCATGCACGCCGCCGAGGCTGATGCGCCCGAATTTTCGGCCCATGGCGTGGGCGATCGACTGGCCGAGCGAAGTCTTGCCGACGCCGGGCGGTCCGGCGAAACAGAGGATCGGCGCCTTGCCGCCGGGCGCGAGCTTGCGCACCGCCAGATATTCGATGATCCGCTGTTTGATCTTTTTGAGGCCGAAATGGTCGGCGTCGAGAATGCGGCGCGCTTCGGCGATGTCGATCGGCTTCGGCTCAGGCGCCGCCCAGGGAAGCTCGACCAGCCAGTCGAGATAGGTCCGAGTCGAGCCGGCCTCGGCGGCGCCTTCCGGCATGCGCTGATAGCGCGCCACCTCTTTTTTCGCATGCTCTTCCACTTCGGGCGGCATGTTCGCCTTGGCGATTTTTTCGCTCAACTCGCGGGCTTCCTCGGCGCGGCCCTCGCCCTCGCCAAGCTGACGCTGGATCGCCGCCATCTGCTCGCGCAGAACCGCTTCGCGCTGGCGCTCGTCGAAGGCCGCCTTGGTCTGCTGGCCGATTTCATGGGTGAGCCGCAGCACCTGCAATCTTTCCGCCAGAAGCTTTGTCACCTTGTCCATGCGGGCTTGCAGATCGACGGTCTCCAGAAGCTCCTGGCGGGCGTTGGCGTCGATGTCGATGTAGGCGGCGACGAGATCGGCCAGGGCGCCGGGAAGGGGAACGGACTGCACCGTCTCGACCAGTTCGCGCGGCGCCTGCGGCATGAGGGAAAGCGCTTCCAGCGCCTGCTGCTTCAAGTAATTGAAGCGCGCCTCGATTTCCGGCGTCGGCGCCTCGATCTCCCCCAGCCGCTCCACGCGGGCAAGGATGAAGGGCCGCTCGTGCAAAAATTCGGCGACGCGGAATCTCTGTTCGCCCTGCAGGACGATGTGATGCGCGCCATCGGGCGCCGTGACATAGCGCAGAATGTTGGCGATTGTGCCGGTGCGGTGCAGATCGAGCGCGGTTGGCGTCTCCTGCGTCGGGTCGCGCTGCATCAGCACGCCGATCTGGCGCTCCTCGCGCGCCGCCTGCTGCGCCGCGGCGATCGAACCCTCGCGCCCGACCGAAATGGGCATGATCGTGCCCGGCATGAGCACCATATCGCGCACCGGCAGAATGATCAGGCTGTCGGCCGGCTCCGCCGCGGCGGTCGGCGGGGTTTCGTTCTTTTCGGCGGCGGTTTCGGCCGCCTCGGCTTCGGAACTCATGGGCGCCTCCTTCACACGGCCTTGCGCAATCTGACCAGCAGGCAACCGTCGCGCATCGTATGCGCGTGAGCGTCATAGCGGCCGGACGGCAAAGGGATCCGCCGCTCGAACGGCCCGCGCGGAAGCTCCAGGCGATGGACGAAGGCGTCGCGCAATTGCGCCGGCAGCACGCGCCGTCCCCGCACGACCAGGGCGGCGCCTTCGATCACCGCCTCCACTTCCTGCTCGCCGACGCCCGGCAAGGCGACCATGACCAGAACTTCCGTTTCGGTTTCGAAAACATCGACGGGCGGCTCCCACGACGACCTCCCCGCGGCGCGCCAGGGCGCAAAGGCGCCGGCGCGCATGCGCTCGGCCTGCGCCAGCATGGCCATCGCCTCCGACCACATCCAGTTCATCGGATCGTCAGCAGCCATCGAAAAACCTCCGAAATCCGCCGGCCGCAATCCATGACGCCTTTTGTCGCCAATTTCGCGGCCGCGAAATTTTTAGCCGATATGGGGCGGCGTCGCCAGCGGAGGCCACGCGCAGTCCGGATTCTGAGCAATGCCGCGCCCATCTGCGTTGACATAGAGCAAGACGAAATTTCTCGCGCTTGCGCCGATGCCGGCGACATTGGAAAATGCGCCCAACCAGCCGCGGGGGATTTCGATTTTGGCTGTGAAGGCTTCTACGGCGGGCGCGGGCCGCGCCGAGCCGGCCCAGGTCACGCTGGCGGAAAAACGCCGCTTTCTGAGCGGCGCCGCCGCCTATGGCCTTGCCGACGCGACGGTCGAAATCGTCGAAACCCATATGTCCTACGTCTTCCTCGTCGGCGACCGCGCCTATAAAATCAAAAAGCCTATCGTCCTGCCCTATCTCGATTTTTCCACCCTCGCCGCCCGCGAAGCCAATTGCCGCGCCGAGACGGCGCTCAATGCGCGGCTGGCGCCCGGCGTCTATCTCGGCGTCGCGCCGCTGACGCTGGCGCCGGAAGGCGGCCTCAAGCTCGGCGGCGAAGGCCCGGTGGTCGAATGGCTGGTCGTCATGCGGCGCCTGCCGAAGGAGCTGATGCTTGACCGCTTGCTCGCCGCTCGCGCTTTGACTTCGGAAAGGATCGAAAATCTGGCTTTGCGCCTGGCGCGTTTTTTCCGCGGCGCCGAACGCCCTGCGCTTGCGCCGCGCGTCTATTTCCACCGGCTTCTCGCCGAGCAGGAGAACAATCGCGCCGTGCTGACGCAGAGACGCTTCGCCGTCGATCACGGGCGCGTGCCCGTCGTCCTCGACCGCATGGACGCGGCGCTGCGGCGCGGCAAGTCTTTGCTCGAAAAGCGCGCGGAAGCGGGACGCCTCGTCGATGGGCACGGCGATTTGAAGCCGGAGCATATCTGTTTCAACGCCGATCTCGATATTTTCGACTGCCTCGAATTCAGCGCCGAATTGCGCCTCGGCGATCCGGTCGAGGAACTGGCCTATCTCGGGCTCGAATGCGAACTGCTCGGAGCGCCCGATCTCGGCAAGAGCTTGTTCAGGCTCGTGATGGACGAACTGGACGATGACGCGCCCGAGCGCCTCTACCATCTGCATTTCGCGCGCAAGGGCCTGCTGCGCACCCGGCTCATGCTCGCCCATCTGCTCGACCCCGCGCCGCGCGATCCGGAAAAATGG
Source organism: uncultured Rhodoblastus sp. (assembly GCA_964425315.1). Taxonomy (GTDB): domain Bacteria; phylum Pseudomonadota; class Alphaproteobacteria; order Rhizobiales; family Beijerinckiaceae; genus Rhodoblastus. Next base: position 4,733 of record CAYRNB010000061.1, read on the forward strand.
GAGCCCAGGGCGTCGCTTTATCTCGCCCTGGCGGAAAAGGGCATGGACAGATTCGATGCGGCGCTCACGGGGCCAGACCCTCGACCCGCATGATGCGGGCGCGCAATCGTTCCGCATCGGCGGAGAGCTTTTCGGAAATGACGACGGGATAGGGTTTGGCCGCCGGCGCCAGGGCGCGGATTTCCGGCGGCAGTTTGGCGATCATGGCGGCGGTCCTGTCGCGCAATCGGGCAAGATCGGTTTGCGGCGGCGCGAGCCGCTCGCCATTGCGCATGACCGGCGCAATCAGCGGCGCGCCTTCGCAAATCTCGTCGCAACGGGCGATGACGTCGCCGGCGGCAAGCCCATCGCGCTCGCGGCGGAAGACTTGTTTGCGGCCGGGCAAGGCGATTTTGTGGGGCGCGAGTTTCATGCGGCCGGCGCCGGCATATTCGGTCAGCTTATAGGCGATATCGAGCGCAGGGGCGTCGGCCGAAACGCTCATTTCGGTGCCGACGCCGAACATGTCGATCGGCGCGCCGGATTTGACCATGGCGTCGATCTTCGCCTCGTCGAGGTCGCCGCTGGCGACGATGCGCAATTGTGGAAAGCCGGCTTCGTCGAGCATGGCGCGGGCGGCGCGCGACAGAGAATCGAGATCGCCGGAATCGAGCCGCACGCCGGTAAGATGACAATCCGGCCCCAGCCGGCGCGCGAGTTCGATGGCGTTGGCGACGCCGCGCAGCGTGTCGTAAGTGTCGACGAGCAGAATCGTCCGCGGATAGATTTTGGCGAAGGCGGCGAAGGCTTCCGATTCGCTTTCGAAAGCCTGGACGAAACTATGCGCCATCGTGCCCGCGACCGGAATATTGTAGCGCGCGCCGGCGGCGACGAGCGAGGTCGCGCCGACCCCGGCGATGGCGAAGGCGCGGGCGCCCCTGAGCGCCGCGTCATATCCCTGAGCGCGCCTTGCGCCGAAATCCAACACCTCACGCCCCGAGGCCGCCGCGACCACGCGCTGCGCCTTGCTGGCGAGCAGGCTTTGCAGGCCGATGCGGTTGATGATCAAAGTCTCCAGCAATTGCGCTTCGCCGATCGGCGCGCGAACTTCGACAATAGGCTCATTGGCGAAAAAGGGCGTTCCCTCCGCCAGGGCGAAAACCTCGCCCGAAAAGCGCAAATGTTTCAGCTCCTCGAGCAGATCGTCGGGAAAGAGTTCGAGCGAACGCAGATAGGAGATGTCGTCGGAGGTGAAACGGAATTGCTCGATCTCGGCCAAAAGTTCGTCGAGGCCGCAGGCGATGAGGAAATTGCGTCCTTCCGGCAGGCGGCGGACGAAGAGGCTGAACACGGCCTCTTCCCTCATGCCCAAGGCGGCGTACGCGCGCAGCATGGTCAGTTCGTAGAGATCGACGAAGAGCGCGCTCGTCGCCGAAAAAATTCCGCTTCTGTCGAAAGCCATGGTCAACGGCCCGTCCCAGCGAAGGGCGCGACGTCGTGTTTGAGCAATTCGTTGATCGATCCGCCGCTGTGGCAGGTCCGGATCACATCGGCGAGCAGTGGCGCCAGGGCGACGATATGCAGCCGTCCAGGCGCCAGGTTTTCGCGCGCCGCAATCGCGGTCGGCAGGCTGTCGGTGATCCAGATTTCGTCGATCGAAGGATCGCGCAGGAATTCCTCCGCGCCGCCGGAAAACAGGCCATGGGCGGCAAGCGCCATCACCGCCGTCGCGCCGTGGCGCCGGCAGGCCTTGGCGGCGCGGATCATCGTGCCGCCGGTGCTGACCATGTCATCCACGACGACCGCGACTCGGCCAGCCGCATCGCCGACGAAGAGATCGCCGCTCACCTTGCCCATGCTGCGCTTCTTGTCCACCAGCCCCTTGGCGACCGGTCGTTTCAATGCGCGTTCGAGCGTTTCGCGGAAAAGTTCGGCGCGTTTTTCGCCGCCGGGATCGGGCGAGACGACGATGACCTCCTCGCCGGCCAGGCGCGGCGCGAGCGCATAGGCGAACAGAGCGTGGAGATCGAGATGTTCGGTCTGGATGCGGAAGGCGTTCTGGAAGGCGGCGAGATCGTGCGCCGCGACCGTCGCCACGCGGTCGCAGCCGACCGCCTCGAACATTTGCGCGATATAGCGCGTCACCACCGGATCGCGCGGCTTGGTCTGGCGTTCCTTGCGCGCATAGCAGAGATAAGGCGCGACGACCGTCACGCGCCGCGCCGCCGATTGTTTGAGCGCGCCGACGAAAAACAGCAGTTTGCACAATTTGTCGTTGACGCTTTCGCCGCCCGAAGAAGCGAGATCGGCCAGCACATAAACATCGCGCTGGCGCACGCCGACAAGCGGCCTGATCTTCATCTCGCCATCCTCGAAATGGCGTTCCTCATGCGCGGCGACATTGGTTCCCAGCCGTCGCGCGATCTGCTGCCCCAGCGCGTCCGAGCGGGACAGAGAGAAAATCACGGGACCGTCCGGCGCAACCGGCGCGTGGGCGGGTGGTCTTTCTCCCCCAAAACTCGGGCGCAATTCACAGCCGCCGAAAATTCCCGCGATTCGTCCTTGCGCATCGGCGAAGGGCGCGGCGAGCAGGTCGGCCAGTAGAACGCCTTCGTCATCGGCTTCGACGGAAAATTCCGCCAAAACCGGCTCGCCAGCGCGGATCACCGCATCGAACAGGCGCCGCAGGCGCGCCGCCTGGCGGGCCTTGCTCGCTTCGCTCAATCTTTCGCCGGCCCGAACGAGTCCGGTCAGATGTTCGAGCGTCAGGCTCGGACTGCGCAGGATGTAGTCGCGGTCAACCTCATCATGCTCCAAGAGAAAGGCATGGACCGGGACGGATTTCTCCAGCTCGGCCAATTTCGGCGCCACCGCCGCGGCGCGCAGATTTTCCCAGGAGGCGAGCAGGTCGACGAGATTTTGCTGCAGCGGACGCGGCGCGAAATCGAGACGGGAGAACAAGCGCCGCAAGGGCGGGTCCGTGACAGCCAATGTTGTCATGTTACGTCTCCCATTTGCCTGTCACCGCGACGCCGCGATCAGCGCCTTCAATTCATCGACCGGCCGCGTATTGACGATATGCGACGCCTCCAGCCAGCCGCGCTGCGCCTGGCCGACGGCATAGGCGAGATTGTCGAAGTCGCCGACGCGATGGCCGTCCGAGCCGAGGCTCAACCAAACGCCCTCGCGTTTCGCCATGCGGCAATGGGCGTCGGTAAGATCGAGGCGGTCGGGCTGGCCGTTGATTTCAAGGCAGCAGCCGCGCGCCCGCGCCGCGCTCATGATCTTCTGCATATCGACGTCATAGGCGTCGCGCTGGAACAGCAGCCGGCCGGTGGGGTGCGCGAGAATGAAGACATAGCGATTGTCCAGCGCCCGCAGAATGCGCTTGGTCTGCTTTTGCCGCGGCAGGCCGAAATCCGAATGGACGGCGGCTACGACGACATCGAGACGGCGCAGGAGATGATCGGGAAAATCGAGCGAGCCGTCGGCGAGAATATCGACCTCGACGCCCTTGAGCACGGTGAAGGCGCCGTTTTCCTCATTGAGCTTGTCGATCGCCTCCATCTGTTCGATGAGCCTGTCGGCGCTCATGCCATGAGCGATGCGCATTTTCTGCGAATGATCGGTGACGGCGATATAGGAGAGCCCGCGCTCCTTGGCGGCCTCCGCCATCTCGCGCAGGGAATTGGCGCCGTCGCTCGCCTTGGTGTGCAGATGAAGATCGCCCTGGACGTCGGCGAGCCGCACCAGATCGGGCAGCGCGCCCTCGGCCGCCGCCTCGATCTCGCCATTGTCCTCGCGCAATTCCGGATCGATGTAATCGAGGCCGAAAAGACGATAGACCGATTGCTCGGTCGCGCCGGCGAGGCGCTCTTCGCCGCGGAAAACCCCGTATTCGTTGATCTTCAGCCCGCGCTTCTGGGCGAGGCGCCGCAGGGCGATGTTATGCGCCTTGCTGCCGGTGAAATAAAGCAAGGCCGCGCCGTAATTCTCTTTGGGCACGGCGCGCAGATCGACCTGAAGACCGCCCGTCAGGACGACGCTGGCGCGCGTTCCGCCACTCGACAAAACATGCTCGACTTCCGGCGCCGAGACGAAGGTCTTTATGGCGCGGGCCGGCGTCTCCGAGGCCGCGACCAGGTCGAGATCGCCGACCGTTTCCTTCTTGCGCCGGTAGCTGCCGGCGATCTCCGCCTCCTCGACCGTTGGATCGCCGCGCAGGCGCCGCGCCAGCGCGTCGGCGTAGGGCTGGACGCTCGCCCATTTGAAACGCTTTTCGCTGGGCGCATTTGCCTGCAGCTTTTGCGCCAGAGCCTGTTCGGTAGCGGCGCCGAATCCCGGCAGGCTCCGCACCTTGCCGGCGTCGCAGGCGGCGAGAATGTCGGCAAGCGTGCGCGGGCGAGGCTTCAACCCTTCGCAAAGATCCATGGCGCGGCGCGGACCGATGCCCGGAAGATGAGTGAGTTCGAGCGCCAGCGCCGGCACTTCGGGACGCAGGCGGTCGAGCCGCGACAGATGGCCGCTTGCGGCCATTTCGGCGATCTGGGCGGCGAGATCCTTGCCGATTCCGGGCAGATCGTCGGGATCGCCGCCGCGAGCGATCAATGCGGCGACCTGCTCACCCATGCCGCGCAAGGTGCGCGCGCCGTTGCGATAGGCGCGGATGCGGAAGGGGTTCTCTTTTTCGAGTTCGAGTATGTCCGCCACTTCGTCGAAGGCGCGGGCGATATCCTCGTTGGAGACTTTTTGCGCCGGCCTCGGCGCTTTCCGCGCCGTGGCATGGACGCGCGATTCCTCGCTCCTGCGTGAACGACCGGCCATGGACTGCGCCTCGCCGCAAAACCGTTTGCGCTCATGGGCTCACGCCGACGGCGCGTCATCGCCTAACGCGTCCCCGCCGGCGACGGCCTATTTAGGCGCCGCCGCCCGGAGGCGCAATGACATCGATCATGACGCGCCCTACCCCGGCGACGGGGCCTGAAGCGCCGGGATTTCCGGCATGCCCTTGACTTGCGCGCGGACTTTTTTCGCGATCAGCGTCAAATCGTCTCCGGCGAGCGTTTCCTTCTCCAAAAGGCTCTGCGCCGCCTCGTGATGGATTTCGTGGCACTGATCGAGAATGCCCGAGGCGCGCTGGAACGCCTCGTCGACGAGATTGCGGACCGCCTTGTCGATGGCCGCGCCGGTCTCCTCGCTTGCGCCCGAGGGCCGCGCGGCGCCCGTCGGAATTTCCAGGTAGCGCGGCCTTTCGTCGATGAAGGAGGCCTGTCCGACCTCCTCCGTCATGCCATAGCGGGAAACCATGGAGCGGGCGATTTCGGTGGCGCGCTGCAGGTCGTCGGCGGCGCCGGTGGTCGGCTCGTGGACGATGGCGATTTCCGCGGCGCGGCCGCCGAGAAGAACCGTCATGCGGTCCTTGAGTTCGGAGCGGGTCATCAGATAGCGGTCGTCGGTCGGCATTTGCATGGTGTAGCCGAGCGCGCCCATGCCCCGCGGAATGATCGAAATCTTCTTGACCGGATCGACGCCCGGCAGGGCCATGGCGACGATGGCGTGACCCATTTCGTGATAGGCGACGATCCGCCGCTCCTGCGGATTGAGCAGGCGCTTACGCTTTTCCGGCCCGGCGATGACCCGCTCGACCGCATTGGTGAAATCGTCCAGATCGACCGTCTGCGCGCCGCGCCGCGTCGCCAGCGTGGCCGCCTCGTTGACCAGATTGGCGAGATCGGCGCCGGTGAAACCCGGCGTCAAGGCCGCGATCTTCTTCGGGTCGACATCGACGCCCAAAGTGATCTTCTTGAGATGGATTTCGAGGATTTCCACCCGGCCGTTCCGGTCCGGCCGGTCGATGGAAATCTGGCGGTCGAAGCGGCCGGCGCGCAGCAGCGCCGGGTCGAGAACTTCCGGCCGGTTGGTCGCGGCGAGCAGCACCACGCCGACGCGCGGGTCGAAACCGTCGAGTTCGCTCAGCAATTGATTGAGCGTCTGTTCCTTTTCGTCGGCGCCGCCGCCAAGCCCGGCAAGGCCACGCGCCCGGCCGAGCGCGTCCAGTTCGTCGATGAAAATGATGCAAGGAGCGCTGCCGCGCGCCTGGACGAACAGGTCGCGCACCCGCGCCGCCCCGACGCCGACGAACATTTCGACGAATTCCGAGCCGTTGATCGAGAAGAACGGCACGCCGGCCTCGCCCGCCACCGCCCGCGCCAGCAAGGTCTTGCCGCAGCCCGGCGGGCCGACAAGCAATATGCCCTTAGGGATTCGCGCGCCGAGCCGGCCGTAAGTATTGGGGTCCTTGAGAAAGGCGACGATTTCCGTCAGCTCCTCCTTGGCTTCGTCGACGCCGGCGACATCGGCGAAGCCGGTCTTGATGCCGGTCTCGACAAAGACCTTGGCCTTGCTCTGGCCGATGGACATGAGAGGCCCCATGCCCTGCCCCATCTTTCGCGTGAGGAAGGACCAGAAGATGAAGAAGAGCGCGATGGGAATGACCCAGGACAGCACGGTGGCGATCCAGGTCGTGTCGGCGGCGCCGGAAAATTTCACATTGGCCTTTTCGAGATCGCGCGCCATTGCGGGATCGACGCGGCGGACGAAGAGAACCTTGCGGCCGTTGGGCAGAGGCTTTTTCAGGGTCGCGGTCAGGGATTTGTCGCCGACCTCGACATCGGCCACCTTATCCTGGCGCAGCATTTCGACGAACTGGCTGTAGGGAACGATTTCCGTGCGCCGCGACGCCATCCACCATTGCTGGACCAGCAGGATGGCGATCCAGGCGAAGAGAATGTAGCTGACGTCGAAATGCCATTTCTTTTTCATCATGGCCATTTTTGCGTCCGGATCGAGCAAGCCGTTAGAGCCGAGCTTTATCTTAACGCCTTTTTCCGCCGCATGGCGCCATCGGCGCGGCCGGCGCGCCGAACTGGGTAAATTTACGGATGTCCGCTTCGCTTGCGCCCGCCGCGCGCGAGAGCATGATTCCCAAACGCGGAAGGCGGCTTTTTAAAAGAGATCATGCCCATTCCAGCAGCTTGGGGGTTCGCGACAGGCCCTTCCGCGACCGCGCCGCATTCCTCTGCGCCGGCGCAACAGGAGGGCGAGATGAAGGACGACAAGATCCGGCGGCGCGTTATGGAAGAGCTCGAATACGATCCGAGCGTTCGCCCCGCCGATATCGGCGTTTCGGTCGAAAATGGAATCGTCACCCTGAGCGGTCATGTCGCGACCTATGCGGAGAAGCTGGCGGCCGAGGCGGCGGCGCGGCGCGTGCGGGGCGTGCGCGGCATCGCCGAGGAAATCGAAGTGCGCTACCCCGAGGAAAAGAAACAGGCCGACGACGAGATCGCAGAGCGCGCGCTGAAAATCATCGCCTGGTACACGACCGTTCCCGACGACGCCATTCAGGTCAAGGTCGAAAAAGGAATGGTGACGCTCACCGGCGACGTCCAATGGCAATACCAGAAGATCGCCGCCGAAGACGCCGTGCACCGGCTCTCGGGCGTTATGGCTGTCGTCAACAATATCAAGGTGACCCAGCCGATCGAGACCGCCGACGTCCAGGGCCGGATCGAGGGCGCGTTCCAGCGCAACGCCGAAATCGAGGCGGGAAACATCCAGGTTCGCGTTGAGGGCAAGAAGGTCATTCTCAACGGCCGCGTCCATAGCTGGACCGAACGCGTGGCGGCGGAGCGCGCCGCCTGGTCGGCCTTGGGAGTCGAAGCGGTCGAAAACCACCTGACGCTGGGCTAGCCCAGCGCTTTCAACCCTTCACGCAGATGAGCGGCCGCAGCCGCGCCACGCGCCGCGCGAGACCCGCCTGCTCCGCGGCGGCGACGACTGCGGCCACGTCCTTGTAGGCCCCGGGCGCCTCCTCGGCGACGCCGCGGCTCGACGGGCTGCGGATCAGCACGCCCTGCGCGGCGAGATCGTCGACAATCTTGCGTCCACTCCATTGCCGCAGCGCCGCATGGCGCGAAAGCGCCCGCCCCGCGCCATGGCAGGCGGAGGAAAATGCCCGCGTTTCCGAAGTCGCCTCCCCCGCCAGCACATAGGATTCCGTTCCCATGCTGCCGCCGATGAGCACCGGCTGGCCGAAGGGCCGCAGGGAGTCCGGCAGGCTTTCATGCCCCGGCCCGAAAGCGCGCGTCGCCCCCTTTCGGTGGACATAGAGCGGGCGAAGCCCGCCGTCGGCCCTATGGGTCTCGACCTTGCAGGTATTGTGGGAGACGTCGAAAAGCAGCGGCAGCGCGGCGCCGGGGAAATAATGACGGAAGACGCGCCGCGCGTAATGGGCGAGGATTTCGCGATTGGCCAGCGCGCAATTGACCGCCGCCCGCATGGCGCCGAGATAGCGCCGGCCGATGTCGGAATGGATCGGCGCGCAGGCAAGCTCGCGGTCGGGAAGCTTGATCGCCGCGCTTGCCGCCGCAACCACCATTTCCTTGGCGAATTCGCCGGCGATCTGATGGCCGAGGCCGCGCGAACCGCAATGAATGGTGACGACGACCTCGTCCTTGCGCAGGCTGAAGGCTTCCGCCGTCGCGGTATCGAATATGTCGGTCACCGCCTGGACTTCGAGATAATGATTGCCCGATCCGAGCGTCCCCATTTCCTCGCGCTGCCGTTTTTTGGCGCGATCCGAGACGTAAGCGGGCTCGGCCCCCTCCGTCTGGCCACCCTCCTCGATGCGCTCGAGATCGGATTTCTCCCCCCAGCCCTGCTCGACCGCCCAGCGCGCGCCGCCGACCAGCATCGCCTCCATTTCCGCCGGGCCGAGCGCGATGGCGCCCTTGCTGCCGAGGCCCGCCGGAATCTGGCGGTAAAGCGAATCCGCAATCTCCGCCTGGAGCGTCAGCACGTCTTTGGTCGCGAGACCCGTCAGGATCGTGCGCACGCCGCATGAAACGTCGAAGCCGACGCCGCCGGCGGAAATCACCCCGCCATGATCGGGGTCGAAGGCCGCCACGCCGCCGATCGGGAAGCCGTAGCCCCAATGCGCGTCGGGCATGACATAGCAGGCCTGCACGATCCCCGGCAGCGAGGCGACATTGACTGTCTGCTCAAAAACCTTGTCGTCCATGTCGCGGATCAGTTTTTCGTCGGCGTAGATCACGCCCGGAACCCGCATCGGTCCAAAAGGCTCGATGCGCCAGGCCGCGGCGTCGATCCGGGTCAAACGGTTCAAGTCCATTCCCGCCTCCGTCAGACATCCACGACGCAGGCCGCCGACCAGACCCCCACCTCGTCGCTCGCGACCTTCAAAGCCGTGTAGGTCGCGCCCTTAGGTTCGCTGGCGGGCGCGTGGCGCGCCGGATCGATCTTTTCGCCCCAGAGCGTTGCCTTCAACGCGCCGTCTTCGATCCGCACGGCGAAAGCGCCGAACACCATGCGGCGAACCGCCATTTCATAGATGATGGCGTTCAGCCATTCGATAAAGAGCAATTCGAGATCGGGCGCCTCACAATGCGTCTCCACAGCAACCTTGGCCGCGACTTCGGCGGAAGTGACGGCGGCGGTCAGCGCCAGGGCCGCCTGTTCGAAGGCCTCCTCCGGCGTCGCGCCGAAGCCGCGCAGGCCGATGTCCGCCTCGTGCGGGAAATGCTCCCAGCGCGCGGCCGGGCTGAAGGCGGGGCGCGGCCGCACTAAGCGGATTTCCTTGCGGCGCCAGCCCTCGTCGGCACGCCGCGCAGCTTTCGCCTGTTGCGGAACAGGCCCGCCTCCACCCTGGCGAAAACCAGACTTTTGCGCCGGTAGCGCCCGAGGTCGATGTCAAGCTTTTCCGCCAGTTCCTCGATGACCGGCAAGGGCGCCGGATCCGCCTTGGCCCAATGCGGCCTCAACTCGCGCAGGAAGATGTTTGTCGTCACCGGCCCGACGCCATAGAAGGCGAGAAGACGGTCTTCGAGATCGCCGGCGTCGCGCGCGGCCTCGTGCAAGTGGTTGAGGCTGCCGCGATAATCGGCGAGCAGCGTTTCGCAGTCGCGCAGGATTTGCGTCGATTTGCGGCCGTCATAGCGCACATAGCCGCCCTCGCGCATGATCGGATTGACCAGGAAATCCCAGCCGGCCGCGATGATTTTCGCCGGGTTCGTCAGACCGTGCCGGACGAAAGTCGCATAGGTTTTCTTTGCCGTATTTTCCGCAATCCGCGCGCCGAAGAGAATGCTGGCGATGAACCAGAGAAAACGATCGGCATCGCCGCCGCCGACCAAATCCAAGCCGAGTTCCTCGGAATAGAGAGGGCTTCTCTCCAGCGCGCGCCGCGAAAGCGAAGCTGTTGAACCGGCTCGCGTTTCGCCTGCCTTCACAGATCGAGCAGAGGAGGACATGGTCACGACCCCGCGCCTTCGACCGAATTCGCGAAATTACCCGATCCGCCTCCCTGCGGCCATGACACGCGTCAACCGTGCGACAATCTTGATCTGCAGCATCGCGCGACACCGCGACGAGGTCGAGAATAGGCGGTCCCGATAAAGCCAAGCGGGGGCGAGGCCATGAAGCTCAGAGAGGTCGAGGAATTGGGCCGCGCGGTCGCCGAAACCGACGCCTGGATCGACGATCTGACGCAAAGGCTCGGCTGGCGCGAACGCGGCAAGGCCTATGCCGCTTTGGTCGGCGCGCTGCACGCCTTGCGCGACGCCCTGCCCCGCGACGACGCCATCTATTTAGGCGCACGACTGCCGCTCCTGCTGCGCGGCCTCTTTTTCGAGGGCTGGAGGCCGGGCGCCCACCCGGGGGCGCAAAGCGTCGCCGCGATCAGCGAGCGCATCCATGAAGCCGTCAACCGCGATCCGGGCATTGACGCGGAACAGGTCGCCCATGCCGTTTTCGCCCTTCTCGCGGCGCGACTGCCGGCGAGCGAGATCGAGGATGCGCTCGCCGCTCTGCCGAAGTCGCTGCACGCGCTCTGGCCTTCGTGAGGAGCGAAATCGCCGCGGTCGACGCCACGGCGATCTGCGCGGGGGAGATCGCCGCCAATGAAAATCTTTCTCTGCGGCGACGTCATGACGGGACGGGGGATCGACCAGGTCCTTCCCCGCCCTTGCGCACCCGTCCTCCACGAACGTTACATGGATTCGGCTCTCGGCTATATGCGGCTCGCCGAGACGGCGAACGGGCCGATCCCGCGGCCCGTCGATTACGATTACATCTGGGGCGCGGCGCTGGAGGAATGGGAGCGCGCGCGGCCGCAGGCGCGCATCGTCAATCTCGAAACGAGCGTCACGCGCAGCGACGATTATTGGCCGAAAGGCATCAACTACCGCATGAGCCCGGAGAACGCAGCCTGCCTGGCTCGCGCCGGGATCGATTGCTGCGTTCTCGCCAATAACCATGTGCTCGATTGGGGAACGGCCGGCTTGCTCGAAACGTTAACGACCCTGGAAGACATGCGGATCAAGACCGCCGGCGCCGGCCGCGATCTCGCGGAAGCCATGGCGCCGGCCGCGATCGAAATTCGCGGCGAAGGACGGCTGCTGATCTTCTCTTTCGCCGACGTCTCCAGCGGCGCGCCGCGGGACTGGGCGGCGAGCGCCGAAGCGCCCGGCATAAACCTCCTGCCGTCGCTTTCGAAAGAATCGGCGGCGGCGGCGGTCAGGCGGATCGCGCAAGCGAAACGTCCGCGCGATGTGGTCATTGTCTCGATCCACTGGGGGCCGAACTGGGGATATGAAATCGCCGACGACGAAAGGCTTTTCGCCCATGCCCTGATCGAGCAAGCGGGCGTTTCCATCGTTCACGGCCATTCGTCGCATCACGCCAAGGCCATCGAAATCTTCAACGATCGCCTCATCCTCCATGGCTGCGGCGATTTCCTGAACGATTACGAAGGCATAGAAGGCGAAGAATCGTTTCGCGGCGATCTCGTGCTGATGTATTTCGCCGACGTCGATCCCGAAAGCGGCGCGCTTCGGACGCTGGACATGACGCCGCTGCAGATCCGTCGCCTCCAGCTGGCGCGCCCTTCGAAAGAAGACATCGCGTGGCTGGGCGCGAGGCTCGATCGCGAAAGCTCATCCTTCGGCCTTCGCGTGGCGCCCGGACCAGAGGGAAGGCTCTCGGCGTCCTGGGCAAGGAGAAATTCCTGGTCATTCACCCATAGAAGAGGAGAAGGCGCATGACATCCTTTTCAGACAGCGCGAGCGCGCAAGCCATTCCGAAAAAGCGCAACCCGCGCCATTCCTACGACGAAAATCTCGACGAACCGGGCAAACTGATCGAGAGCGAGCCTGTCGACGTTCAGACGGGAACCCCAGACGAAGGAAACGTTCCGGTCGAACGCGTCAGAGAGGAAGACAAGCCGGGCCCGCCGGTCTTTGAGGAGGACGACAACGGAAACAGATAGGCAGGCGCCGCCGCCGCCGTTAGGGGCGTCGACGCCCCGGCGCGCGTCTTTCGGCTTGCCAAGAAGCGCGCCGGCGCGGAAATTCTTTGCCTATTTCGAGTCGCGCCGCGGCCCCCGACCCTCTCGCGGCCGTCCGGCGGCGTCGGTTTTAAGGGCCCGTCCTCCTTGGATTCCATCCTGATCCTACGTGTCCTCGTCCTGCTGGCCCTCGCCAATGGCGCGCCGGTGATCGCGAGCCGGCTGATGGGCCAAACCGCCGCCTGGCCGCTGGATTTCCAAAAAGCTTTTGCCGACGGACGACGGATTTTCGGCGCGTCCAAGACGATCCGGGGCTTTTGCGCCGCTGTCGCCGCCGCGGCTGTCGCCGCGCCGCTCCTCGGCCTTTCCTGGCGCGTCGGCGCCGTGACGGCGGCGGCCTCCATGGCCGGGGATCTTTTTTCGAGCTTCGTCAAGCGCCGTCTCGCCATGCCGCCCTCGAGCAGCGCGACCGGCCTCGATCAAATCCCCGAATCCCTGTTCGGCGCGCTGGCGGCGCGGCTGTTCCTTCCCCTGACCTGGACGGAAGTGGCGATCGTGACCGTCGCCTTTTTTTTCGGCCAGGTCGTCGTCTCGCGCCTGTTCTACGCAATCGGCCTGCGCAACGAGCCTTATTGAAAGGCCGCGGCGCGCGGGTCACGCGAGGCTGACGAGTTGGTGCAAAGTGATTTCCGGCGGACAATTGAAGCGGACCGGAACAATGCAGGCGCCGCATCCCGCCGAGGTATAGCCGGCCATTTCGCCATGCCGCCAGGCGCCGCGCCCCATGCGCCGCGGCAGGCGCGATTCGAGCGTCACCGGCAAGCCGCCGGGCAGGCAGATCTGGCCGCCATGGGTATGGCCGGACAGCATCAGGCCGAAGCCGGCGTGCGCCGCCTGCCGATAGATTTCCGGCGTGTGCGACAGCAGGATGGAAAACGCGCCTTCGGGAATTTCGCTCGCCGCTTTTTCGAGATTGTCGACGCGATAGAAATGCGCGTCGTCGACGCCGGCGAGATAGACGCGCGCCTCCTGCCGCTTCAGGACGACATGTTCGTTGAGCAGGGTCCTGACGCCCATGCGCTCGAGATCGGGAACCATTTGAATCGTATCGTGATTGCCGAGGACCGCGTAGACTTCGCCCCGGATCGACTGGCGCAGTTCGCGCAGGCCCCGCAAGGCGGCGCGATAGGGACCGAAGGTCTGTCCCCGGTAGTCCCCGGTGAGAACGCACAGATCGTAGTCGAGGCTCCCGGTCAGCGCGCCGACGCGCGCCATCGCCGGCTCGCTCATGTCGGCGTGCAGATCGGTAAGATGGAGAATGCGGTAGCCGTCGAAGGCGCGTGGGATAAGCTCGGAGGCGATCTTGTTGCGGCGAAGCTCGACCTTGGCCGCGTTGGCGCGGCCCCGCCAATAGGTTCCGGTCAGGCGCAGCGCCGCCTCGATCAGGAAGGCCGACCAGGGAAGGTTTTCGATGTGAAAGAAGGTCAGCCCCTGGCCGAAGACCTGCGCCTCGTGGTCGCGCTCGATGCCCAAACGCTGGCGCGCATGAAACCGCCCGAGCCTTCCATCGAGAAAGCGCGCCGCTTCTTGGGGCGGCAGAAACTCTTGATCCGGTTCAGGCGAAGTCGTGATCAGCTCCATGGAATCCGGCTCTTCCCGCCGCCAATGGCGCTTGTCCGACGGAGGCGTGGTTCGCGTTATCATACGGTTCCCGCAAGTTTGCTCCGCAATCCGCGGAAACGCCATGGCGAAAAAACCCTGAAATCGCCGGCGGCTTTTCGCGCCGGCAAAAATACGATTCCCACGCAAACTATTGAAAAATCGTATCACAGCGCCTCCGGCCGCAGCGAGGCAAATAGCGCGTTCAACCGTGCTGAAACCGCCAGTTGCGATAAAGTCTTAGAAAGTCTCAAGGAGGCCTTGCCCGAGACTTTCAATAACGCGCCGCGCAGCGTCCACAGCTGCGCCCTCGCCGGTCGTTCAGCAAGCCATTCGGACGCGTTTTTCTCTCTCATCGACGCGATCGGCATTTCCCTAACACCAAAAAATTGTTGGTTAACAATTGAATAACGAAACATTTTTTTGCATGCTTCGCCTCAGGGTCAGATCGTCGCGGCCC
>CAYRNB010000062.1:0-9090 GCA_964425315.1 uncultured Rhodoblastus sp.
CGCTTGTCGGATGCGACAAGACGCCCACTTGCCGCGCGCGGGCGCCTGCGATTATAGACTCGCGGAATAAGATTGCATGCACGCCCGATTTGTCGTTTTTCGGGCTTTATCGCGCCGACGGAATGGAACTTGCAATGTCGTCGCTGATCGGGCCTTGCCGGCGGCTTTGCGGTCTGACAATAGAGAATTGGGGCAAATTGAGCCAAAGCCGAACGATCGGCGGCATTTGGCGTTGAGCCATATGGAGACAGGTTACGATGAGCGAAGCCGCCGGGAACGAAGTTTTGTCGGCTCCGACGCCAGCCGCCGCCGCGCCGAAAAAGTCGGGCGGAGCCTTCAATCGCGAGACGGTGCTGGAGGTCCAGCATTACACCGACCGGCTGTTCCGTTTCCGCACCACCCGCGATCCCGCCTTTCGCTTCGTCAACGGCCAGTTCGCCATGATCGGCCTCGAAGTCGCCGGCAAGCCCCTGTTGCGCGCATACAGCATGGCCAGCGCCAATTACGAGGACGATCTCGAATTCTTCTCCATCAAAGTGCCGGATGGCCCGTTGACCTCGCGGCTGCAGCATTTGAAGGTCGGTGATATCGTTCTCGTCGGCCGCAAGCCGACCGGCACCCTGGTGCAGTCCAGTCTTCTGCCCGGCAAAAGGCTCTACATGCTGTCCACCGGCACCGGCATCGCGCCTTTTTCCAGCATCATCAAGGATCCGGAAGTCTACGACCTTTATGACAAGCTGATCCTGGTTCATGGCTGCCGCGAAGTGGCCGAATTGCAATATGGCCTGGATATTGTCGCAGACGCCAAGAAGAACGAGTTTTTTGGCGACATCGTCCAGGAAAAGCTTATCCATTATCCGACCGTGACGCGGGAGCCTTATCAGCATCAGGGCCGCATCACCGACCTGATCGAATCGGGAAAATTATTCGCCGATATCGGCCAGCCGCCGTTCAATCCGGCGGATGACCGGGTCATGCTGTGCGGTAGCCCGGCCATGCTGAAGGATCTGGTCAACATGCTTCATGAGCGCGGCTTCCGCGAGGGGTCGAGCGGCGATCCTGCTTCCTATGTGATTGAGAAGGCGTTCGTCGACGCGACCTGAAGCTGCGGCTTTTCCGCGCCGGTCGCGTCGCGCAACGGAGCGGCTTGCCCCTGTCTATCTCAAGCCTCGCCCCAGGCCGCCGGCGGTTTCGTCGTCCACAGGGCGTTGACGTCGCGCGCGTTGCTGAGAAAAACTTGCAGCTGCGTCGCGTCGAGGCCGGAGGCGCAGCGATCCTTGAACTTCACCAGCGGGCTTTTGATCAGAGACGGGTCGACCGACATCATGATCAGCGCCGCCTGCGGATTGACCTTGTCCGGGTCGATCTCTCCAGAAAGGATTTTCGGCGCCCGCCGATCGAACCAGTCCGCCACCGGCCTGTCGCCGAAATAGGCGCGCAGCGCGACGGGCGTCCAATTTTCCGCCGTCAGATCGCGCGTTTCAACTTCGTGCCCGGCCGCGGCGACGAGCTTTTTCTGGCTGGGATGTAAGGCGTTGTCAGGCTTTTCGTAAAATACGACCGTCGGCATGTCGCAAATCTCCATAAATTTGTCGCAATTGGCCCAATCGCCGCCCCAATGACGCGACACGCCCGAACGGGGGGCGTCTCGCGATCCAACCTCTTGATAAACCGTGATTTTCACAGGCGCAAGGCTTCCGCTTTCGGGGATTATGCTCCTGCGCGCCGGCTTTGGGAACCCGGCGACGCGACAAGCATCCGCTTTTTTCATTCCATGGATTTTTTCCATGCAATCGCGGCGCCAACTTTACAGTCATCCGCGATGACAGCAGGGTGAAAGCCGCTCAGCCGCGCGCACCCATCCAATGAAATAGAACCTGTTGAAATAAGCCTTTGCGGGATGATTTTGTGTTTATCCTCTTGCATGAGGCTTTAAAGTATAGAAGGAAAGATTGATTCGTTTCCTTTCTTGAAGACGGAGTTGATTGTGCGGGGGCCTCAAAAACCTTTCGTCGTCGAAGTCAAACGCGGCCGAAGAAACAGCGATGCGCAGCGCTCGGTTTCCTGGCCGCAGCCGAAGGAGCCGGTCTTCTCCGCGGCGGCCGTGCGGCGTCAGGTCGTTCCGCATACGGCGACGCCCAAAGAGCCTGCGCAAGCAGCGGCCCAGCCGCAGCGCCGAATTCTCGAAGCGATCGAGCCGGAGCAGGCAGTGAATCCGACTGCGGCCAGGGCCGCCAACGTGGATAAACCCGCGCGACGCCGCGGCCGGCCAGCCAAGGGACCCCGCCCCGCCGCCGTCTCGCGCGAGGAAACGCATGCGTCGCGCGTTTCGGAAGCGACGGGCGCGAAGGTGGAAAAGGCTGCCGTCGTCGCACCGCCGCGCGGGGCCGCAAAGCCCGTCGATCTTTCCGGCCGCGTCGCTCCTGGCGGGCGAGGCGCGAGCGAGTCCGCTTTGCCGCGCGGCCAACGCTGGAAGCGGCGGCTGCCGAAAGTCTTGTGGTGATTTCTCGCCCAACAGGGTGGACGTTTTCGCTGGATTTCTCAGCCGTGGCGCGACCATGCCCCGTGTGAGGAATCCGGGTCAGGCGCTTGCTCTGTTTTCGTCGCTGCGCCGCGCGTCCTCGCGAAGAAGGGCCGGGTGAAACTGGCCGGCCGCGCCGAGCTGGCGGGCGTTAATGGCGATGCGCCGGTTATTCACGTCGATGTCGATCAAATAATAGGCGGCGCGCCGGCGCGGATTGCGGCCGATCGAGGAGGCCGAGCAAATGCCGAGCACGGGAATGGGTCCGTCCGGCCCCGGCAGGGATTTGCGCGACATCACGTGGCTATGGCCATGCAGCACCAGTTCGGCGCCTTGGCGGGCCAAAATTTCGGCGAGAGCGCGATGGTCGCCGAGATTGCGTATGCCACCGCCGCCGTCGACCGGCGGATGGTGGATCAACACAATGCGGATATCGTCGCGTGTCTTCTTGAGCAATTGCTCCAGCCGCGCCAGCTGGTCAACGCCGAGACGGCCGGCGGCGACGAAGGGCAGGGTCGGCACGCCGCTGCACAGGCCGATGATGGCCACGCCGTCGCGGCGGCGCAGATAGGGAAATTTCTCGCCGCCGTCGTCGCCGCGCGTCCAGGGGCTGAGTTCGCGCGCCATATGCTCGATGCTTGAGCGCATGTAGATGTCGTGATTGCCCGGCGCGAGGCTGACGTCGGACGGTGCGCCCAAAGTGCTCAGCCATTGCGCCGCCAGAGGAAATTCCGCCGGAAGGCCGATATTGCAGATGTCGCCGGTCATGGCGACGTGATCCGGAGAATGGGCGCGCAGGTCGGCGACCAGCGCGGTCAGCGCGTCCATATCGTGGACGCGATGACGGCCGCGCCGCCAGTTGATGTAGCCGGTCGCCCTTTTGCCGACCAGTTCGCGCCATTTCGGCCGCGGTAGCGGACCGATATGGGCGTCAGAAAGATGAGCCAGACGGAACATGAAATTTCCTCACGCCGCCCCGATAAGAATGCCGACGCCCAGCACGATGGCGCCGCCGACGACGATTTGCGCCACCGCCTTGAGAAAGGGCGTGTCCATGTAGCGCGCCCTGATATAGGCGATGGCCCAGAGTTCGCAAAAGACGACCAGGCCCGCGATGCTCGTCGCCGTCCAGAAGGCGTTGGGCCAGGAGTCGGGCACGAGATAGGGCAGGGAATGGCCGAGCCCGCCGAAGGCCGTCATCAGCCCGCAAACCGCGCCGCGTATGAACGGCGCGCCGCGGCCGGTGATCGTGCCGTCGTCGGACAGAGCCTCGGCGATCGCCATGCTGACGCCAGCGCCGATCGAGGCGGCGAGCCCAACCAGCAAGGTGCTGAAATTATTATGCGTGGCGAAGGCGGCGGCGAAAAGCGGCGCCAAGGTCGAAACGGAGCCGTCCATCAGGCCCGCGAGGCCGGGCTGCACATATTGCAGCACAAAAAAACGATGTTGTGTCAGGCCCTCTTCGTGGCGGACGCTTTCGGTCAATATGGCCTGGGAAAGTTCGTGCGCCTTGACCCCATGGCCTTTTTCCACCATGGCGAGATCGCCGAGCAATTTGCGAACGCCGACGTCCTGCGAATGCTCTGCGGCGGTGGCGTAGAATCTCTGCGCGTCCTTCTCCATCGCCTCCGCCTGTTTGCGGATGATCTCGAGCGGCAGATTTTTGGTCATCCAGTTCGGGCGGCGGTTGAGGAAGCCTTTGACGTCCTCACGGCGGATTGCCGGCAGGTTTTCGCCGAAGCGCGACTTGTACATTTCCAGCAACTGCCGGCGATGGCCGTCCTCTTCCGACGCCATTTCGTTAAAAACTTTCGCGGTGGCCGGATAGCGTTGGGTCAGGTCTTCGGCGAAAGTAACGTAGATTCTGCTATCTTCTTCCTCGGAAGCAATGGCGATGGCGAGAATCTCGCGCTCGGTCAGGTCGGAAAAGCTTTTCATGGAAGCGCCTTGGGCCGATCGGGGCGCCGGAGCGGCGGCCCGCCCGGCTCGGCCGGGAGGATTGGAGCCGTTCTAATTTGAAAGCGTCCGCAAATCCAGTCGGAGTATGGAATGGCGGAATTGGCGAAATGGCAAAGATTGCTCCGGCAGGGGCAGCGGATTGTCGGCCTGCTGACGCGACCGATGACGCTCGGCGTCCGGGTCATCGCTTTGGACGGGGAGGGTCGCGTTTTCCTGGTGCGCCACACCTATGCGCCGGGCTTCCATCTGCCGGGAGGCGGACTCGAATCGGGCGAGACCGCCCTGGCGGCGCTGACGCGCGAACTGGCGGAGGAGGGCGCGCTTGAGCTGGGCGATCCGCCGCTGCTCGTCGGATTTTTTCACAATCCACGGCATTCGCGCCGCGACCATGTCGCGCTTTATCTCGCGCGTAACGTGCGGCAGGCCAGGGCCCGCCCGCCCGATTGGGAAATCGCCGAATCCGGCTTTTTCTCCCTCGACGCCTTGCCGGAAGAGGCGACGCCCTCGACCCGCGCCCGCATCGCCGAATTTTTGAACGGGACGCCGCCCGCGCCGATCTGGTGAGCGCCATTTCGCGTCGGGTGGCGGAAACCGCGGCGGCGCTCTCAGACGCCGGCGAAAAGCGCCCGCACGTCGCGGCGCCTTTTCCAATGCATGAGGAAATCGGAGGTCTTGCCGATTCGTTCGACGCAGCCGGCCGCGAGGATCTCGTCTTTGAAGCGATCAAAACTGTCCGTGACGGCGTTTTTCGAGGCTATTAAGGCGTTCACGGCAAGGTCGATATTGTTTTCGTCCGCCCCTTCCGCCATGCGCAGCGAGGAATAAGCCTCCCGCAGCGCCTGTCCTATTTGCGCGAGTTGCGGCTTCAGGCAGGGAAAATAAAGCCCAACAAGAATAGTCAGGTCGGAGAGGTGCGCATTGATCGTCGATTGATCGCCACGTCGATCGTGTATTAGAGCCATTTTATTGTTATCATAATGTACGGAAAAGAAAAGATTGATCTCAGTGTAAAGATGCTCGGCCTTATGGTATAGTTCTTCTGATTTCGTGGCCCGCACCCACAGTCTTTCGCGCGATACGCATATGAAATACGTTAGAAAACACGTGAATCCGGACATGATCACGCAAAATCCAATAAGCTTTATCGCCATTTCATCCCTCCAGCCACCGCATTGATTTAGATCAAATTGCGCCGCAATTTATAATATTGTCTTAATAATCGTTCATTTTTGGCCGAATGTCGTGAAATTATAGTTTTAGTAATGTCATCTAACCTACGTCAATGCTTAATGAATGGACAGATTGGGCGCGAGGGAGAGGGAACGCCGGTCTTCCCCCACGGCAGGCGCGCGCCGCCGCCCGCGCCTGCCGGACCGCCTCCCCAAAGGTAATTGAATGCGTCAGTCCGGTCGGAGGGCGCTCTAACGGTTTAAATCCAACGGTTGCTTGCCGAAAATGGCGCCCCTTGAGCGCCCCGTTTGACCGCGAGCGAAAGCTCGGCGGGCGAGGCGGGATCGTCGAATCCGATCGATCTCTGTCCGTTCGGTTCAGCGGCAGAAATTGTGGATCCGCACGAAACGATCCCCGGTCGGAGAAAATCCATCGTCGGCGAACACCCGGTCGACCGCCACCGACTCAAATGAATCAGGCCCATCAAATCCGCCGTGGACATGAATCTTGTAGCTCGGTTGGGGCTCGAAAAATTCGCCTTGGCCGTGGTAGTGGACTTCGTATCCGTGCTGGCGGCCGAAGAAATGTTCATGGACAATCACGCGTCGGCCGGAGGTCCTTATGGAGAGCGTGGTTGTTCCGTGCACTTGCTCGGGCGATCCGGTGCAGGGATTCGTTGTGTTGATCACGGCGTCGAAATCGCTCTCGTTCGCTTCCGCCTGCAACGCCGGCGCCAAAGCCAATAAGGCCATGGTTGCGACTGAAACGACGAGCGGCCTCGTGATGCATAATTTGTGCACGGCGAACCTCCTCTGCTCAAGATCCCCAAATTTCTTCGGTGGCGACAAGTCTTTCAATTTTCTTCTTCGACCCTGTGCAGTTCGTGTTGGAGCCAGCCAGGATGATCAAGAGAAGGCGGATGCAGTGTTTACCGCACGGGTCCGATCTTTGTGTGGGACACGCCCAGCAGCGCGCCATCCAGCGTCAATTTCATCTTCGCCCGACAGTTACAGTCGAACTCGTGCAATACGAAAGTTCCCGGTTGCGTCTCGTGGATGTCGGGGCTCGATGGCTGGCCAGTCTTTTCATTATAACTCCGGCCATGCCGGATGCTTATGCGCGTGCCGTCAGAAGACAATTCCCAGGCGCCGTCGATGGGCGTCCCTTCAGATTCAAACCGGTCGTAATCGCGCCACGCCGCAACTGTCACCGGCGACCGCATACCCGCCTGCGCGATTGCGAAGGGTTAGTCGACCGTAAGAGCGAGACCGATGAGAGCCAAGCATGCCGTCCGGGAAGGAAGTTTGAGGCGTCGGGACATTGCGCGATCCCCCTGAAAATATGGGTCGGTTCCTCACGTCAACTTATTTGACAAAATCGGGCGGCGATATTGGAGTTTCACCTTATCTTTTTGAGGAGTCAATTTGCTGGCCGCCGCCAAATCCGGCAATCGGCTTCAAAAGTCTATCCCGGAGGATAGGTCGCAGCGCGGCTCGTCCAAGTCAGATGCTCGCCAATATGTTCGGGCTGCGGCGTGTTGCGGGAATGTCCTCACGCAATCGTCAACTCCCCGCCGATCCTTGTCATTCGGCAGGGAACCAAGCGTTCGATTTTCACCACTAGGATTCGCGGCCCAACAGTCGCCAGATTTTTCCTTTCCATCGCGCAAATCTTTGCGCCCAGCGCGAATCGCCGCGCAGCGCCGCCGCCTTGCGCATCAGTGCGCCATAATCGACCGGCCTGTCGTTGAGAATCGCTTCGGCGACGTCGAACAGAATGAAGCGAAACCGCGTGCGCCGCGACTCGAAAAGATGGAACACGCCGCCCTTATAAAACGTGCCGACCCCGAAAAGGGCGATGTCGCCAAGACGCCATTTGGGCACGATCGTCGCCCAGGGATAGAGCAATTCGATTGGGACGTCCGCCTTCATGGCGGCTTCATTGACCCTCTGCGCGACGTCATAATGCGCGTCGTGCGTGAAGCTCGGCCGCCCCAGCCTGTCCCAGGTGCGGCGCGCGATCGCTAGAAACATCGGCCCGACATAGATCTTGTCGCGGTCGACGCCGAAGGTCTGGGCGCAGCCGAAAATGCGCCCCTCGCTTGCCGCCTGGAAAGCCCTGTCGACGATTTCGCGATTAAGGGGAAAGCAATCGATGTCGACCATCAGCACGATGTCGTCCTCGCCGGCTTCCGTCATGCATGCGTCGAGAAAATCGCCGTGATTGACCCCGGTCTGCTCCCTCTGCGCGATTTCAAGCCCGAAATGGGAAAAAACATCGCGCTGCGTCGCGACGACGCACGGGTCAATATTGTTCCAATACAACGACACAATACGATTCATAACTCTTTCGCCCCGCCGCGGCTCCGCCAGAAAGGATCGGCGCCCATTGCAGCCGAACGCAAGGTTTCCCGTAACGGCATTTGCGTCAAGTTTGCAAGGCTTTCGAGAGGATCGAACCGTCCCCTCGCTAAAGGGCCAAACTGTCTCACG
Organism: uncultured Rhodoblastus sp.; assembly: GCA_964425315.1. Taxonomy (GTDB): domain Bacteria; phylum Pseudomonadota; class Alphaproteobacteria; order Rhizobiales; family Beijerinckiaceae; genus Rhodoblastus. Next base: position 8,143 of record CAYRNB010000062.1, read on the forward strand.
CGGCGAGTCGCCGCGATTTCCGAGACGGCGCGGCCGACGGGCGCGCGAGCAATGGCTTAGGTGGTTTGGGTCTGTGTCACCGCCTGACGAAGGAAGGGAATCATGAGTTCCGCCACCCGTTCCGGATTGTCGGCAAAGGGCCAATGGCCGCTGTCGTCGAGCACATGCACTTGCGCCTGGGGGAAGAATTCGCGCTGGCCCTCGGCATAGCGCACTGGCAGATAGGGATCGTGTCTGCCCCAGACGACCAGGACGGGAATTTTCCAGGATCGGAAGGCGTCGCCGTATTTTTCCGCTATCTCGCCGGGATTGTCGGTGGCGCGATAAAGCTTCAGGATCGCTTTTTTCGTGCCGGCGTCGAAATGGTCGTACATCCCGTCCACGAACGCCTTCGGCAGGCCGCGCGGATTGCCGTGTTTGAGCAGCATGCCGAAGCCGAAGCGCGTCGCTGTGGCCATAAAGATTTCGCCCAGCACGGGCGCGCGCCAGATGCGGGCGAGATAATGCCAATGATAATCCTTCAGCACGCCGATGTTGATCAGAGTAAGGCTCGCCAACGAGGCTGAATTGCCGAGCGCCCAGACAAGCCCCCAGGGGCCGCCGAAATCGTGCAGGACCAGATGCGCCTTGGCGACGCCCAACTTATTCAGCACGCCGCCAAGATGATTGGCGTAGCCGGCGACCGTGTAATCGAAATCGTCGGGCCGCGCCGATTGGCCGAAACCCGGCATGTCGGGCGCGATGCAGCGGCAGAAGGGAGCGACCCGCTCCATCAGGTCCTCCCAGTCGGCGGAAAAGCCGGGATTGCCGTGAACGAAAACCACGGCTTCCGCGGACTTTTCGTCGCCGCCTTCGCGCACCGAGGTGTGAACCTTGTCGACGATGATTTCCGTCAGCCGCAACATGACATTCTCCAAAAAATAAAGCAGCGCCGTGAGCGCGTCGGCG
>CAYRNB010000062.1:9190-19159 GCA_964425315.1 uncultured Rhodoblastus sp.
CCGGCGCCGCGCGCCAAAAGCGCCCGGACGGGTTTGGGTGCGAGGATAATGATGCAACGTAACAGAACTTGCGCCAAAGTTCTTTCACAACGCTTTGAGCGAATCGCGGGGGCTGGGCCGCACAGCGGGTACGGACGGGGCCTCTCGCGGGAAGCGATCCGATTTTGACATGCGGCGTCGAGTCCGCCACTTTCCCGCCAGACTCAGCCGCCATAGAATGCTGCGCCATTCCATCCGGGGCCGCGATGAAACGCACCGCCTTCCTTACCCTGCCTTTGCTCTGCCTGTTTGCGGTAGCTCCGGCCCGCGCTCAGCAGGTCCTGCCCTTTTTCGCCGGCGGCGATCCGGGTTTTCTTTCGCCGGCCTATCCGTCGCAGCACGATTCGTCGGACGACCCCTGGGCTGGCCTGGTGATGGGCACAAGCGTCTTTGGCGTCTCGGGGTCGGGAAAATATTCGCGCGGCGGTTTCGGCGGCGAAACTTACATCGGCTATAGCCGGGAACTCGACAATAATTTCATTATTGGCGTGTCGGGCGACGCCGGCTATCTGCCCGGCTTGTGGAAATACGGCCCGAGCGGCTACGGATTCGGCATGGCCAATATCACGGTCGGCTATGACATGGGCCGATTGGTGCCCTATGTCGATTTCGGCATCGGCCGCGTAAGCGCGCTCAACGGCTTTCACGGCACGCCGGGCGGCCTGGGGACGGTCAACGCCATTTTCGGGCCCTCGTCCGGTTCGACGACGCTCACCCACGTCGGAGCCGGCTTCGACTATGCCGTCAACAACAATGTTCATATCGGCGTCCGGGTGGAGGCCTATAAGGCGAATGGCGACTTCGGCCCGCCCATGCCGCCGCAGCCCGGCCAGTCGCCGATGATGCCCTGATCGGCGCCGAGGTTCGGTCCTTGACCGTCATCGCCCAGCCAACGGGCCGATGGCCGCGATCGGCCCATCTGCGCCTATGGCCCGCGGAGCGACCAGACCCTTCTCCGATCAGGCGTCATCGCAGAAGGGTCTGGATTCCTGGATTTTCACGGCGTTTTCACGAAAAGCCGGGCGCGCTTTTTTTGCACGCTGCTTTACGCGCCGGCCTCGCACTTTTTCATAAAACTCGCTTTTGCCGCGCCCGAGAGTTTTTTTCCGTTGCTTCCAACCGCCTTGGCTTCGCAGGCGTCCGCCTTGCACTTCTTGATGAAGCTCGTTTTCGCCGCGCCCGCCAACGGTTTCCCGTTTTTGCCGACGGCCTTGGCCTCGCATGCGCCTTGGGCCAAAGCGCTTCCCATTGCAAACAATAGAACCGATGTAGCGAGAATAATGCGTTTCATAGTCCAGCCCTCCGTCGAGTCGACCGGCGGATAGTATCTCACCGCCAAAACCTTTCAATGCGCCGCGGTGGCGCTAAGCGCCATCGCGTCCCGCGTTCATTTTTGCGGACCGAAGTCCTCGCCGCCTTTCGCCCTCGCCGCGGCGCGCCTATAAGACGGCATGACCGCCCAGAATCCCCGCGTCCTCGACGTCAAATCCCTGGCCGAGCGTCTGCGCGCCGGCGAACGCGCCGCTCTGGCGCGGGCCATCACCCTGATCGAAAGCCGCAAACCCGACCATCAGCGCGAGGCGCGCGCTTTGGTGCAGACTCTCCTGCCTTTCACCGGGGGCGCGATCAGGGTGGGGATCACCGGCGTGCCGGGCGTCGGAAAATCGACGACCATCGACGCATTGGGCGCCAATCTCGTCGCGGCCGGCCACAAGGTCGCGGTCCTGGCGGTCGATCCTTCCTCCAGCCGCACCGGCGGCTCGATCCTCGGCGACAAGACCCGCATGGCGAAGCTCGCCGCCGAGCGCAACGCCTTCATCCGCCCGTCGCCGTCCTCCGGAACGCTCGGCGGCGTCGCCGCGAAGACGCGCGAGACCATGCTTTTGTGCGAGGCGGCCGGCTTCGACGTGATTCTGGTCGAGACCGTCGGCATCGGCCAGTCGGAGACGGCGGTGGCCGACATGACCGATTTTTTCCTGGTGCTGATGCTGCCGGGCGCCGGCGACGAATTGCAGGGCATCAAGAAGGGCGTTTTGGAGCTTGCCGACATGATCGCGGTCAACAAGGCGGAGGGCGAGGGCCGCGCCCGCGCCACGGCGGCGGCCGGCGAATATCGCGCCGCCCTCCACATTCTGCAGCCGGCCTCAAAAAACTGGTCGCCGCCGGTGGTGCTGATTTCCGGCCTCGCCAATGTCGGGCTCGACGACATGTGGGCGCAGGTGCTGGAACATCGCCGCCGCTTCGAAGCCTCCGGCGAGGGCGCGCAGAAACGCCGCGACCAGCAGGTCAAATGGATGTGGACCATGCTGGAAGATTATTTCCGCGCGAAATTGCGCGCCGACGGCCGCGCCCGCGCGCTCCTGCCGGGGCTGGAGCGGCAGGTGGCGGAAGGAGCCTTGTCGCCAACCCTGGCGGTGGAAAAGATCGCCGCGGCCCTCGGGCTTTGACATGCGGAAATCCCTGCTCGTCGCGGGCTTCGGCGCCTTTCCAGGCCACAGGATCAATCCGGCGCAGACCCTGGTCGAAATTCTGGCGCGCCGAAGACGCGCCTTCGCGCTCGCCGGAATCGATCTCCATGTCGCCTTTCTGCCGGTCGAGCATTTCGCTTTGTCGCCGACGCTCTTCCGCCTGTTTGCGGAAAAAAGCCCCGACGCCGTGTTGCTTCTCGGCGTCGCGGCGCGGCGGCGGCGGATCGCCATCGAGACGCTGGCGCGCAATCGCGTCTCGACGTTGCGGCCGGACGCGGCCAGGCAATACGCCTGGAGCCGCGAAATCGTCCACGGCGGGCCGGAGATTCTAGACAGCCCGCGTCTGGCCGCGCGCCTCGCCGCCCTGGCGCGCCGCCACGGCGTTCCCGCCGCGCCGTCGCGCGACGCCGGCGATTATATCTGCAACGAAAGCCTCTATCTATCGCTGCTGATGGACCGGCGCGCGACCTTCGTCCATCTGCCGGACTGGCGCGGCGCGGCCCTGAGCCGCGCCGCGACCGCCATCGAGGCCTTGGCCAGAAGCCTCGCCCTCGCTTAAGCTGCGGCAGACTTGCTCTACCGGAGACGAAATGGACCTGTCGCAGATCATTCCCAGCCTGATCGAAATCCTCTGGCTCGACCTCATTCTTTCCGGCGACAACGCCGTTCTCGCCGCCGTGGCGACGCGCGCCCTGCCCAGAGAGAAAAAGCGCGCCGGAATCATGCTGGGAACCTTGCTGTTCATCGCCATGCGCGTCATCCTCGCCCTGGCGCTGCTGACCGGCGTCCGCCTGCCGGGCGCGGGACTCATCGGCGCCTTTATCCTTGTTGTGTCGGCGTGGTTCGTCGCCGCGCGCGGCGAGAGCGGCGCGCCGATGGAAATGGGGCCGCGCCGGAGTCTCGTCTCGGCGCTGCTCGCCTGTTTGACCGCGGACGCGCCGGTGGCGCTGGTCAACATGCTGGCGATCGTCGCGGCGGCGCGGGGCGACCGGCCTCTGGTCCTGTTCGGGCTGGCGATCGCCATTCCCATGCTGGCTTTGGGCTCGTCGCAAATCGTCACCGTCCTGCGCAAGCCGCCGCTCATGTGGGCGGGCGTTGCCCTTCTCGGCTGGGTCGCCGGGCAGATGGCGGCGATGGACGCTTTTGTCGCCGCCAGCGCGATGCCGCCCGGTCTCATGCATGATTTCGCCCCTGCGGTCGGGGCGGCTTTGACCATATTGCTGGCTTATGTTTCCTTGCGCGGCAGGCGCGCCAAGGACGTGAACGCGGAATAAGAGCAGGGGAGGGAGCGATGAGGGTCGTTCGAAACAGGCTCGTCCGCGCCGTCGCCGTCGTCGGCGCCGCGGCTCTTTTCGCCGGCGCGGGGGATCTTCTTGCTGGCGCGGCCTCGGCGGCGGACATATCCATCATCGGGCCTTGGGCGCGCGCCACTGTCCGCGGCGCAAGCGTCGCCGCCGGCTATCTCACCATCGCCAACAAAGGCAAGCAAGCGGATCGCCTGACCGGCGCTTCGAGCGATGTTTCCACCAAAGTGGATATCCACGAGACCCGCATGACGGGCGGCATCATGAGAATGCGGGAAATGCCGAATGGCATCGAAATCGCGGCGGGAAAGAGCGTGGTCTTCAAGCCCGGCGGCTATCATTTGATGCTGATCGGGTTGAGCAAACAATTGCTGCCGCATACGACCATCCACCTGAAGCTGGATTTCGCCAAGGCCGGCGAGATCGACGTGGCCATGCCCGTGGAGCCGTTCGGCGCCATGGGGCCGCCGCCGGCCAAAAAATAGGCGCCGGAACTAAATCGCCGACAATAAGTCCAGTCGCGCGCCGGCGTCCGCGAGTATTTCCGAAAAACGGTCCGACAACAGAAAGGCCAGTTCGGTTTCGCGCGAGTAGGTGACCGAATCGAGCCGCGCCAGCTCGTCGTCGACATGGCCGGGATGGCACATGACGAGATGGTTTTTTCCCGGCGCGCGCAAATATGTTGCGAAATCGGCGGCGTAATCCGCCTTGGCGTCGAAATCGGAATAGCCGGAAAAACCGTCATTGACGGCAAAGCCGGCGGCGCGCGCCTTGGCGCGAAAGCCGCGGGCGAGACCCGCGACCGTCAGGGCCTTTCCCCAATGCCGGCTGCGCGCGAAAATGCGGCGCGGGCGGTCGGAACTGTCGCGCAGCCAAATTCTTCCCGCGAGGCCGCGGGATTTCAACTCGGCGACGAGCTCGTCGGCGATCCCCGGCAGGACATGGACATGCTGGTGGCCATCGACGAAACCCGGCGGCGCGCCATAGGCCTCTTCGAAAGCGTCGAGCTGGCGGCGCAATTCGTCGCGAATTTCGGCGCGGGGCAGGGCGCCGCGCCAGGAGGCGGGGGCGATCGAATTCATCGCCGGAAAGGCGCCGTTTGGCGCAAAACGCGGCATGTCGCGCAAAGGCCCGCCAAGGGTGAGGTTGAAATGCAGGCCGATCTCGGCGCGCGGCGCCAGGTCGCGAAAGGCGCGGGCCGCCTCGCGCCAGTTTTTTTGCGTCGTCATGGCGGAAGTCGCGGTCAGCCGGCCGGCGGCCAGGGCTTCGAGGATTCCCGCCGTCACCGCCGGCGACAGGGCGAAATCGTCGGCGCAAAGCGCGAAAGAGGTTTGGGAAGGCATAAGCTCCTACGGCGCGAAAATAAATTCGCCCTTTTCTCGCGTATTTTCGCATTGCGGCATAGGGAACGCCAGAAAATTCCTTTGGTCGGCGCGCTCGGCGAGCATGTCGGTCTCATTGTTGCCGAGACCATTGGCGAGGCGCCGGACGCGGCCCGAATTTCGTGTTAAAGCGAGTCCAGGTCTCACCCCGCTGTTTCTCCCTCGCTCGGCGCTTCATGTTCAGAAATTTCCTTTCGGTCAGCGGCTTCACCTTGCTTTCGCGGCTGACCGGCTTTTTGCGGGACATCCTCCTCAGTGGCCTGGTCGGCGCCGGCGCGATGGGCGACGCCTGGGCGGTCGCCATGCGCCTGCCCAGTCAATTCCGCCAGATTTTCGGCGAAGGCGCCTTTAACGCCGCCTATGTGCCGACCTATTCGCGCGTCAGCGAACGAGAGGGCGCGGCGGCGGCGCGCCATTTCGCCGATCAGATCTTCACCATGCTGCTGATCTCGCAACTGGTCCTTTTGGCGCTCGGCTGGACCTTCATGCCCGAATTCGTGCGTCTGCTGGCGCCGGGATTTTCCGTCTATCCGGAGAAATTCCACCTGGCGGTGAGTCTGACCCGCATCACCTTTCCCTATCTCTTCTGCGTGACCCTGGTGACCCTGCATTCGGCGACGCTCAACGCCCATGGTAAATTCGCCGTCGCCGCTTTCGCGCCGGTTCTGCTCAATCTTTCGATCATGGCTTTTCTGGCCATGGCCTTTCTCTTTCCCAACGCCGCTTATGCGGCGGCGACCGGCGCCGTCGTCTCGGGCCTGGCGCAGGTCGCACTGTTGATGTTCGCGGCGAAGCGGGCGAATCTTCTGGAAAAGCTCGCCCGCCCGACGCTTTCGGCGGAGGTGCGCGAATTCTTCCGCAATTTCGGCCCGGCGGTGCTCGGTTCGTCCGGCGTCCAGATCGCCATGCTGGCCGACACGATCATCGGCTCGCTGCTGCCGACGGGCGGCATATCGTCAATCTATTATGCCGACCGTCTCTATCTATTGCCGATCGGCCTTGTCGGCGTCGCCGCCGGCACGGTGCTGCTGCCGGAAATGAGCCGCTATTTTGCGCGCGAGGATTGGGAGGGCGCTTTCACCGCGCAGAACCGCACCCTCGCTTTGACCGTGACTCTGACCGCGCCTTTCGTCGTGGCCTTTCTGGCCATTCCCGCCACGATCGTGCGCGCCCTGTTCGAACACGGGCGCTTCACCGAACAAGAGACCCTGGCCACCGCGGCGGTGCTGCGCGCCTATGGCGTCGGCCTTCTCGCCATGGTGGCGATCAACGCCTTGCGCTCCGGCTTTCAGGCCATGGGCGACACCAAGACGCCCATGCTGGTGTCGCTCGGCGCGCTCACCGTCAATCTGGCGCTGAAAATCCTGCTCTACAAGCCGATGGGCGCGGCCGGACTCGCCCTGGCGACGGCGATCAACGCCTGGATCAATTTCATCGCGCTCCTGGTCATCGGATTGCGCCGATATTTGTTCCAACCCGACGACCTGTTGAAGAGCATAGTGCTGGCGGCGGCGACGGCGGGCGTCATTCTCGCCAATGTCGCTCTATGGCTGGAGCCGCCCTTCACGTCGCTCGCCGCGCGATATGGCGCGCTCGGCAGCCTGGCCGCGCTCGCCGCATTCGGACTTGTCGGTCTTGCGGTCTATGGCGGCGCGCTTTTCGGCGGCTGCAAGGTCTTGGGAATCGATCTGGCGCAATTAGGGCTCTCGCGCCTCATGCGAAGGAAAGCCGCGCGGAAAACGCTCTAGCGCAGATCGACGATCGGATCGGTTTCCACGCTGAGGCGGTCGAGCCGCCTGGCCTGGGCGAAACGGCGATGCGGCAGGTCGAGACTCGCATGGGGGCTGGCGACCGAACGCATCAGATTTTCGATCGACCCCAGGGCCTCGGAGGATTGCCTCGACAATTGCTCGCGCCGGCGCGGCGTCTGCACGCCCTCCGGCGAGGTGATCTCCGCCACCGGCGCCTGCGTCGTCTCCAACGTGTCGCCCGGCAAGGGCTTGAGATCGATGCCGCTATGGGCGAATTGCATGATGTCGTGCCAGGTCATGGCCGGCAAGGAACCGCCGGTCACGTGGTTCGTCGGCGTGCTGTCGTCGTTGCCGTACCAGACGATGCCGACATAATTGCCGGTATAGCCACAGAACCAGGCGTCCTTGAAGTCGTTGGTCGTGCCGGTCTTGCCGGCGACCGTTATGCCCTTGAGCTGTGCGCGGCGGCCGGTGCCCTGCGCCACCACCTTTTTCATCATGGAAACGAGCAGGTCGATATAAACCGGTTCGATCACCTGGACCGGCTTCACCCCGTCGCGGGCGTGGCTGTAGATCAGGTCGCCGCGGCTGTTGTAGATGTCGAGCGCGGCATAGGGCTTGACGCGCTTGCCGCCATTGGCGAAGGCGGAATAGCCGGTGGCCTGATCCATCAGGCTGAGTTCGTCGGCGCCGAGCGGCAAAGATTGCGTGTCCGGCAGCGGCGCGGTCACGCCGAGTCGCCGGGCCGTGGCGATGATGGCGCGGCGGCCGGCCTTGGCGTTGCCCTCGCCGATCTCGACCGAAAGGCGCACCGCCGCCGTGTTCAGCGAATGGGCGAGAGCATACCAGAGCGGCACGCGGCCATGATAGTGGTTGCTGTAATTGTGCGGACACCAATGGCCGAGGCAGATCGGCGCGTCGAGGATAGGGGTGTCCGGCGTGAATCCCGACATCAGCGCGGTCAGATAGACATAGGGCTTGAAGGACGATCCCGGCTGGCGCAGGGCGTCGACGGCGCGGTTGAACTGGCTTTCGCCATAATCGCGCCCTCCGACCATGGCGCGCACGGCGCCGTCCGGCTCCATGACGACCGCCGCGCCCTCATGGACGTGGAAGCTCTGCCCGCTTTCGAGCAGCATATTGTCGATGGTCGCCTGCGTCTGCTTCTGCAGGGCGGAGTCGAGCGCCGTCCGCACCGTCAGGACGCGGTTCTTGCCGAGCTTGCCGGCTTGGGCAAGCGCCTTGACCTCGTCGAAGGCCCAGTCGAGATACCAGTCGGGCGAGCCGGCGGAATCGGTTCCGCGATCGACCGGGGAAGCGGGATGGCGCAAGGCGTCGGCGATCTGGTTGTCGGTCAGATAGTCGGCGGCCACCATATTATGCAGCACTTGGGCGGCGCGGGCGCGGGCGGCGGGAAGATTGACGTCCGGCGAAAATTTGGTCGGCGCCTTGAACAGTCCGGCGAGCATGGCCGCCTGGGCAAGCGTGACGTCACGGATCGAATGGCCGAAATAATATTGCGCCGCCGCCTGGATGCCGAACGTGCCGCCGCCCATATAGGCGCGGTCGAGATAAAGCCGCAGAATCTGTTTCTTGGTCAGGTGCGATTCGAGCCAGATGGCGAGAAAGGCCTCGTTGATCTTGCGCGTCAGCGTGCGTTTGTTGGACAGGAAAAGGTTCTTCGCCAATTGTTGCGTAATGGTCGAGCCGCCCTGGACCACGCCGGAATCGCGGGCGTTGACGGTTACCGCGCGGAGGAGGCCGATGGGATCGATGCCCCAGTGATCGAAGAAGCGGCGGTCCTCGGTGGAGATCACCGCCTGGACGACATAGGGCGGAAATTGGGAGAGCGGCACGGCGTCGTCGTGCAAAATGCCCCGCTTGCCGACGATTTTGCCGTAGCGGTTTTCGAAGGTCACCGCCAGATCGGTCTTTTTCAGCCAATCGGGGGAGTCGGTGAGGCGGAAGGCCGTCTGCGCCAAACCCGCCATGACCATGCCGCCGATCACGGCGAGCGTCAGCGCCTCGCAGGCGAGCTCCACCGCGAGGCGGGCGCCGCCGCGGGTGTGGAACCGCTCCATGAAGCTGGAGAAATCCCGCCACATCTCCTGCGATTCGACGCCCGCCTCGTAAAGCGAGGAATCGATCCAGGAATCGAGCGCGAGAAGCGCGTTGCGAAGAACGCGGAACCAGCGCGCATTGCGGAAATCGTAGGCCAACTTGCAACTCCGGCGCGGTTTCGAGCCGCAGCGCCGCTTTTTACACTCCTTTAACGCTCTTGACGAGCAAGACGCGCGGGCGCATGCGGATAAGGGGACATTTTTCGCGTAGGCCTGATCGGGGCGGCAAAAAGGGCGCCAATTTTATTGCGCCATTTCGAAGCAAGAGTATGACGGGCAAGCGAAGAAGATCGGACGAGGCGAGGCGGACGCAATTCTGGCGCGGGCGCAAACTCGTGGATTTTTCCCGCTCCGAATGGGAAAGCCTGTGCGACGGCTGCGGCCGCTGCTGCCTGGTCAAGCTCGAGGACGAGGACACCGGCGAAGTGCATTTCACCGACGTCGGCTGCCGCCTGCTCGACGTGGATAAAGCCCGTTGCGCCGATTACGGCCATCGCTCGCGCCGGGTGAAGGACTGCCTGCGGCTCGACCCGGCAAAGGCGGCGACGCTTCCTTGGCTGCCGCCGACCTGCGCCTACCGCCTGCTGGCGCGGGGCGAGGACCTGCCCGACTGGCACCCTTTGGTCAGCGGCCGCAAAGAGAGCGTGATCGAGGCGGGCGTATCCATTCTCGGGCGGGTTTGCGGGCTGGAGAGCGAGATGACGGTCGAGGAAATGGTCGAGCGCATCTGCGCCTGGCCCGGCAAGGCGCCCCGGGCGGCGAAAAGGCGACGCCGGCGGAACTGAGGCGTGAACCGCCCCTTACCCCTTTACCTCTTGTTCAGCCCCAAAATGGGACTGGGTGATCATTATGGGAATGGGGCGGGAACGAATCGGCCTATTGTGGATAATCACGTTTTGTTCGCC
>CAYRNB010000063.1:0-1799 GCA_964425315.1 uncultured Rhodoblastus sp.
TGGCGCTCCCTAGGGGACTCGAACCCCTGTTTTCGCCGTGAGAGGGCGACGTCCTGGACCGCTAGACGAAGGGAGCAGCGCAAGAGTCGTTCTATATCGGGCGCCGGCGCCCGCTGCAAGTTTTTCGCTCGAGGCGCGCTTCAATCACGGTCGGGCTTGGCCAAAAGGTCCGGGCGCCTGCGCCGCGTCAGCGCCTCCGCCTGTTCGCGCCGCCAGTGGGCGATTTTTACGTGGTCGCCGGAAAGCAGGATTTCCGGAATTTTTCGACCCTCCCAGTCACGCGGGCGGGTGTAATGCGGATATTCCAAAAGGCCCGCCTCGAAACTTTCCTCTTCGCCCGATTCATTCTTGCCCATCACGCCCGGCAGCAGCCGCACGCAGGCGTCGAGCAAAGTGAAAGCGGCGATCTCGCCGCCGGAAAGAATGTAGTCGCCGATGGAAATCTCACGAAAATTTCGTCCTTCGATCACCCGTTCGTCCACGCCTTCGAAGCGGCCGCAGACGAGGATCAGGCCGGGGGCGGAAGAAAAATCGCGGGCCATTTTCTGCGTCAGTCTTTCGCCGCGCGGCGACATGAGCAGGCGCGGGCGCGGGTCGTCCGGCGCGATGCGCGCGTCAAAACTCGCCGCCAGCACGTCGGCGCGCAAAACCATGCCGGGGCCGCCGCCGGCCGGCGTATCGTCCACGGCGCGATGGCGTCCGATGCCGTGGTCGCGAATGTCGATCGCCTCCAGCGCCCAGATCTTTTTGTCGAGCGCGGTTCCGGCCATGGAGGCGCTTAAGGGCCCCGGAAACATGTCAGGATAAAGGGTGAAAACGCTCGCCGTCCACATGCGTCAGGATTCCCGGCTTTCGTCCTCGACTTCGGCTGGCGGCTCGACGATCGCCTTGCCGCCAGCGAGATCGACATGTGGGACCACCGCGCGGGTAAAGGGAAAGAGCAGGGTCTGGCCTTGCGGCGACGCCACTTCCAGAATGTCGCCGGCGCCGTAATTGGGCACGGCGATAATGGTTCCGAGCAATCGGCCGTCGCGCGTTTCGGCGCGCAGCCCGATCAGGTCGCGGCAGTAGAATTCGTCTTCCTCGGTCGGCGGCAGTTTTTCGCGAGCGACGAATAATTTTGCATGGGTGAGCTTTTGCGCCGCGTCGCGGTCCGCAACGCCTTTGACGCGCACGACGAGCAGGTCGTCCTTGAGCGGGCGGGCGGCGATCAGATCGTACGCGCGGCCGGAGGCGTCATGCAGCGGGCCGAAACCAGCAACGGCCATCGGCTCCTGCGTGAAGGATTTCAGCCGGATTTCGCCGCGCACGCCATGCGGCGCGCCGAAAATTCCGACCAGAACGTCCTTGTCCATCGCCCCGCTCCTGAAAATCCCCTCATGGCGCGCGACGTGTATTTAGGGCGCGGCTCGCCAAAAGGGGATCGGACGCGCTTATTCGGCGGCGGGGGCGGCCTTTTCGGCCTCAGCGGCGGCCGCGGCGGCGCGCTCCTGCGCCTTCTTCTTCGGCTGCGCCTTTTGCGGATTGTTGCGCGGCTCGCGCTTGATCGCGCCGAGGCTGTCTAAGAGGCGCGCGACGCGATCGGTCGGCTGCGCGCCCTTGGCGATCCAAGCCTTGGCCTTGTCCACGTCGAGGACGAGGCGGTTGGCGGCGTCCTTGGCGGCGAGCGGATCGAATGTGCCGAGCTTTTCGATGAAGCGGCCGTCGCGCGGCGCGCGGGCGTCGGCGACGACGACGCGATAGAAGGGACGCTTTTTCGCGCCGCCGCGCGACAGACGAATTTTCAACGACATGCTTCT
>CAYRNB010000063.1:1899-12424 GCA_964425315.1 uncultured Rhodoblastus sp.
GGCGAAGGCTGCGGCGCGCCGCCGCCGAGGCCGAACATTTGCGCCATTTGCGCCATCGGCCCGCGCTTGGCGCCGCCGAGCGATTTCATCATGTCGGCCATGGTGCGATGCTGCTTGAGCAGGCGGTTGACGTCCTCGACCTTTGTCCCCGAACCGGCGGCGATGCGCTTTTTCCGCGACGCCTTCATAATTTCGGGATTGCGCCGCTCCTTCGGGGTCATGGACAGGATGATGGCGCGCTGGCGCGCGATGATCTTGTTGTCGAGCTTGGCCGAGGCCATCTGTTCCTTGAGTTTCGCCACGCCCGGCAGCAGGCCCATAATCCCGCCCAGTCCGCCGAGCTTGTCCACCTGGGCGAGTTGTTCGGCGAGATCGTCGAGATCGAACTTGCCTTTGCGCATCTTGTCGGCGATGCGCTGCGCCTTTTCGGCGTCGATGGTTTCCGCGGCCTTCTCGACCAGGGCGACAATGTCGCCCATGCCGAGGATGCGATTGGCGATGCGCTGGGGATGGAAATCATCCAGCGCGTCCATTTTTTCGCCCGTGCCGATCAGCTTGATCGGCTTGCCGGTGACGGCGCGCATCGAGAGCGCGGCGCCGCCACGGCCGTCGCCGTCGACGCGGGTCAGCACGATGCCGGTGATGCCGACGCGGTCGTCGAAATTTTTCGCCAGATTGACCGCGTCCTGGCCGGTGAGCGCATCGGCGACGAGCAGGATTTCGTGGGGTTTGGCGGCGGCCTTGATCTCGGCCATCTCCGCCATCAGGGGCTCGTCGATATGAGTGCGGCCGGCCGTATCGAACATGACCACGTCATAGCCCTGCAGCCGCGCCGCCTCCTCGGCGCGGCGCGCGATCTGCACCGGCGTCTGGCCGGCGACGATCGGCAGAGTGTCGACGCTGACCTGGCGGCCGAGTACGGCGAGCTGTTCCTGCGCCGCCGGCCTTTTTACGTCGAGCGAGGCCATCAGCACGCGCTTCCTGAAACGGTCGGTCAGGCGCTTGGCGATTTTCGCAGTTGTGGTGGTCTTGCCCGCGCCCTGCAGGCCGACCATCATGATCGCTACCGGCGGCGCGGCGTTGAGGTCGATCGGCTCGGCGTCCGAGCCCAGGGTCTCGATCAGGACGTCATTGACGATCTTGACGACCATCTGGCCGGGGGTGACCGATTTAAGCACCTCCGCGCCAACGGCGCGCGAACGCGCCTTGTCGATGAAGGAGCGCGCCACATCGAGCGCCACATCCGCTTCGAGAAGCGCGCGGCGCACTTCGCGCATGGCGGCGTTGACGTCCTCTTCGCTGAGCGCTCCGCGCCGTGTCAGGCCGTCGAATATTTTTGAGAGCTTTTCGGAAAGGCCCTCGAACATTGAAATTCCTCTCTTTGTTTCGCCGTCGGCGAAGGCTTGCGTCTCGTGGGCGGATGCTTCAAAGCAAAACGCGCCCGGGGGCGCATCGCGCTGCCGGGCGTTGGCCTCCCGCGTCATGCGCGGGTCGGCTGAGCTTCAAAAACCGTCTCTGACGAGAGCAGGGGCTTTTAGTCCCCGCGCCGGCCGCTGTCAAATGGCGGCGGCCTCAGTCGCCGATCGTCATGCGCAGGACAATGTCGATCAGCGCGCCGAAAAACAAGGCGGCGGCGGCGACGGCCTGGATGTTGAAACCGAGATGGCGCCTTTCGGGCGCCTGCTCATAGCCGTGCGTATAGAGAATGCGGCCCGCGATCCAGACCAGGCCGATGAAGCCGGCGACCTCGTCGGAAATATAGAAGGCGCAGAGCCAGAGGCTGGGCAGGAAGATCGGCATCCATTCCAGCGTGTTCATCTGGATGCGATAACGGCGCTCGAAAGCCGGATGGCCGACGGTCGCCGGCGCGGCGATATGGTATTGCGCCCGCGCCTGGCCCACGCGCAGGCCGAGAAAAGCATAAAAGAGCACAGCGGCCAGGGTGACGAGGGAGGTGAAAAAAAACATGGCCGTTTCCCAGCGGATCGACAAAATGGAGCGAACCCGAACCCCTTGGGATCGTTTCACAGCCTAAGGTAAGCAGATGGAAGCTTGTCAAGAAGCGGAAAAATAGTTTATATTTAAACTAATTACAAGATGCGGCAAGGGAGAGGAAACAAATGGCGTCGAGCGCGGATATTTCGGCGGCGCGGCCGTGGGTGGCCCATTATCCGCCCGGCGTGCCGGCGGAAATCACGCTGGACCCGGCGAAATCCCTGATCGACCTGTGGCGCGAGAGCCGAAAGCAATACGGCGCGAACGTCGCCCTGATCAGCTTCGGCGCGCAGTTGACCTACGAGCAGCTCGGGCAGGCGGCCGACAAGGTGACGGCATGGCTGCAGGCGAACGGCTTCGCCAAGGGCGAGCGCGCCGCGATCATGGCCCCCAATGTCATGGCCTATCCCGCCCTGTTGCTCGGCATTCTCCAGGCCGGCGGCGTGGTCGTGAACGTCAACCCACTTTACACCCCGCGCGAGCTGGAATTCCAGATCCACGATTCGACTCCGCGCTTTCTTTTCGTCCTGGAAAATTTCGCCGCCACCGTCGCCGCCGTGCGGGAAAACCTCAAACTCGATCGCGTCATTCTCATCGCGCCGGGGGATTTGCTCGGCCTCAAGCGCCATGTCGTCAATTTCGTCTCGCGCTATGTTAAAAAGGCGGTTCCGAAAGCCGACCTGCCCGGCGCCCTGACTTTCGCCGCCTTGTTGGGGGAGGCGCGACATTTGCAGAAACGGCCGGTCGCCCTGTCCGGCGACGATCTTGCGGTGCTGCAATATACCGGCGGCACCACCGGAACCGCCAAAGGCGCCATGCTGCTCCACCGCAATCTGCTGGCGAATATTGAGCAATTCGTCGTCTGCGACCGGCCGTTTCTCAAAGATATCGAGCCGACGGTCTGCGTCACGCCGCTGCCGCTCTATCACATTTACGCCTTCACCTCTTGCCTTTGGCATCAGCTGCGCACGGGCGGGGCCTGCCTGCTCATCGCCAATCCGCGCGACATTCCCGGCTTCGTCAAAACCTTGCGCAGGAGCCGGTTCCAAATCTTCGCTGGCCTCAACACGCTCTATAACGCGCTCGCCGATCATCCCGACATCGGCAAGGTCGATTTCAGCCAGGTGGTCATTTGCGGGGCAGGGGGCATGGCGACCCAGGCGGCGGTGGCGCGCAAATGGAAGGCGCTGACCGGCAAGCCGATCATCGAGGGTTACGGCCTGTCCGAAACCTCGCCTGTCTTGACCTGCAATCGATACGATATCGAAGAATTGACAGGCACGGTCGGCTATCCGCTTCCTTCGACCGAAATCTCCCTTCGCCACGCCGACGGCGCTCCGGCGGCGATGGGAGAGCCGGGCGAAATTTGCGCTCGCGGGCCGCAGGTCTTCGCCGGTTATTGGGATCGTCCCCTGGCGACGCAGGCGGTCATGACCGAGGATGGCTTTTTCCGCACCGGCGACATCGGTGTGTTTCTGGCCGACGGCCAGCTCAAAATCGTCGATCGCCTGAAGGACATGATCCTCGTCTCCGGCTTCAACGTCTATCCCAATGAGGTCGAGGATATTCTGGTCGAAAATCCGAAAGTGAAGGAGGCGGCGGTGATTGGGCGTCCCGATGTGGCGACGGGCGAGGAAGTGGTCGCCTTTGTCGTGCCGCGTGATCCGCAGCTCAGCGTGGCCGAACTGCAGAGCTTTTGCCGGCAGAGGCTGACGCCCTACAAAATGCCGCGCGAGTTCATCTTCCGCGAGGAACTGCCCAAAACCAATGTCGGCAAGGTGCTGCGGCGCGCGTTGAAGGACAGTCTGCCCTCGTGAACCTCATCGTCGATCGCGCCGGCTTCATCCGCGCCGAGACGCGGCTCCTGCCGACGCCGCACGCGCCGGAGATTCGTCTCCATCTCGCCGACGAAGCGACCGGGCTTTGGCAGAAGACCGAAGAGGAATTGGGCGAAATCGGCTTGCCGCCGCCGTTCTGGGCCTTCGCCTGGGCCGGCGGCCAGGCTTTGGCGCGTTATGTCCTCGACCGTCCCAAATTGGTGGCCGGCAGGCGGGTGCTCGATTTCGCCGCTGGCTCGGGCCTCGTCGCCATCGCCGCCGCAATGGCGGGCGCGGCGCAGGTCGAAGCCTGCGACATAGACGATTTCGCGTTGGAAGCCATGGCGCTGAACGCCGAAGCCAATGGCGCGAGGATCTTTCCGCGGAAAAATGTCGCCATCGGCGACGACGAAGGCTGGGAGGTGGTTCTGGCCGGCGACGTTTCCTACGAGCGCGACATGGCGGAATCCGTGACCGACTGGCTGCAGGCATTGGCCCGGCGCGGCGCCGAGGTTCTGATCGGCGACCCCGGCCGCTCCTATCTTGCCCGCGAAAAACTGGAATCCGTCGCCGAATATCGCGTGCCGGTGACGCGCGCGCTGGAGGATTGCGAGATCAAGCGCAGCCAGGTCTGGCGGTTTCGCAAAGAATATGTGTGACGGTCGCGATGCGTTCAGACAATGCCACCGTGCCGGCAGGCCGCGAGAAAGAAGGCGACGCGATGGGCGATATGGGAGTCGAATTCCGCTCGCAGCGAGTCCAGCTCCATGCCTGACAGCGCGCGCATGAGCATGGGCAGGAGGATGAGATCGAGGAAATAGCGGGCGGCGGCGGCGAAACGGTCCTCGCGCTCTTGTCGCAACTCGCCGAAGACGCCGCAGGTCGTGACTTCCGCCAGCATATGGGCCACGGTCTCGCCGCCGCGCTGGCGCGCCATGGCCATCAGGCTGCGCGCCAGTTCCGGCGCGCGGTGTCCTTCACTGATGGCCACGCGCAACAGACCGACGAATTCCTCCGTCAGCGTTTCGCTGAGCACGGCGAGGGCAATGCTGGCGAGGCGCTCCTCGATGTTCGCGCCCGACGGCTTGTGGCTCCTGACCCGCGCGTTCTTGAGCGCGATTCTGTGCGTGACCATGGCCGCGAACAAGGCTTCCTTGTTGGGGAAGCGGGAATAGATGGTCGGCTTGCCCGATCGCGCCGTCTCCGCGATCTGGTCGATGCTGGCGCCTTCGAATCCGCGCTCCAGAAACACCTTATGCGCAGCGTCGAGGATGCGCTCCTCGACCTCGCCGGCGCGCTCGGCCGGCGGGCGGCCGCAACGCGTACGCCGCTGTGTCGAAGCCTTCATCGCCGCCCCAGCCCTCACCATCGTGTTCATTTTCCCTCGTGTAACCTGCCGCCGTCGGCTTGGCGGCGCATCCTTCTTGAAAAATAGCCATTTCACCTTTGCGTGTAAAGGGAACGAAACCGTATCGTTTTTTATTGACCTTGTCGCGTCGGAGGATTACAGAACGAAACCGTATCGTTTTTTGGCCGTCGGCGCCCGCCGAAAGGCAGGAGGATCAAGATGCTGAAGGAGCGCAACGAGGACGAGGGCGATCTGGCCCGCCTCGAAGCCGCAAACCCGGTTCCTCCGGCCGTCGCGCCACAAGAAGAGGCGATCGACGAAGGCTTGGCTTTCGATCCGTCCGCGAAGGGCGAGACGACCGCTTTGGCGCCGGAGATGGACAAGGGTCCGGCGGTCGGGAAGGCGAAGCCCGAGACGCCGACGGAGCCTGAAGACAATCGCCGGCATGAAGCGGCCCCCCGCAGCGGCCGGCGTCCCGTCGTCATGGCCGCCGGCGCGGTTTTTTTGGCGTTGGCGCTCGGCGCCGGCGCGCTGTGGTGGAATTACGCCGACCATTTCGAGACGACCGACGACGCCTTCATCGCCTCCCGCCCCATCGCCATCGCGCCCAAAGTCTCCGGCTATGTCGCGCAGGTTGCTGTGACCGACAATCAGCACGTCGCCAAAGGCGCGGTGATCGCCCGCATCGACGACCGCGATTACCGCATTGCGCTTTCGCAGGCCGAAGCGAATGTCGCCGCCGCCGAAGCGGGGGTCAAAAATGTGGACGCGCAGATCGCCGTGCAGCGGGCGCAAGTCGAGGCGAGGCGGGCCCAGGTTCAACAGACGCAGGCCGCGCTTCAATTCGCCAAGGAGCAGGCGTCGCGCTATGACCAGTTGGCGCGCAAAGGCGCGGGCTCCATCCAGAAGGCCCAGCAATATAGCTCGCAGCTGGCGCAGAACCAGGCGGCGCTGAAGAGCGCGCAAGCCGCGGTTCTGGTGGCGCAGAGCCAGGTCCAGGCGCTCCAGGCGCAGCGCGTCAGCGCCGAGGCCAAGCTGGCGCAGGCGCAAGCGGCGCGCGACCAGGCCAGGCTCAATCTTTCCTACACGGTGGTGAAGGCGGCCGAGCCGGGGCGCATCGTCGCGCTTTCCGCCGCGCCCGGCGAATATGCGCAGCCGGGCGCCAAACTCGCCATTTTGGTTCCCGACAAGATCTGGGTCACCGCCAATTTCAAGGAAACCCAGCTCGATCGGATGCGGCCGGGCGAAAAGGCGACGCTGACGATCGACGCCTATCCGGATCGAACCTTCCATGGCCATATCGCCAGCGTGCAGCCGGGATCGGGCACGGCCTTCGCCCTGCTGCCGGCGGAAAACGCCACCGGCAATTATGTGAAGATCGTTCAGCGCGTGCCGGTGAAGATCATCATCGACCACCCGCCTGAGGACGTCGCGCTCGGCCCCGGCATGTCGGTCGTGCCGAGCGTGCGCGTCGATCCGAGCCCTTCGCTTTACGAGCGCCTGGTCGCGGCTTTCGATCGCCAGTGGAGCAAGTGGTGAGCGCTGATGCGCGATCCTCCGGGGTCGCGGCGCCAGCGGCTATTCGGGTCGCCAATCCGTGGCTGATCGCCGTGGTGGTGGCCTTGGCCTCCTTCATGGAGGTGCTCGACACCACCATCGCCAATGTGGCTTTGCGCTACATCGCTGGCGGCCTAGGCGTCGGCGCGGACGAAGCCTCCTGGGTGGTGACGACCTATCTCGTCGCCAACGCCGTCATCGTCACCGCGACCGCCTTTTTCGCCAGACGATTTGGCCGCAAGAGCTTTTTCCTCGCCTGCCTCGGTCTTTTCACCGCAAGTTCGGTTTTGTGCGGCTTCGCCTGGAATCTCCAGTCGCTTCTGGTGTTCCGCGTGCTGCAGGGCATAGCCGGCGGCGGCATGGTTCCGGTGGCGCAATCGATTCTGGCGGATTCCTTTCCGCCGTCCAAACGCGGCCAGGCTTTCGCCTTGTTCGGTCTCGCGGTGGTGGTCGCCCCGGTCATTGGGCCGACGCTTGGCGGCTGGCTTTCCGACAATTGGTCCTGGCATTGGTGCTTTCTGATCAACGGGCCGGTCGGCCTTCTCTCCATGGCGCTGATTTTCGCGCTGGTGAAGGACTTGCGGCCGCCGGAGCGCGAGGCGCGTTTCGATTACGTCGGCTTCCTGCTGGTCGGGACTTTCCTCGGGTCGTTGGAAGTCATATTGGACCGAGGCTTGATCGAGGACTGGTTCGGATCGCGTTTGATCGTCACTTTCACCGCCATCGCCTGCCTCGCCCTGGTTCTGCTGATCCCTTGGGCGATGTCGCGGCGAGACCCGGTCGTCGACTTCAAAATGCTCGTCTCCCGGCAGTTTGGATCGAGCTTCCTGGTCATGCTGGCGATCGGCGCCATTTTGCTGGCGACAACCCAGTTCTTGCCGCAACTGGTCCAGGACGATTTCGGCTATACCGCCACCTGGGCCGGGCTTGCCCTGTCCCCCGGCGGCCTGGTGGCCATGGCCATGATGTTCGTCGTCGGCCAACTGACGCGCCGCGTCCAGCCGAAATATCTTATCGCCACAGGCGCCGCCATCGTCGCTTTGTCCATGTATGGTTTGACCGCGGTGAACGGCAAAGTCGACTTCTGGTTCTTCGCCGAATCGCGCATGGTCCTGAGCATGGGCCTGCCGCTGGTCTTCATCCCGATCATCGCCGCCTCCTACGACGGCCTCCATCTCGGCCAGATCGACATGGCCTCGGCGCTGCTCAATGTCGCGCGCAATACCGGCGGCTCGATCGGCGTGTCGCTCGCCGCCAATGTGCTGGCCAATCGCGAGCAGTTCCATCTGAGCCGGCTCGCCGAGCAGACGATCCCTTCCGGCTTCGCCTATCAGCAGACCATGCGGCGGGCGACCGAATATTTCGCGGCTCAGGGCGCCTCGCTGGCGGAGGCCAAGGCGCGGGCCTTCGCCTGGATCGGCCAGCAGGCGCACGCGCAGGCCTCGCTGATGGCTTATAACGACGTCTTCTGGACGCTGATGCTGCTGTCGCTCGCCACCATTCCGCTCGCCCTTCTGCTGCGCAAGGTCAAGCTCGGCGGGGCCGCCGCCATGGGGCATTGAGCATTCCCCGTGGCGCCTCGCGACGGTCATCGCCACTTATTTGTGCAGCGCAGCAGCCATTTGTTTGACTTGAATCAATTTAAATTCGCAGTCGCGGGCGTACCGACGGGGGCATAAAACGTCACCCAATCATAACCTTAAGCTGGGCAGTCATGGACAACCGGAATATCGCCGGCTGGCTGAATCGCATGGACCAATTCAGCCAAGCCTCTTTCGACGCCGACGCCGCTCTCGCTCTGGCGCGCGAGATCAAGGACGGCGCCGACAACGCCAACGTCAGCTATCGCGCCTTGCAGGCGGTTTACGTGCTTGAACGCTGCAAGCCCGCCCGCAGGGGGGCGGTTGGGCGAATGGCCGATATGAAGTCCGCTCTTGCTCCGGTGCGCAAGGCGCTTCAGCACGTCAAGGCCCACTGACGGAACGAGGGGCTCCGCCGCTGCGCCCGCCACCAGGTTTCGAGCGCTTCGGCGGAGGCTTCGACATCGTCGGCGAGAGAGCCGGCGAAGCGCGCCCATTCGTCGCGCCATTCGGAATTGACGGTCGTGACGATCTGCAGTTCGGCCGCAATCGCCGTAGCGAAGGCGTCGCAAAAGCCGCCACGCTCCGTCTCGATCTTGCCGAACTTGCTCAGGATCACGAGATCGGCGCCGGCGTCTATGGCGCGTTGCGCGGCGGCGCAGGCCTGAGCCAGTCCGCGTGGATCGAGATTGCAGGCTGTAGAGCCGGCGCCCAGTTCCTGCGACAACACAAAGCGGGCGCCGGTGGTGAGATCGAGCGCCAGGCGCGCCTTGCAGGCGCCGCGCGCTGACGGTTCGACGACCTCGACCACGCCGGCGACGCGCAGGCCCTCGGCCCGGCGCCTTTCCGCAAATTCCAGAAGCAAAGCTTGCTGTGGAACGCCATGTTCGGTCGCGACCGCCGCGATCCTCGGCGCGCGAAACGAACCCCTGTCCTCCATCGCCTTGCTCCTTACGCGGTCTCTCGCGCAGCTGTTTCTTTAGTCCGGCATCGGCGCGCCGCATGGAGTCGCATGGCCGCGAGCGTCGCATTGGCCAGGACCCGGCCGCGTTCGTCGGTTTCCGTCGAAGCGGCGGCGCGGTCGCGCGGATCGATTTCGACTATTTTGACTCCGGCCGGCGCAAAGGTCGAATCGCGCGCGACGCCGCGCACAATTCCCTCCAGCGGCGCGAAAACCGGCGCGCCGGCGTGGCGGCCGATGACGAAATTTTTGGGAACCCACATGCCGATTTCGACTGGCGTCCGCCAGATTCCCGCCCGCTGAGAATAGACGAAACGCTCCCGGCCGGCGTCGCCGAGACGCCGCGCCGCGCCGTCCGGCTCCTCGGTCGCGCCCGATTGGACGATGGCGCCGGCGCGGCTTGGCCGGGTTTCGATGGCGATGTCGCAATTCGCCCCAACGACGAATTTCGGACCGAGCCCGATGGTGATCCGCGCGAGACCGCGAAAATCGGGGGTCATGCGATGTTTCTGCATTCGCGCGTCGATGAGAACGTCGGCGACGCGCAGCGCAAGAAGATCGGTGAGTGAAAGCGAAGTGACCGCTACTTTGTCTTTCCGCGCCGTGACCGCGGCGATCTCCAGAAGAGTTTCGGCGCGTTCGCCCGCAATGCCGCTTAACTCCGCGAAATCGCCGTAAAGAGCCTCATGAAAGGCCATGCCGCGGCGGATGACCGGAGGAAAAGGGTCGTGGCTCATCACCACTTTATATTTCGCGCGCGTCAGCGCGACGGCGACGGCCGAGGCGATCTCGTTCGTTCCGAGCAGGACAGCGAGAGGCTGGCTTTGAAACGACATCAGGCTGGTAGGGGCATCGGGCATTGGCGACCTCCGCGACGGTGCAGTGCGAAGCAACAGATGTGCCAATACAGATTCACGCCAAAAATTGACGCCCAATCGATATATAATCGATTTACATGAATCGAAGGTGGGCCAGGCGGGCGTACGCGGGAGGAGGCCACCGTCCCGCGCGCAAGATAAAGGAGACGTCTCGATCGGCTCCTCGGCCCCGCTGGCGTTCGTTGTCGCATTTCCGCCATTTTCGTTACAGAGCCCCGACCCTCCGCGACGCCAATGTCGGGTTTGGCGCCGTATGAGCCGCGCGCCGTCCGAACTTGCCCGAAGGCGTCCGCCTGCCCATACTCGCCCTGCAAGAGCCGTTCATCCGGCGACTATCGGCGAAATTGGGGGCTCGTCGATGAAATCCGAGGAAAAGGCCGCCGCGCCCG
>CAYRNB010000063.1:12524-18827 GCA_964425315.1 uncultured Rhodoblastus sp.
CGCGCCCGCCAACTTCGACAGCGCGTCGAAGGGCCTGACCGAGGCCGAGGCGGCGCGACTGCTCGTCCAATATGGCCCGAACGCCCTCATCGAGCGCCGCGTCAGTCCATTGGCGCGGCTCGCCGGCTTTTTCTGGGGTCCGATCCCCTGGATGATCGAAATCGCCGCAATTCTGTCGGCGGCGGTTCGTCACTGGCCCGACTTCGCCATTATCATGGTGATGCTGCTCATCAACGCGCTCGTCGGCTTCTGGCAGGAATTCAAGGCCGACAACGCCATCGAAATGCTCAAGCAGCGCCTTGCCTTGAAGGCGCGCGTCCTGCGCGACGGCGTGTGGAGGGATGTCGAGGCGCGCGCGCTGGTTCCGGGCGACGTGATCGCTTTAAAACTCGGCGGGGTCGTCCCGGCCGACGTGGTTTTGCTCGAAGGCGACTATTTGAGCGTCGACCAATCGGCCCTGACCGGGGAATCCTTGCCCGTCGACAAGAAGAAGGGCGATCAGGCCTATTCCGGCTCCATCGCCAAGCTGGGGGAAATGACGGCGCTCGTCACCGCCACCGGCATGAACACCTATCTCGGCAAGACGGCGCGGCTTGTCCAACAGGTCAAGGCGGCCTCGCATTTTCAGCGCGCCGTGCTGCGGATCGGCAATTTCCTCATCATGGTCACTGTCGGCCTTGTCGCGGCGATCACGCTTGTCGCCCTGTTCCGTCACGATCCGCTGATCCAGACGGCGCAATTCGCGCTGATCCTCACCGTCGCCTCGATTCCCGTGGCTCTGCCGGCCGTGCTTTCGGTCACCATGGCGGTGGGCGCGGAAAGGCTGGCGCGCTTGAAGGCGATCGTCTCGCGCCTGGTGTCGATCGAGGAAATGGCCGGCATGGACACGCTGTGCGCGGACAAGACCGGCACATTGACCAAGAACGAATTGACCCTTGGCGCGCCCAGCCCCGCCGCCGGCGTCACGACCGATGAACTTCTGCTTGCCGCGGGCCTCGCCTCGCGCCCCGAGGCGCCCGACGCCATCGACGCCGCCATTCTTGCCGGCGTCGCCGAAGAAAGCGCCTTCGCGCCTTATCGGCTCTTATCCTTCAAGCCCTTCGATCCGGTGGTGAAGCGAGCCGAGGCTGAAATCGAAGGCGTCGAAGGAAAATTCCGCGTCGCCAAAGGCGCGCCGCAGGTGATCGTCGATCTTTGCCGGCCGGAGGATGACGAACGCCGCCGGATCGCCGCCCAGGTCGACGCCGATGCGGCCAAAGGCTTCCGCACGCTCGCGGTCGCGCGGACCGACGCCGAGGGGAACTGGCGCTTTCTAGGACTTCTCGCCTTGTTCGATCCGCCGCGCGATGACAGCAAATCGACCATCGCCGCGGCGAAAGCCATGGGCGTCGGCGTCAAAATGGTCACCGGCGACCACGAGGCTATCGCCCGCCAGATCGCCGGGGAACTGCAACTTGGAAAAAACATCGTCGTCGCCGACGCGGCCTTTGGCCAGAAATCGGCTTCGGCGCGCCTGACGACCATCCTCGCCGCCGACGGCTTCGCTCGCGTCTTTCCCGAGCACAAACACGCCATCGTCAAGGCCCTTCAGGGCGCGGGCCATATCGTCGGCATGACGGGAGACGGGGTGAACGACGCGCCGGCGCTGAAACAGGCCGACGTCGGCATAGCGGTCAGCGGCGCGACCGACGCGGCGCGCGCGGCGGCCGATCTGGTGCTGACCGCGCCGGGTCTTTCGGTGATCACCACTGCGATCGAGGAGGCGCGCGCGATTTTCGAGCGGATGACCAGCTACGCCATCTATCGCATCGCCGAGACGACGCGCATCCTGCTGTTCATGACCGTCAGCATACTGGCGTTCAATTTTTATCCCGTCACCGCGATCATGGTGGTGCTGCTGGCCCTGCTCAACGACCTGCCGATCATGATGATCGCCTACGACAATGCGCCGGTCGCGGAAAGGCCGGTGCGGTGGGACATGACGCGGGTGCTGACCGTCGCTTCCGTCCTTGGGGTCTTCGGCGTGTTCGCGAGTTTCGGCCTTTATCTGATCGTGCGCAATTACCTCGGCCTGCCGCAGCCTGTCATTCAGGCTTTGATCTTCTTAAAACTGCTGGTCGCCGGCCATATGACCATCTATCTGACGCGCAATCGCGGTCCGATCTGGCAGCGCCCCTGGCCGAGCTGGAAGCTGGTCGTCCCCTGCGAGACGACGCAAGTGGTCGGCACGCTGGCGGTGGTCTATGGTTGGTTCATGGCGCCTACCGGCTGGAAGCTGGCGGTCATGGTCTGGGCCTATGCCCTGGTCTTGTTCGGCGTCGCCAGCGCGATCAAGATCGGGACCTATCGCCTGCTCGAATACAGGACGCGCCATCAGGTCCGCCATCTCGACCGCATTGAAGGCCGGATGCCGAGCCACGCGCCGTCTCGGCGCTGATCGCGCCGCGCCGCGCGACAAGAATGGAAGGAGCCTCGCATGAAAGTGATTGTTGCGGCGACCGACGGATCGCAGAGCGCCGATCGGGCGATCGACTATGCCGCGAGTATCGCCAAGAATTCCGGCGCCGCGCTTGTTCTCGTCCATGCCGGAGGCGCCGACGGGCTTCCAGGCGACGCGATGAGCCGCCTGACCTCGGCGCAGCATGTCTGGCTCGACGAGCTGCTTAATTCCATGTCGGCGGAGATTTTGACCAAGGCGCGGGAACGCGCCCGCGCCGCCGGCGCCGCGCCGATCATTCTCGAGTCGCGCCTGGGCGATGTTGCGCAGTCCGTCCTCGACGTTGCGCAGGAAAAAGACGCCGACCTGATCGTCGTCGGCAAACGCGGCCAGGGCCGCGTCGCCGGCCTGTTGCTCGGAAGCGTGTCGCAAAAGCTGGTCAGCCTCGCGCAGCGACCGGTGACCGTCGTGCCGTGAGAGAAAGCGCTCTAAACCAGCGTCTCTTTCAGATCGAGCGTCGCCTTGACGCCGATGTCGTCGAAATGGGCGTCGAGGAATTTTTTCGCGGCGCGGCGGCCGATGTTGCGCAAATGCACGAAAAAATCATAGTCGGTCCGCATCTTGCTGCCGGCGCCGAGCTTGGAAAGCTCGTCCTGCGCTTCGATCACATGCAGGCGAATGTCGCGATAGCGCGTGCCCTTGAGGCGGCCGTCGGCGATGAGCCGCGACACGAATTCGATGGCGCGAAATTCATGCAGCAGCGGCGAATTGAAAGTGATTTCCT
Organism: uncultured Rhodoblastus sp.; assembly: GCA_964425315.1. GTDB lineage: Bacteria > Pseudomonadota > Alphaproteobacteria > Rhizobiales > Beijerinckiaceae > Rhodoblastus. Next base: position 15,746 of record CAYRNB010000063.1, read on the forward strand.
CCATGCGGGAGAAAATGTCGGCCGCCGTCGCCGGCGCGCCCTTGCGGACGAGCGGACTGATTTGCACCAAAACGATGTCGCAGGATTCCGTTTCGTAGAAGAAAGGGAAAAGCACGGGATTGCCCATAAAGCCGCCGTCCCAGTAGGGAACGCCATCGATTTCGACGGCGCGGAAAATCGTCGGCAGGCAGGCGGAGGCCATGACCATGTCGAGCGTCAGTTCGGGGCGGCGGAACACCCGCGCCTTGCCGGTTTCGACATTGGTGGCGGAGATGAAGAGCTTTAAATCGTCGCTGGCGCGCAAGGCGGCGAAATCGACCGAATTCGCCACGACGTCGCGCAGTGGATTGAAATCCAGCGGATTGACCTCGGTGGGCGCAAACAGATTCGCCGCCTCGTCTAAAAAGACGGCGGCCGGCGTCGCGCTCCAGAATTTCATCGCGTTTTCGACGAGTTCGCGCCCGAAGGCGGGAAGGTCGCCATTGATGCTGGCGGAGCGCCAGAATTTCGCCAATTGATCGCGCCCGCCTTTCCGCCCGCCTTTGCGCAGGCCCTCGGCGAGATTGACCGCGTTCATCGCCCCGGCGCTGGCCCCGGAAACGCCGTCGAAGGCGAGGCGCCCATCCTCCAGCAATTTATCGAGCACGCCCCAGGTGAAGGCGCCGTGCGCGCCGCCGCCCTGGAGCGCGAGATTGACTGTTTTTCGCGCCGTGGCGCTTTTCGTCTCAGCGGGCATGGCGCCGTCCCTCGCGGATGAAGGTCCTTAAGCCGCGGTCCAGCCGCCGTCCATGGACAGATTGGCGCCGGTGATCTGCGAGGCCGAGTCGGAAGCGAGAAAGACGGCGAGCGCCGCCACCTGCTCGACCGTGACGAATTGCTTGGTCGGCTGCGCGGCGAGCAGAACGTCGTTCATCACCTGCTCGCGCGTCAGATTGCGCGCCTTCATCGTGTCGGGGATCTGCCTTTCGACCAAGGGCGTCCAGACGTAGCCGGGCGAGATGCAGTTGACCGTCACGCCGAAAGTGGCGAGCTCCAGCGCGACCGTCTTGGTGAGGCCGGCGATGCCGTGCTTGGCCGAGACATAGGCCGCCTTGAAAGGCGAGGCGACCAGAGAATGGGCGGAGGCGGTGTTGATGATGCGGCCCCATTTGCGCGCCTTCATGCCGGGAACGGCGGCGCGGATGGTGTGGAAGGCCGAAGACAGATTGATGGCGATGATCTGGTCCCATTTCTCGACGGGGAATTCCTCGACCGGCGAAACGAATTGGATGCCGGCGTTATTGATCAGCACGTCCACAGAGCCAAAGCTTTTTTCCGCGTGGGCGATCATGGCGGCGATTTCCGCCGGCTTGCTCATGTCGGCGCCGTCATAGAGCGCCTTGACGCCGAAATCCTTCTCGATTTTCACGCGTTCGGCCTCGATCGCCGCCGCCTCGCCAAAGCCGTTGATCATGACATTGCAGCCTTCCTTGGCGAAGGCGCGGGCGTAGGCGAGGCCGATCCCTGAGGTCGAGCCCGTGACGACGGCGGTTTTACCGGCAAGCGACATGATCGTCTCCTCTTTTGAAAAGGCGTTAAAATTTTGGCGCGACTATAAGCGCTGCAGCATAAAATTGCAGCAGCGCAAGTCGAGACTTTCGTTTGAGATTTTTGGCGAAACAAGTCCGCGCCGCCCCGGGGCGGGCGGCAGAAATTCGCTTCTCCGCCATTCTCTGTTATAGAGAGCCGCGTTTTAAAGGGCCTGAGGTTCCGCCAGATGACCGAGCATCATTTCCCGCCGCTTTGCGACACCGAAATCGCCGCCGAGCCGCATCCGCGACGTCAAAGCGTCGGCGTTCGCGTCGGCGCCGGCAAGGGCGCGGTCACGGTCGGGGGCGGCGCGCCCATCGTCGTGCAGAGCATGACCAATACCGACACAGCCGATGTCGATTCCACGGTGCGCCAGGTCGCGGCGCTCGCCCAGGCCGGCTCGGAAATGGTGCGCGTCACGGTCGACCGCGACGAGGCCGCCGCCGCCGTGCCGAAAATCCGCGAAAAGCTCGATAAAATGGGGATTTCCGTCCCGCTTGTCGGCGATTTTCACTATATCGGCCATAAATTGCTGGCCGATCATCCCGCCTGCGCCGAGGCGCTCGACAAATACCGCGTCAATCCCGGCAATGTCGGTTTTAAGGAAAAGAAGGACCGGCAATTCGGCGCCATCATCGAACTGGCGATCAAGCACGACAAGGCGGTGCGCATCGGCGCCAACTGGGGCTCGCTCGACCAGGAATTGCTGACCTCCCTGATGGACGAAAACCATGCTTCCGCCCATCCGGTGGACGCTCGCGCCGTCACCCGCGAAGCCCTGGTCCGCTCGGCGCTGCTTTCCGCCGAGAGGGCGGAGGAAATCGGCCTCAAACGCGACCGCATCATCCTGTCCGCCAAGGTTTCAGGCGTCCAGGACCTGATTTCGGTCTATCGCATGGTGGGGCGGCGCTCCGATTACGCGCTCCATCTCGGCCTGACCGAAGCCGGCATGGGGTCGAAAGGCATTGTCGCTTCCTCCTCCGCGCTCGGCATTCTGCTGCAGCAGGGGATCGGCGACACGATCCGCGTGTCGCTCACCCCCGAACCCGGCGGCGACCGCACGCTGGAAGTGCAGGTGGCGCAGGAAATATTGCAGACCATGGGTTTCCGCACTTTCGTGCCGCTCGTCGCGGCGTGCCCCGGCTGCGGGCGCACCACCTCCACGGTTTTCCAGGAACTGGCGCGCGACATCCAGGGCATGATCCGCGACCGCATGCCGGAATGGCGCAAAGTCTATCCCGGCGTCGAGACTTTAAATGTCGCGGTCATGGGCTGCATCGTGAACGGGCCGGGGGAATCGAAACATGCCGATATCGGCATTTCGCTGCCCGGCACCGGCGAGGCGCCGGCCGCGCCGGTTTTCATTGAAGGCAAGAAGGCCATGACCCTGCGCGGGGAGGGGATCGCGCAGGAATTCGAAAAAATCGTCACCGATTATGTCACCCGCCGCTTTGGCGGCAAGACGGACGTCAGCGCGGCGGAGTGACCGACGCCGACTGGCGCTCGCGCCGCC
>CAYRNB010000064.1:0-18443 GCA_964425315.1 uncultured Rhodoblastus sp.
AGATCCTCGTCGGTGGCGGAATCGATAGAGGCGCTTTCGATTTCGAGGAGTGAAGCGACGGCGCCGCAAGCAGCGCGCGAACCCCCGGTTCTTTAATAATTTTTAATCCGCCGTCCAAGTTCTCGATAGGTTGTCGAGCGTAGCATGACGCCGCTTTCTCAGATTCCCACGCTTTTTGGAGGCGTCATGTCAAACTCTCTTTTGGGCCCCAAATCCAGAACCCGTTTCCGTCTCATGGCTTCCGCCGCCGCGCTTGCACTGATCGGCGCCGGCGCGGCAGGCGTGACGACTTTGTCGCAGCCTCAGCCAGCGCATGCCGCGGCGGTCGATACGTCCGGACTGGAGGCGCAATCGCCGGCCTCTTTCGCTCCGATGATCGCCCGCGTGAAACCTGCCGTCGTGTCCATCCGCGTCAAGATGGAGACCAAGGACAGTTCCAATAACGGGCCGGAGCAGTTCCAGAATGTGCCGCCGCAACTGCGGCAGTTCTTCTGGCGCTTCGGCTATGGCAAAGGCTTTCCGCATTTCCGGCGGGCGCCGACCATCGGCGAGGGCTCGGGATTTTTCGTCTCGTCCGACGGCTATATCGTCACCAATAATCACGTCGTGGCGGACGCCAAGACGGTGACCGTGACGATGAACAACGGCAAGACCCTTCGCGCCAAAGTGGTCGGGACCGACCCCAAATCCGACCTGGCCGTCCTGAAAGTCGAGGCCAAGGGCGACTATCCCTATGTCAGCTTCGCCAGCCAGAAGCCGAGGATCGGAGACTGGGTGGTGGCGATCGGCAACCCCTACGGGCTGGGCGGCACCGCGACCGCGGGCATCGTTTCGGCGGAGGGGCGCAGCATCGGCACCGATCCCTATGACGCGTTCCTGCAGATCGACGCGCCGATCAACCGCGGCAATTCGGGCGGTCCGACCTTCAACGCCGAGGGCCAGGTGGTCGGCGTCAACACCGCCATCGTCACGCCCTCGGGCGGCAGCGTCGGCATCGGCTTCGCCATCCCCGCCGATGCGGTCAAACCTGTCATCGAAGCCCTGGAGCATCATGGCGTCGTCACGCGCGGCTATCTCGGCGTGCTGATCCAGCCGGTCTCCCAGGATATGGCCGACAGCCTCGGCATGAAGGAGGCCTCCGGCGCCATCGTCGACAAGGTCGAGCCGGGAACGCCCGCCTTCCATGCCGGGCTTGAGTCCGGCGACGTGATCACCAAGGTCAACGGCGTCGCCGTCGCCGATTCCGGCGACCTCAGCCGCCGCATCGGTTCGCTGAAGCCCGGCGACAAGGTCGAACTGACCTATCTGCGCAACGGCGAGACGAGGACCGCGAATATCACCCTCGCCTCGCAGAAGAACCCCAAGGTCGCCATGGCGGAAGCCGGCTCCGACAGCGCCCGGACGATGCTCGGCGTCGATCTGGAGCCGGCGAGCCAGGTCGCAGGCGCCGGCAATGAGGGCGTGGCCATGATCAATATCGATCCGGACGGCCCCGCCGCCTCCAAGGGCCTGACCGACGGCGACGTCATTCTGAAAGTCTCCGGCAAGTCGGTCTCCAATCCCGACGAGGTGAAAACGGCGATCAACGACGCCCGGCGGGCGGGCAAGAAGGCAGTGCTGTTCCAGGTGAAAACCAAGAATGGCGATCGCTTTGTCGCCTTCACCTTTCCGGGAGCGTGATCGACGCCCGCCAATGAATTGACGCCGGCCTTACCCGGCGCCGCGCAAAAAGGGACGACATCGCCTGGCGCAATGTCGTCCCTTTTCATTCGCCGCCTGCCGCTTGCGCGCAAAATGCGCTTTCCACAATTCGCCTTCCTGCTCTAGGCTCCTGGTCGGCGCGCGGCCGAATCCTGTGGAGGCGCGCGCCCAAAGGCGGGGAACTGGGGGATGAGGTTCAGGCTGCCGTTGCGGGTCGGTCTTTTCCGGCTGTCCTTGCTCGCGGTCGTCATAGGCGTCGGCGGCGGCCTCGCCGCGGTGGTCTTTCGCGACCTTATCGGCCTGTTTCACAATATTTCCTTCCACGGCCGCTTCGATTTCCATTACGACGCCAATGTGTTCACGCCGGAAAGCCGCTTCGGCGCTTGGGTCATATTGGTCCCGGTGATCGGCAGCCTGATCGTCACTTTCCTGGTCGAGACCTTCGCGCCCGAGGCGCGCGGCCATGGCGTGCCCGAAGTGATGGACGCCATCTATTACAATGAAGGCCGGATCCGGCCGGTGGTCGCCGCCATCAAATCCCTGGCCTCGGCCCTGTCGATCGGCACCGGCGCGGCCATCGGGCGCGAGGGCCCGATCATCCAGATCGGCGCCTCGCTCGGCTCGACCTTGGGCCAGATCGTCCGAATGGCGCCCTGGCAACGCATCACTTTGGTCGCCGCCGGGGCGGGCGCCGGCATAGCCGCGACCTTCAACACGCCGATCGGCGGCGTCATGTTCGCCGTAGAACTGATGATGCCCGAGGTCTCCGCCCGCACCTTCCTGCCGGTGGCGCTTTCGACCGGCGTCGCCACTTTCGTCAGCCGGATCTTTCTCGGCATCAGGCCGGCGTTCAATGTGCCGGCCGACCTGCTGCTCGATCACGCCGCCACCGTGCCGGAAATGGTCCTCTATGGCGGCATCGGCTTGCTGACCGGCCTCGCCGCCGCCGCCTTCGTCCGCGGCCTCGCCCTGCTCGATGACGTTTACGAGCGCATCGGCAACGGCTATCTCCGCCACGCCATCGGCATGCTGACGGTCGGCGTCCTGTTCTATTCCCTGTTTCGCCTCTATGGGCATTATTATGTCGAAGGCGTCGGCTATGCGACCATCGAGGCCATCCTCACCGGCGGCCTCGGCGCGCCGGCGCTGCTGCTGCTCCTCATGGCCGCAAAGCTCTATGCGACGACCACCAGCCTGGGCTCCGGCGGATCGGGCGGCATTTTTTCGCCATCCCTGTTCATGGGCGGGACGCTCGGCGCCAGCGTCGGCGCTTTTTTCCTGCATTTCGCGCCGGCGAGCGGCGTCACTGTGGCCAATTGCGCCATCGTCGGCATGGCGGCCATGGTCGGCGGCGCAACCGGCGCGGCCATGACCGCCGTCACCATGCTGTTCGAAATGACGCGCGATTACGATATCGTCATGCCGACCATCATGGCGACCGCCCTGGCGCTCGGCGTGCGCCGCCTGCTCAGCAAAGAAGACATCTACACGATCAAGCTGGTCGCGCGCCGCCATTTCGTGCCCAAGGCGCTGCACGCCGAAATGTTCATGGTCCGGCCCGCCGCCGACGTCATGCGCCGCGACCTCGTCCTGCTGCCGGCCGACGCCGACTTGTCCGCCTTCCTGCGCGATCCCGCTCACGCCGGCGGCATGAAACATGTGGTGGTGACGCGCGGCGACCATGTCGTCGGGGTGGTTGGGGTCGACACCGCCCTGTGCGGCGGTCTCGAACACGGCGTCGTCAGCGTGCGCATGGGCGACATTGCGCAAAAAAATTTCGTCCTCGCGTGCGAGACCGAAATCATGTTCGACGTCATATCGCATATGGCGCGCCAGCGCGCGTCAAGCGCGGTGGTCTTCGCAGACGGCAAGCGTCCGCACCCGGAAAATGTCGTCGGAATCATCACCCGCGAACATATCGGCGACTCGGTCGCCGAGGGCGTCAAGCGCTACAGCAGTTGATCGGGCCAAGAGCCCGCGGAAAACAGGAAACCTTCTTAATCTTTAGCTCGCCCCGGCAAGACCAGAGGCCCCGGCAAGGCCGCCTTGGCGATCTCGATCATCCTCGCCTGGTGGCGGCGATAATAAAGCCAGAAGAGCAAAATAAGGCCGAGCGCGACCGCTATTCCGGCGGCGCCGATCGGACCGACGAGCTTCTCGAAATCGGCGCCGAGCCAATAGCCGCCGAGACCATAGGCGCTGGCCCAGACGATTGCGCCGGCCGCATTGAACAGGAAAAAGCGCCCGGGTGAGAAATTGTTCGCCCCGGCCAGCACCGCCGCGAAAGCGCGCAACACCGCGACGAAGCGGCCGAAAAAAACGATGGCGCCGCCGAAACGCAGGAAAAGATATTGCCCCAACTTGAGCTTTCCCTCGTCAAGGCCGAGGCGCGCGCCATGACGCAGGAGCAATTTCAGGCCGAATTCGCGCCCGATCCAGAAGCCGATATTGTCGCCGCAAATGGCGCCGGCGGCGGCCAGAGCGATGATTTCGCCAATCGGCCCGTCATGCGCGCGGCCGGCGGCGATCGCCCCGGCGACCAGCGCCGTTTCTCCCGGCAAGGGAAGGCCGGAGCTTTCCAGCATGACCAGCGCGAAAATCGCCCAAGGGCCGAAGTGAACCAGCAGAGAGCGCAAAAGCGGCGCAGGTCCTCGCTAAGCAGGGTTTCCGAATGGCGGACGCCGGATGTCGGATAAAAATCTCGCTAAATCAAAACGCTCGATGCAGGAATTCGTCGCCGCGCCAACGAACTCCCGCTTAGAGGTTCGGCGCCACCACCCGCACATGAGACTTGACTCGCGGCGCCGTGACGGCGGGTTTGGGCGCGGCGGGCGAAGGCGCGGCGGTTTCGGGCTTGGCGGCGCCGCCCTTGCCGGGCTTCGCCGGCAGAGGCTGCGACATGGCCTTGGACTGCTCGACCGTGACGGTGGTGTCGCTCGCCTTGGCGCCGCCCATCTGGTCGAGGACCTGCTCGGCGTTGCCGAGCGCCTCGACCCAGCTTTCATTCGGCGGCTTGCAGGCGCAGCTGGGATCGTAACTCTTGGTGTAGAGCAGCGCGTTGGGCAGATCGCGATAGGGCGTTCCATCCGCGCTCACCGCGGTGGTGATGTCGGCGTTGGGAACCCGGGTGAAGACCTCGACTTCCGTATTGGGGCATTGCGCCGAGCAGAGCGCCTGCAGATCCTGCATGCTGGCGGTGCTGGTCGAGAAACTCATCGGAAAATAGCCGCCGTCGCAGGTGCGCACGCACAGAACCTCCGAGCCGGCGCTATAGCCGGCCGAAGGCGGGGCCACGGCCGGCTGCGCCTCCTGGTTCATCGGCGCTTCGCCAAATCCGCCGAACAAGACGTCGAAAAAGCTCTTTTCGCGATGCGGCTGGGCGACGCAGGAGGCGTTATAGCGCTGAGCCAGCGCCCGCCTTTGCGGGCTGTCGCCGCTGGCCCGCGCCCGCAGAGCCTCATAGCGCGCCTTCATATCGGCTATGTGCGTCTTGATACGGCCGCATTGCGGCGGCGGCGCCTTGCCGAAAAACAGGAACTGGTGATTGTCGCAACCGATGGAATGGGCGTAGGCCGCGGTCTGCTTAAATTTCGCCCGCACGCGCCTTGCTTCGGCCGCCGCCGCCGGATCGGTCTGGACGGGAGCGTTCAGCGCCGCCTTCAGCTGGGCGCAATCGACGCCCTGCGCCTGCGCCGCCGCGCCAAAGACCAAAAACAGGCTGGCGAAAACCAGTCCTCCGGTTAAGCGCAAAGCCTCCTGCTTACTGCCCCGCCGCATCGGCCCCTTCACTTCACCGTGCAAGAATTCTCCTCCACCGCGCCCCGAAAACCTTGCGGCAAAATGATTTGACCGCGCTCGCCGGCAGGCGATTCCCATCAAACCGGCCGACCGCCACCGGACCGTTTGAACCGGCAATGGGGTTTTTTGGTGATCTTTGGCGCCGGCGTCTCCGTCAGGTTCAAAAAATCATTCGGCGGCGTCAACCTCGACATTCGAGGCCAGGCGGTCCTTTTTGAGCTTTTCCGCCACCAGAAAAGCAATTTCGATCGCCTGTTCCGCATTGAGGCGCGGGTCGCAATAGGTCATGTAGCGCGAGCGCAGGTCGGCTTCCGACAAGGCGCGCGCGCCGCCCGTGCATTCGGTGACATCGGCGCCGGTCATTTCCAGGTGGATGCCGCCGGCATAGGTCCCCTCGGCGCGGTGCACGTCGAAGAAAGAGCGAATTTCCTGGATCACCTTGTCGAAGGGCCGCGTCTTATAGGCGCCGGCCTTGACCGTGTTGCCGTGCATCGGGTCGCAGGACCACACGACATTCCTGCCCTCGCGCCGCACCGCGCGAACCAGCGCCGGCAGATGGTCGCCGACCTTGTCGGCGCCGAATCGCGCGATCAGCGTAAGGCGGCCCGGCTCATTGGCCGGATTGAGGATGTCGATCAACTGCAGCAGGCCGTCCGGCGTGAGCGTCGGCCCGCATTTCAGGCCGATCGGATTCTTGATGCCGCGCATGAATTCCATGTGGGCGTGGTCGGGCTGGCGGGTGCGGTCGCCGATCCACAGGAAATGGCCGGATGTGGCGTAATAATCGCCGCTGGTCGAATCGACGCGTGTCATCGCCTGTTCGTAGCCGAGCAGAAGCGCCTCGTGCGAGGTGAAGAAATCGGTCTGGCGCAATTCCTGATGGTGCTCGGGATCAAGCCCTATGGCGCGCATAAAACCGAGGGTCTCGGTGATATGGTTGGCGAGTTGGCGGTAGCGCTCCGACTGCGGGCTGTCCTTGACGAAGCCGAGCATCCAGCGATGGGCGTTCTCCAGATTGGCGTAGCCGCCGGTGGCGAAGGCGCGCAACAGGTTGAGCGTCGCCGCCGACTGGCGATAGCTCATCAACTGGCGGCGCGGGTCGGGCTCGCGCGCCTCGGCCGTGAAGGCGATGTCGTTGACGATGTCGCCGCGGTAGGAGGGCAGTTCCAGCCCGTTCATGGTTTCGGTCGGCGCCGAGCGCGGCTTGGCGAACTGTCCGGCGATGCGGCCGAGTTTGACCACGGGCATGGCCGAGCCGAAGGTCATGACCACCGCCATCTGCAGGAAGACGCGGAAGAAATCGCGGATATTGTCGGCCGAATGTTCGGCGAAACTTTCGGCGCAATCGCCGCCCTGCAACAGAAAAGCCTCGCCGGCGCAGACTTTTGCGAGATTCTGCTTCAGCTTGCGCGCCTCGCCGGCGAAAACCAGCGGCGGGAAGCCGGCGATCTGCTTTTCCACCTCGGCCAGGGCCGCGGCGTCCGGATAGACCGGAACCTGAACGATCGGCTTGGACCTCCAGCTATCGGGCGACCAACGTTCCATCACACACAAAAACTCCAAGGCGGCGCGCCGCCGCGGTCTGGGAAAGGCGGTCTATACACCGCCGCGGCTAAAGCGCCAATCCGTCATGACAAAATGACGCCGGAAAGCGGCGGTTTTCAAGCGCATCTCAGGCGAAAGCATAAGCGTCGAGGCTGATCGGGCCGATAAAGTCGCGGTGCAGCCTCTTGCCTTTTCCGCCCGGCCCTGCGGCGCCGAAGGCGAAGGGGAAAGGCTGGAAATGTTCGGGCGTCGGGTGATTGCGCCGCGCCTCCGGGCCTTTTTCCCATTCGGCGACCGCACCCTCGTCGCCGGCTTCGGCGCGCTCGCAAATCCATTGGTTGAAGCTTTCCGCCCAGTCCGGCGTCTTTTCCGCGCCGCCGCCGAAAAAGGCGCCGAGATTATGGGTCGCGCCGCCGGAGCCAAGGATCAGGACGCCCTCCTCGCGCAAAGGCGCGAGCGCCCGCCCGAGCCCCAGGTGATGCGCGCCGCTTTGGCGCGGCTGGACGGAAAGGGCCGCCACCGGAACGTCGGCTTGCGGAAACAGCAGCATCAGCGGAACCCAGGCGCCGTGGTCGAAGCCGCGCCCACGCGAAATTTCCGCCGCAAACCCCGCATTCGTCGCCAAAGCAGCCGCCTGTTCGGCCAGGGCGGGCGCGCCGGGCGCGGGATAGCTCATACGGTAAAGCTCCTCCTCGAACCCGCCGAAGTCGTAAATCATCCCCGGCCGCGACCCCGCCTCGAAGGTCGGCGAGGCGGTCTCGAAATGCGCGCTCATAACCAGTATAGCCTTCGGGCGCGGCAACTCTTCGCCCAGCCGCCGCAGAAAACGTCTGGTCGGGCTGTCGCAGAGCAGCAGATTGGGGGCGCCGTGCGAAATGAACAGGCTCGGCGGAGAGGTCATGACGGCTCCGAAGGTTAAGGTCTTTCTTCTTCAAACTCTCCGTCATATAGGCGTGGCCGAAATGAGCGGCCAGCCACGAAACCGATTTTGACCAATGCGTTATTTGCGCTTTCGCATGTTGCGCGCCTTGCCTTGCGCCGCCGTCGGGCCGTTCCCCCAAACAGGCTCGCAGACTCGTAGCGTCTAGGCGCCGACGCGCCGTCTGCGCCCGCTCTTGATCGTGAACGCCAGATATGCCGCAGCCGCCGCCGCCAGCGCGAACCATCCGGTCCACTCAGCCTTCTCGTGCTGGAGGACATCCTTTAGCGAAAACGCCGTCACGCCGTTCACGACCAGACCGTTGACCCAGACCATAGCGACGCCGGGCTCGAGCAACGGATGAATCGGCTGGGCGAGCTGGGCGGCGTCGACCGTAACGTCGATCGCGGCGCCTTTGACGAAGCCGGCCGGAAGCCTGTCGCGCATCAGATCGCGGAATATGGCCGGATCGATACGAAACTGCTCCGGACGACCGGCGATCCGCATGTGCACGGTCTGGCTTTGGCCGCGGCTCGATCTATGCAAGCTCCAGTCCAAGAGATCGCCATGAACCTTGGCCTGCCGCTCCGGTCGGACGGGATGGCTCCAATTCCAGAACCCGCCAAACAGGACCAGGGCGAGGATAAGCGCGGGAGCAATGGGGGCGCGATGAAGAGCGATGCGCGCCGCAGCCGGGCGCATCCGGCCTTGCGGCGCCGGCGGAGCCTTAGCCAGTGGAGGCGCCGCGCTGGCCTTCGGGACTAATTTGCAGCAAGGCGCACGAAAAAGAAATTTCCGTCCCGGCGCCACCGATCGCGACGCGTTTTCTCGCCACCATGCCGCCGCGTCCGGAGCGTTCTTTTCAAGTTCGGTTAAAGCGTCGCCGGCGTAAACCGCATAGCCGGATTGCCTGTCGAGCCTGCCGAGAAATCGCCACGCCAAAGCGACAAATCTATTGCGCGGTCCGGACAGCACGCCGGATACATAGGCTTCGCGCCGAATTTGGCCGCCGGCCAGCGGCAAGCAAAGGCCAACCCATTTCTCCCGCACCCACAGCGGCGCTTCGCCAGGCGGTGTGGCCACGATACGAATGAATTGAGCCGCCATGGCCGCCCCATACGGTTGAAAGACGTATCGATATTGTGGTCGGGGATTCCAAAAAAATGGTTTCCGTCTAGGGGCTTGCCATCGATTGAAGGGCCGGCGCGTTCGGCTGAATTGAGCAAAGGCGTATCGGATTTCCATTCACTGAAACCGATAAACATGGGCGCCCACTTTCGACGTATCCGGCGCATGCCGTTTTTCACGATCCTGGCGCGCCGTCTGTCATAAGGTCGCCTTAGCCGGGCGGGTTTTATTCTCCGGCCTCAAGTCTCATATAAGCGTGGCCATTCTTTTTGGGCAGGATTTTTGTCCGAGAACCGGCGACCACTTTTCGGAAATCCTGCCAGGGAGCGCCAGGCGATGAAAACCGGTTTCGCGAAAACTCTGTTCTGTTTCCTTGCAATCTGGGCCGCCGGCGCCGCCGCGGCATACGCCGGCGAGGAGCCGGACCTGATCTTCCGTAAATCGACGACATTCAAGCTGCTGACGCCCAACGATAAATTGGCGACCTACGCCATCAACGATCCATTGGTTTCGGGCGTCGCCTGCTATTACACCACGCCGGAAAGAGGCGGCGTCGCCGGCATGTTCGGCGTGGCGGAGCAGACCTCGGACGTGTCGCTCGCCTGCCGGCAATATGGCCCGATCGCCTTCAAGGGGAAGTTTTCGCAAGGCGAGGTGGTTTTCCGCGAGAGCCGCTCGCTTCTGTTCAAGCACATGCAGATCGTGCGCGGCTGCGACGCCAAGCGCAACGTGCTGGTCTATATGGCTTATACGGATAAGCTGATCGAAGGCTCGCCGAAAAACTCGACATCGACCGTGGCGATCCAGCCCTGGGGCGAAGCGCAGACGCCGAAGTGCAGCGCCTACCTCCGCTGAACGGCGCGTTTCAGATCACTCGCCGCAAGTGATGAAGACGTCGTCGCGACCCATGACGCGCGCGGGCGTGGAGCTTGCCCCGACCTTGGCCGCGACCTTATGAATCGCGCCGGTGACGTCGCTCGCCGGGCCATAGGCCTTGGCCGCGCCGTGGCCATGCGCCTCGCACCAGGCGTCGGCGACGATTTTCGCGCAATCGTCGCCATTCATGATGCAATCGTTGACGCCGTAACCGTCAGCGTCGCTGACGACAAAGCTGTTCGGGCCGAGCATGGCGTGGGCCGGCTCCGCTCGCGCCGCCCTTTGCGCCGCGCACAGAACGAACAGGCCGCCGAGCAACGGGATGAGAATATGCGGCAAATAGTGATGTTCGAATTCGGTGAATTTCATCGCCCCCGACCGCAGGCTGGCGCGGCCGAAGCGAGTTCGTCCGTCGCGCGAAAACTGGCAAAATCATGCGCGGCGGCCATGAAAAAAAAGTTAATTTTAGCTGCTTGAATCGATGCGTAAGCGGTTAAGTTCCACAGAAGGTCGCCAGAACGCGTTCTTCCGGTTTTGGCGGCGATTCCAGATCGTCATCCGGGTCTTGCGGCGTCGGTTCGTCGAACGGATTTTTCAGCGCCGCGCAGAGCCGGCGCAGGGGCGCGAGATCGCCCTCCGCGCCGCGCGCGAGCGCCTGTTCGACGCGATGGTTGCGCGCGATGACGATCGGATTGGCGGCCCGCATGGCGCGCAGACGCTCGGGCCAGTCGTCGCCCTCGGTCAGGGAGCGCCATTGCGACAGGAAATCCGCCGCCGCTTGGCGCGCCGCCTCGGGCGCTTCGGCGAAAAGGGCGAAAAAGCCGGCCAAATTCTCTTCCTTTTTCTGGCCGCCGCCGGCGACCTGCGTCAGGCGGCGGAAGAACAGGGTAAAATCCGCCCCGCCCTCCTCCAGCAGGCGCCAAAGCCCGGCGATGAAAGGCTGATTTTGTGCTTCGCCGGGGCGCAGGCCGAGTTTTCGCGTCATGCCCTCGGCCAGGGCCGCACCGTAAATGACACGGAAGGATTCGAGAATTTCTTGGGCGAGGCTCACGGCTTCGGCCTCCTCGCGGCCGAACAGCGGCAGCAGGGCCTCGCCGAGGCGGGCGAGATTCCACATGGCGATCGGCGCCTGGCGGTTGAAGGCGTAGCGGCCGCCGTGATCGATCGAACTGTAGACCTGGCTGCGGTTGAACGTGTCCATGAAGGCGCAAGGCCCGAAGTCGATGGTCTCGCCGGAAACCGACATATTGTCGGTATTCATCACGCCATGGATGAAGCCGACCTGCATCCATTGCGCGATCAGCCGCGCCTGCCGATCGACCACGGCGGCGTAAAGGGAAGCGTAGGCGTCGTCCGCCCCGGCGATTTCGGGATAATGGCGGGCGAGGCAGTAATCGGCCAGCGCCCGCGTCAGGATGGGGCCTTCGTCCTTGCGCGCGTCGGTCTGGGCGGCGTACTCAAAAGTCCCGACGCGGATGTGGCTCAAGGCGATGCGGGTCAGCACCGCGCCCGGCTGCGGCGTTTCGCGATAAACCGGCGCGCCGGTGGCGACCACGGCGAGCGAGCGGGTGGCGGGAATCTTCAGTCCGGCCATGGCCTCGCTGACCACATATTCGCGCAGCATGGACGGTAAAGTGGCGCGCCCGTCGCCGCGCCGCGCGAAGGCCGTCGGGCCCGATCCCTTCAGATGCGCGTCATAGGCCTTTCCGTTCGGCGCTTCGATTTCTCCGACCATGACGGCCCGTCCGTCGCCCATGCGCGGGTTCCATTGGCCGAATTGATGGCCGGCATAGCAAAGGGCTATATTGTCGCGCCCCGCCGGCGGCGGGCCGCCCGACAGGCGTTCGAGCAGTTCCGGCGAGGCGGCGTCCGGCGGCAGGCCGAGATCGCGCGCCAGATCGTCATTGAACAGGACCCATTTTGGCGCCGGCGCCGGATAGACCTCCGCCCTGGCGTAAAATTCGGGCGGCAGCCGGAGATAAGAAGTTTCGCGCAGAAATTCGGGCATGGGTCTCGATCATTACGGGCGCGACCGAACCGCCGGCGCGCCCATTGCCTGCCGGTAAAGCTGGGTTGCCCGCGGCCGAATTGCAAGCGCGCCAGGCCAGCGGCTCAGGGCGACCCGCTGCGGACACGGCGCGACGCAGGGACGTCTTTGCTGGAAAAGTGAACTCTGCGCGTTGGCGCGTCGACAGATTCATGCATCGAGGGCATGAAAATGCGCCTCCGTCGTGGGCGATGGCGCGCGCCCCGCCTCCGCCAAGGCGACATGCAGACGCCGATAGGCTTCGATCGCCTCGCTCTTGTGGCCCGTCGTCCCGCAACAGCGGAAAAAGCCCTGATAAAGCGGTTCGGCGTCGGGGCAGGCGGCGAAGCCGGCCCCATAAAGCTCTTCCGCGTGTGAAAAATCGCCGGCGGATTGCCAGGCCGAAGCGTGCGTCTCGATAGCCTTGACGTATTGCGCCCGCAATTTCTCGCGCAACGGAACGGCCCAGGGCAAATTCTCATCCTCGCTAAGGAAATCGCCATGATAGAGGCGAAGACCGCGTTCGGCCGCTTCCGACGGCGGGCCCTTGCAGGCGCAAGCTTTTTCGAACCCCCAGACGTCGAAGAAGCAGCGCGTCGGATCGAAGCCGATCTTGCCGTTCCTGACCACGATGGCCTGAGCGTCGCCGAGCAATTTTCGCAGGCGGTGGACGGCGACATCGAAGGATTGGCGGGCTGAATCGCCGTCCTCGTCCGTCCAGACCGCGTCGATGATTTTTTCCTGCGGCACATCGCAGCCGCCGAAGGCGGCGATCGCCTTGAGCACGTTGAACAGCCGTCGCGGCGTCTTGCGCGACAGAGCCAGCGGTTCGCCGTCCTTGAGCAGTTGGAAGGAGCCAAGCGTGACGACTTTCAGCGGCCTGGGCCATTCCGGGATCAAGTCCTCCGGCGGCTGTACCGGACTGAGTTGTATCAGTTGGCGCGTGTATTCTGGCTCGATATCATGGGCGAGCGCCCGGGCGCACAAGCTGGCGTCCAACGGATGGATCAGCAGCAGCCGGCGCGCCCCGCTGCTTTTTCCAAGCTCGAGGGCCTTACGCAGCGCCGCCAGTCCTTCTTCCTCGCGGCCGTTTTGGTGGAGAAATTCCGCCCGCTCGAATTCCAAGCGCAATCGTATTATTTCCACCGCGCCTTGAGACAAGACGCGCTCCGTCATCGCGATCTGTTCGGCGGCCCCGACCAAATCGCCAGAGACGATCAGCAACTCGGCATAGATCGACCGAAGGTGGCCCTCCACGTTCGGGTAGTGGGCGGCGGCGCCGACTTCAATGCCATTTCTCGCGCTTTTCATCGCGCGATCAATATTTCCGCCATAAAATTCGGCGATCGCATTCACCCCATAATAGAAGCCGCTTCGTTCTCCCGAAACGCGATCGGTATAGGCGGCGCAGCGATCCAGCCAGAATCGAGCGGAATCGAGAGCGCCATCCCTTAGGCAGTCCTGTGCCGCGAATCCGGCGTTCCAGTGGGAATAAGGATAAATGCCCGCGGCGCTGTCATTCCGGTGCGCCAGTTCCGCCGTCTCCACGCACGAGCCGGGCGCCTGCCGATAGTGCT
Source organism: uncultured Rhodoblastus sp. (assembly GCA_964425315.1). Classification (GTDB taxonomy): domain Bacteria; phylum Pseudomonadota; class Alphaproteobacteria; order Rhizobiales; family Beijerinckiaceae; genus Rhodoblastus. The sequence continues at coordinate 13,571 of CAYRNB010000064.1, forward strand.
GCATCGCCACCAAAGCAAGATAAACCATCGATCTTTCGAGAGGCGCGTCGGCCAAGGATTCCGGGCGCGGCATCACCGCCAATTGCTCTTGGGCGCTCGCATAATTGGCGTCGATCAAGTCATAGACCACGGCGCAAAGACGAACCAGGGCGAGCAGCGCACGGTTGCCGGTCTTTTGTGACGCTGTGATCGCGCGCTGTTTCCAAGAGGCGATTTCCGCCCGGTCAATGCTTCTGCGGCTCAGCGCGGCATACATGCCAACGGCGACCCAGCCTTCGATTTCCGCCGAAGGAAAGGAAGGGAAGCGGCCAACGAGATCGCGCAATTGAACGACAAGTTCGTCGAGCAGCGCATTGTCCGCGAAATCGTCGGTCAAAATTGACAAGACGACCTGCGACCAGGCGAGAAAAGCGCCCGTAGCGTCGTCCGTTTGCGCGAACATCGTCAAGGCGCGCCGCAAAACCGGCCGGCTGGCGGCGGCGGCGAATGGCAGACGGGAAATCCCCGCCCAATAGCTGAGCCAACCGGAGGCTTCGATCCACGACGGCGGCAGCATGTCGCACCACGACGACAGAGTTTTGTGGCGTCCCGATTCGATGAGACGCGGTCCCGCCGCACAGATGAGCCGCGCCAGTTCGTCCCAGGCGCCCGCCTCGCACAGCATCGCGGCAGCGGCTTCCGGCTGGCCGGATTCCGCAAGGCTTCGCGCGGCGTCGAGCCGCAGCCGGCCCCATTCGGCCTCGCCGAACTTTCGCCGCGCCTCGGCCCAGAGAAATTGCTGAAACAAAGGATGGAAGTGATAATTCGGCGGGTCTTCCGCGTCGCTTGTGGTGAAATAGCCGCGCCGCGCCAGACGCTCCAGCAATTCGCCGGCGCTCGGGTCGTCCGCGAGCTTCGCGGCTGCTTCGGCGGTCATGCCCGGCATGGCCGCCAGACACAGTAAGGTCCGTTGTTCCTTCTCGCCCAAGACGTTCAGCACTTCGCCGGCGAAATAGTCGAACAGAAGCTCGGGCGCGGTCCCGGCGCCGCCGGCTTGAATGGCGACGCCCGAGCGGGCCGCCTCCAGCACCAGGATCAGGCCGGCGGTCCAGCCTCGGCTCAGATCAAGCGCCTGTTCGAGCCGTTCGGCGTCAAGGCTCACGCCGCGCATTTCGGCGATCGCCGCCGCCTCTTCGGCCTGCAGGAGAAGGTTTTCGGGGGCTAGAACCTCAACTTGGCCATTGACCCGCAGCCGCGCGAATTCCTTCGGCGGCGGGGCGCGGCTGAGCACGATGACATGGCCGCAATGGGGGATTTCCTTCAAGCCTTTGGCCAGAAGGTCATGCACGGCGGAAGCGGGACCGACTTCCTGGTAATCGTCGAAAACAACGATCGGCGGGTTCGCCCCCTCGAACAATTTTTGGAAGAAATTACGGCTGAAGGCGCCCGCGCCGAACTGATATTCGGGCGTCAGCGGCGGCAGCCGCGGCGCCGCGTCGGCGCCGCGCGCCCGCGCTTCCGCCATGCCAAGATAGAAGAAAAAAGTCGAAGGGTCGGATTCCTCTGCGTCGAGCCTCTGCCAAACGGGTTCGAGCCGCCGTGCGGCGAGCCAGCTGGCGACGAGCGTAGTTTTGCCCGCGCCGGGCGGGCCTTGAAGCCAGACGATCGGACGCGCCAGCGCCGCATCGAGCAGAGAGAAAAGGCGCGCATGGGGCGCAACGGCCGTGAGACTCGGCGGCGTGATCCGGCCCGCGCCCCAGGCGACGGGCGCCGACGCGACGGGTTCTTGCTTCCGCTTTGCGCCGGCAATATTGGCGACTTCTGCACTCAAGAGGCGGCCCCCGCCCAATCGGTAAGTTCGCAAAGGAAATTTGGCCCCGAGGGGAGGCGACGAAAAACATTTCACCGGCCCTTGCCCCGGCTTTCCGGCCAAAACCAGACTTTCTGCGCAAAAAACGCCGCTCGGCGCAATTGGTTGCCTATCGGTAAGCGCGCCGGCGCCATTTTGGCCGTGACGGAAGAATGATCCGGTGCGCATCGGGAGGCAAAGACGCGCAAATGGATTTCCCTGGCGCCGGCGCCGCCTTCCGCCCCACCGGGCCGAATTCTCCTGGCGCCTCTCGCCAGACAGGATCCCGCTCGATGCGAATGGAGGATCCCATGTTGAAACGTCATTTCACACTCGCCTTTGCCGTTTCCGGCTTGACCATCGCCGCGGTCGTCGGGGCTTTCGCCCTGCAGCCGGGCCGGGTTGCGGGCTTCGGCCCGGCGATCTCCAACGACCCGACGCTGAACCAGAATCTCGGCGTGCTTCGGCAGCAGATCGCCTGGCTGAACTCGTCGGAAAGCAACACTTACGAACTCGCGCAGACGCAACCCGGCAACGCCGATTTCGAGCAAGTGGCGCAAATGTCGACAGGCGCCGACGCTCAGGGCTATTTCCCCAGCGTCTCGGACGATTCCTCGCTCAACCGGGCCAATGGAATCATGTCGCAGCTGATCGCCTGGCAGAATTCGTCGCAAGGCGACGCCTTCATGGTGGCGCAGGCGGCGGAACCGTCGGTCACCGGAGAGCAATTCGAAATTGTCGCTATGGCCTCGATTCGTTGAGGTGGCGAGCGCCAAGTCCAATGATCGCCGCGGACCTCGGAACTCCGCGGCGAAACGACAATAATGTTCTTTGAACGAACCTATACGGGGAGGCTCCGATGGCAAACCGATCGATAAGAATTCTGATGTCGGCGGCAATCGCCACCGCCGGGTTAATGACGCTCCCGATGGGGACGCAAGCCCGCGCGTTGAACGCCTATTCCGGGCAGGACGTGGCGCTGGGCGGATACCGCGGCACGGTCTATTACGCGCCCAAGGGCGCCGAATTCGTCGTCGTTGTCACGATGGACAACGCCGGCCAGCCGATGCGTTTCGTCACGTCGCTGAAGCCTGGGCAGAGGGCCAAAATTTCGACGCCTGGCGCGCTAGGCCAACCGGACGCGTCGGTGGTGTTCCGTCGCGATGGCGATCATCTGTTTGTTGACGAGCGCCCAAGCCAAGCGCGGCCAGCCGCGCGGATTTCCGTTCGCCAAGCGACCAAAGGCTATTGACGGCCTCCACCGCGGAGGAAGGCAAACCGCCCGCAATCGATCCCCCGTGGGGTTCATCCGGGCGGCGCCCATCCACTGTCGTCTTGCTGATAGTGCAACTTGACTGTAACGCCACCGCCAGCTGTTCAGCCTGTTCCGGATTTTCAATCTGCGACCGGATGCCGCCCGTCTTCTTCATTCGTCCGGGAAGCAAACGTAAAATTTTTACCTCCCGTCGTCCGGCGGCGAGGGGCCGAAGAGGCGGGCGCGATCGGCGTCGAATGCGTCGCCTTCGCTTTGCCTGTGCAGCGAGAATTCCGGCGCCGGGTGCTGAAAGTTCTTCGCCAGGAAGACGTTCATCCCAATCGTCTTTCTCCCGTCCTCCATGAGGACGAAGGGCGGCAGCGGCTCGATCGAGTCAAAGTAAAAACCGTAGCGAACCTTGGCGTCGAAGAGCGTCATGTTGGGCGCGACAATGACCGCGTCCCAGCCGATATATTTTTTGGGATCGCGGATCACGCCGTAGCCGCGGGGATCGTGGCACAGGCACAGCACCGGCCTCGCGCCGTGCAAGGCGTAGTCGAGCTTGCCGGCGTAGAGCCATCTTTTGGCGGCGATGAACGTATAGGGCCGGTTCAGGCGGTTCTCGGCCAGGTATCGGTCAAAGCCATTCCAATCGAGCAGTTCGAACATTGGATGGCGCAAAAGCCCCAGACCAGGAATCGGCCGATAAGGGAGCGTGGCGGCGAACGCCATGCCGACGGGGATGACCGCGATCGCCGCAATCAGTCCCAGGCGCAGCCAGCGCGCGCCGCGCGCGAGGCGATCCGCTATCTCCCTGCCGAGCAGCGGGAAGAAGAAAAGATAGCCCGGCATGGCCCAATGCGGATAGACGCGCCTGCTCGAATAGATGGAAACCAGGGTGAAAAAGACGATCGGCCCGATTCCGAGGCAGAAGAGCAGCCAGTCTTTTTCCGCCGCCGGCCCGCGCCTGGCCGTGCGGACGATCAGGGCGGCGAGCGGCAGGAAAATCCAGGGCGCAAGCCAGAGAGAATGCAGAGCGAGCAGAAGCAGCGGCATGAACGGCTGGAATTTCGCATGGCCCGTGCGATTGAGCTCGAACAGGAAAGAAACCCAATGATGATCCGCATTCCAGACCAGCACCGGCGTGAAAACCAGCGCGGCGAGCAAGGCCGCCGCATAAGGCCAGGGCGTGGCCAGCCAGAAACGTCGGGAGCGGACGGTCAGCATGAACAGGCCGGCGCCGAAAAACAGAAAGACGCCGTGGTATTTTGACAACAGGGCGAGGCCGGCGCAAATACCGGCGAGCAGCATCCACCAGGGCGTCCGCCGCGAGTCCTGGTCGAAAAAGGCGCGGACGAGAGCGTAGCCGCAGGCGAGAAGAGACGGAAGCAGCGGCGAGTCCGGCAGAATCCATGAACCGTCCACGACCCCCAGGACTGGCGAGAGATTGAGCGCCAGGGCCGCGTAAAAGCCCGCCTCGTCGCCATAAAGACGCCGAGTCAAGGCGAACATCAGCCAGGTGGTCAAGGCGAACATCAGGACGAAGGGCATGCGCAGGAGAAAATCGTGTTCGCCGAAAAGGGCGGCGGCGGCGTGGGCCATCCACCAGGCGAGCGGCGGATGGTCGAAAGCGCTCAAGGCGAAGGCGCGGCTGGTGGCGACGGTATAGGATTCATCGACGCCCAGCCCTGTTATGGCCGCGAAAACAAATCTTAACGCAAGGGCCGCTAGGATCAGCGCCAAGGTCCTGCCGGCCGCAGAAAAGCGGACGGACAAACCCTGTCCGTGAT
>CAYRNB010000065.1:0-18337 GCA_964425315.1 uncultured Rhodoblastus sp.
TGGTGCTGCGAGAGAGGATTGAACTCTCGACCTCTCCCTTACCAAGGGAGTGCTCTACCACTGAGCTACCGCAGCGCGCGCGACCGGCGAAACGGGCCGGCAAGGCGCGCGGTTTCTGCCACAGCGAGACCGTCAAGGCAAGTTCTGGTTTGCTCCGCCGCTTTTCGCTTGCCGGCGCCCGCCAAGCTTGTTCTCGCCCAAAATCCAGAATAGAACCGCCGATCCGAAAGGATCGCCGCCATGGATCAGGAAGAAAAGCCCGACCCCGCCCATCCCGCTCCAGGTCAAGGCAAAGCTCTTTCGTCGAAAAAGCTGGCGGAAAAGCAGCGTTTGGCGGAAGCTTTGCGCGCCAATTTGCGCCGCCGCAAGGCGCAGAGCCGCCAACGCAAGGCTTTTGCCGAGGAGGAGTCTGGCTCTTCGTCGTCATAACCTTTATATGACGCCGCCAGACTGGTCGCCCGGCGCGGCCGAAATTTGGGACATTCGGGCGAAACGCGGAAGGGACGCCCGCGCCAGAAGCGAGGTTTCATGGATCGCATTCGCATTGTCGGCGGCAAGGAGCTGAACGGAATCATTCCCATTTCCGGCGCCAAGAACGCCGCGCTGCCGCTGATGATCGCCTCGCTGCTGACCGATCGCATGGTGACGCTGGAGAATCTGCCGCGCCTCGCCGACGTCAGCCTGCTGGTGCGCATTCTCTCGAATCATGGCGTCGATTATTCCATCGACGGCCGCCGCCATGGCGAGGAGCAGGACGCCGGCCAGACCGTGCATATTTCGGCGCGCGACATTGTCGACACCGTCGCTCCCTATGAGCTGGTGTCGCGCATGCGCGCCAGCTTCTGGGTGATCGCGCCGCTCTTGGCGCGCTGCGGCCACGCGCGCGTGTCGTTGCCCGGCGGCTGCGCCATCGGCACAAGGCCCGTCGATCTCCTGCTGATGGCGCTGGAAAGGCTCGGGGCGGCGATCGAGATCGACGGCGGCTACGCGGTCGCCAGGGCGCCCAGCGGCGGCCTGCGCGGCGCCGAGATCACATTCCCGAAAGTCACGGTCGGCGGCACCCATGTCGCGCTCATGGCCGCCGCTTTGGCGCAGGGAAGGACGGTGCTCCACAACGCCGCGCGCGAACCGGAAGTTCTCGATCTCGCGGAACTCCTCAACAGCATGGGAGCAAAAATCCGCGGCGCCGGCGAGTCGGTCGTTGAGATCGAAGGCGTGGCGCGGCTCGGCGGCGCGCGTCATCGCGTGCTGCCCGACCGCATCGAGGCCGGCACTTACGCCATCGCCGTCGCCATGACCGGCGGCGACGTTCTTCTCCAGGGCGCGCGCGCCGAACATTTGCACGCCGCGCTCAAGGCGCTCGAACAAAGCGGGACGACAGTCGAAATCGCCGAGGACGGCCTGCGGGTGCGACGGCTCGGCGGCCCCATTCTGCCGGTCGATGTCGCCACTGCGCCCTTCCCCGGCTTCCCCACCGACCTTCAGGCGCAGTTCATGGCGCTGATGACCCGGGCGAAGGGCGTGTCGCGCATTACCGAGACGATTTTCGAAAACCGCTTCATGCATGTGCAGGAGCTGGCGCGTTTCGGCGCGCGCATAAAACTCGAAGGCGACACCGCCATTGTCGAAGGCGTTGCGGCGCTCAAGGGCGCGCCGGTCATGGCCACCGACCTGCGCGCCTCCGTATCGCTGGTGATCGCCGCCCTCGCAGCCGAGGGCGAAAGCATGGTGCAGCGCGTCTATCACCTCGACCGTGGTTTCGAGGCGCTGGAGCGCAAGCTCGGCCGATGCGGCGCCGACGTCACGCGCTTATCCACCGGCGGGTGAAGACCGCAAAATCGTCGCCGAGAGACGATCATTTAACCAAGCCGGCGCCGTTCCCGGCGGCTATTCTCCCATTCAGGTCCGCGCCGCCGTGGCTTGGGTTTGGGCCGCCTTGATCGGCGGGGCTTCGTTGGCCGCGGCGAGCGGCGTGCGGGGGTGGAATCGGGCGACCTGTTTCTTGGCCGCGGCCAGCGTCTTGGCGTCGAGCCGCGCCGCGACCTCATCGCGCTTGTTCGCGGCGTCGTCATCGCCGTGTTTGGCCGCTATGGCGAACCAGACATAGCTTTCCTTCATGCTATGCGGCACGCCCACGCCGCGCGCATAGAGAATGGCGAGATTGTACTGACTGTCGCGCACGCCGAAATCGGCGGCGCGGCGGAACCAGTGCGCAGCCTTGGCGTAATCGGGTTTGCCGTCATAACCCTCGGCTGCGATCACGGCGAGATTGTGCATGGCGCGCACATTGCCCGCCGCCGCGGCCTGTCGGTAATAAGTGGCCGCTTTTTTGATATCGCGCGGCGCGCCGATGCCTTTCTCGTAAATGACGCCGAGCCGATATTGCGCCTGGGCGAGGCCATGCGCCGCCGCCTTCCGGAACCAGGCCAAGGCCGCGGTCGGATCGCGGTCGACGCCGTGGCCTTCAGCCAGGCGCGCTCCCCATGCGTATTGCGCCGCGGCGTCGCCCCTTTCCGCCAGCCTCTCGACGCTGACGGAGCGCGCGCTGGCCTCGGCCTCGGCAAGTGTATTGGGGGGCGCGCCGATCGAGCCGACCGGAAACGGATCGGGCAGAGAAGCGCCTTTGTCCGCGCCCTTGGCCGGTTTGGACGGCGTCATCGCCCCGGGCACGATCGGCGCGGAATTCGGCGCATGGCTCTTGGACGGCGCGACCTTTGTCGACGCGGACGCCGGCGCCGCCTTGGCGGCCTCTGCCGGCTTGGCCGCTTTTTTCTGCGACGTCGCGGATTTCGGGGCGGCGGCGGACGACGGCCTTTGGATCAGAGGCTGGCTGATGACCGATTGCGCCGACGACATCGGACCGTCGAGCAGGCGTCGCGCTTCGACAGCGCCGAGAACCAGCACCGAGACGCCCGCGAGGATCAGGGCCGGCATGCGGCGATTATGGGCCTTATCGCCGGCGGCGCGCGGACGTGTGAAGGCGGAGCGGCGATCGGCCGGCGCGGCCGGACCGGCCGCGCGCGGCTTGCGCTCAGCCTGTTCTTTGTCCGCAGCCGTCGCCGCCTTGCGGGCGGCAAGCGCCCGGCGCGCAGCATCGATATAGCTCGCTTGCGGGCTGGCGCGCCCCGATCGACCGGCCGGATTATCATCGCTCGCGCGGGAGGCGGCCGGCGGGGCTTCCGCTTCCTCCGCTTCCGCGTCGGGACGCGACGGATGAGCTGCGCCCGCGCCCATGGGACGGCCGGCGCCGGGCTCCATCAGGAAATCATGGGCGTTGAAATCGGCGGCGGGCATGGCCGACGACGGCGCCCGATCCGCTGGGGCCGCGCGGGATTCGACGATCTCGTCTTCCAGCAAGGCAAGGCGATCGACGACTTTTTCCAAAGTCTCGTGCACCGCCGAGAGGGTTTCCTGCGCGCGCCGGCCGGACGATTCCTGCCTTTCACGCAGATCGGCGATCTCGCGCGCGGTTTCTTCGTCGCGGCCCGGAGCGGGGGCGAGAGCCAGAGCCTCGCGCAGAGCCTCGCGCGCCGCTTCGCGCTCGTATTCGCGCGACGCCTCGATGCGCGCGGCAAGATCGGCGATGGCGCTTTCGAGACGCGCCGCGACCTGCGGATCGGAGCGCTCCAGTCGTTCGGAAACGCGCGCGATCTGGCGCTCGAGAGCCTCGAACGCGCGCGAATCCGCTTGCGGCGTCGTGGCCGTGTCGAGTTTTTCCGCCAGCGAGCGCAGCAAGGGCTCGAGCGCCTGTTCCGGCCCTTCGCCCGGCGCGCCGCGCTTGGCTTCGTCAATGCGAGCGGCCAACGCCTCATGCATATAGTCGAGGCGGCGGGAGAGGGCTTCGAAATGCGAATCGTCGCGCGGCTGCATTTCGGCGCTTTGCGAGGCCGCGCGATCCACGCGCAGGGCGAGGTCGTCGAGGCGCGATTCCACTTCGCGCCAGCCCGCGGCGCCCTGCGCCCCCGCCTCGCGCGCCGCCTGTTCCAACCTTTCGGCGAGATCCGCGACTTGCCGTTCGAGCCGTTCCATCGGCGCCGTCTGCTCGACCGCGGCGGCGATCATGTCGCGCAAAGCCTCCGATTGATCACGGACCTGCTGGAAATCGGCGCGATCGCCGCCTCCCGCCTGGCGCAGTTGCTCGATCTTGGCTTCGACGTCGCTCAATTGCCTGGCGACGCCGTCGAAATTGGCTGACGCCCCCGCCTCCTTCATGGCGTCCCGCAATTCATGAGCGAGCGATTCGATCGGCGCAAGCACCGCCTCGCGCAGGCCTTCCATGCGCGAGCGCTCGATGCGGTCGCCCAATGCGAGCACGGCGTTTTCCAACGATTGCATCTGGCTGCGCGGCGCGACGTCCTCCAGCGCATGGCTCATGGCGCCGACCTGACGAGCAAGAGCCTCGATCTCGGCGGAAGGAGTCGGATCGCTTCGCGCTTCGGCGGCGCGCATCGCGGCTTCGCGCGCTGAATCGACGCGATCGGAAAGATCACGCAGGGCGCTTTCGACGCCGGCGACCGCCCCGCGCGGCGCGACATCGGCGAGCGCGCGGCCGAGCGCCGCCAGTTCGACGCGCAGACTTTCGATTATTCCGGCGCCGGAAGGCGCGGAAAGCGCCGCCTCGACACGACGATTGAGGTCGCGAAGCGCCGTTTCGACGGTCGTCCGCGAGGCGTCGGCGCCGCGGGCGACCATATTGGCGGCGGTGATTTCGCGGCGCATGTCCTCGAGTCGGCCGGATAGCGATTCGATCCCCTGCTGCAGGCAGTCGATGCGCGCGTCTCCCTGCGCCGGCGCGCTGGATTTTTCCGCCGCGCGGTCGAATCTCTTCGCCAAGGCCTCGAAACGTTCGTCGAGCAGCGCCGCGAGCGGCGGCGGCGAGGCCCGCAAGGGCGCAGCCGCGCCGGAATCGAGCTGGCGCTGGCGCGCGGAAATCTGCGATATGGCGTCGTCGAGGCCGCGGCGGCGCGGCGAGTCGGCGCGATCCACGGGCGGCGCGGCGGCCGCGTTCGGCCGGGGCGACGAAGCGTCGTTTGGCGCCAGCCGTTCGAGCCGCGCCGCCAAAACGTCGAAACGCCTTTCCAGCCGCGCCAGTTGTTCGTCGCGGGCCGGCCCCTGGGGGGTCTCTTCCGCCTTTTCCAACCGGGCGACCAGCGAACCAAGCCGGGAGTCGAGGCGGCGCAGGACGGGATCGTCGAAGGAGTCCTCGGTCGGGCGCGACATGGATTCGATCCGCTTTTCCAGCCGGCCCAGGGCCTGGCGCAAGGGTGTCGCGGTTTCACGGCCGCTGCGATGCAGCTTGTCTTCGATATCGGCAAGGCGGGCGTCCACCTGCGCCAGGGCCTCCTCACGTTCGCCTTCCGCCGTCTCGAATCGTTCGGCGGCTTCGGAAATGGCGCGGACGGCGCGCTTCTGCGCGCGGGCGGCGACGCGCTGGAAAGCGGCCATCGCCCGTTCGAAGCCGGGTTCCGACTCGGCGCTCTCCCGCGTCGCAGGACGCGGACGCGCCCGCATCCGCACGGGTCGCCGGCTTGGCGGACGCTCGGCGGGCCAATCCTCGTCGAAGTCGGACTCCTCGATATTCTCTTCCCCGTCGGCGGATTCACGGCGGCGTCGATCCGCCGGCGCGCCGCCGCTCTCGCCGCGCCGCCTCTGCGGCGAAGGCGTCGGTCCTCCGCTCAGGCGCGCCAATTGCGCGGCGATGGCCTCCAGACGCTCGTCAGGGTCGTAATCCTCGTCACCGGCGCCCGCGCCGGCTTCGCCGGCCTTGTCCGCGATCGCCCTGTTCATCCATTCGCCCAAGGTCATGCCCTCGCGCCGCGCCGCTTCCTTCGCCGCCTCCCGCGCGTCGAATTCAATGCCCTTGATGCTCCAGGGAACCGCCTTGTTCATCTTTGCTTCCCGGTTGTTGCGCCGAAGAAATCTCTCAGCGCCGCCCGAACCGCATGCGATTCGTCGGCGACGACGCATGGCGGTCCTTGCCGCAACTTTCGGTAATCACGGTAAAGAACCGGTTAATTCTGATCGATTTCGGCACACATCGGCTTACGTGAAGGAAAGTGATTGCAAGTTGTGTTGACGTAGCGTACAACTTGTACGTGTGCACCGCGCCGATTCGACCTCCTTCAGGACAAACGCCATGACCGCCGCCGCTAAATACCTCAACCCCTCCTTCGAGCCGCAAAACCAAGACTCTGAACTGCTGACCATCGGCGAGATTTCCCGCCTCTACGGCGTGACCCTGCGCGCTTTGCGCTTCTACGAGCAGCGCGGCCTGCTGAAGCCGATCCGCCGCGGCGGCGCGCGCTTTTACGATTCCGCCCAAAAGCTTCGGCTGCAGATGATTCTCAAAGGCAAGCATCTCGGCTTTACCCTGACTGAAATCACCGATCTGCTCTCAGCCGAAGGCGCGCGCCAAAATAAGACCGCCGAATTCGCGCTCGACGAGAAAATGGTGCTGTCGCAGTTGCGCCATCTCGAAGAGCGCCGCTCCGATCTCGATCGGGCGATCGAGGAATTGCGCGCCGTGCACCGCAAGCTGGTTGGCGCGTCCCGCTAGAACGCCCTACCCAGCAGCGTCGCCCTCCTCAAAGGCGCCGCCAGGCGAATTCTCACGCGACTGCCTCTATGGCCCGCGCCCCTTGTGGCGCGGGCCTTTGTTCGCCCCGATCCTGTGCAAAACCGCGCCGTGCCCATTGCGGCCTGACGGTTGAGGAAGCGGTTTTGCCCCAAATCGCCGTCTTTCACCTTTATTGTACCAATATTGACGATCGGCGGCGGGCGGGCGCGCCCTTTGCCGCCGCGGGCGCGCGAAAGGATCTGAGGCGGCTTTTCGGATAATAATATGCGCCACAAGAAGGAACTAACCGCCCGCCTCGGGCTCGTCTTTTTCCAGGCGCGATCTAAAATGCTGGCGCCAGGTCTTGCAGGGCCCAGGATAATAGTTTATATGTGAACTAATAACGGCGGCCGAGGTCGCCGAAAATTGGTCAGCGGGAGGATTGAATGCCGAGCTATAAGGCGCCCGTCGCGGATTCGCTTTTTCTACTCAACGACGTGCTGCGCATTGGCGACTACGCCGATCTTCCGGGATTCGCCGAGGCCTCGCCGGACATTGTCGCCGCCGTGCTGGACGAAGCGGCGCGTCTCGCCGAAAACGAGCTGCAGCCGCTGAACCGCGTCGGCGACCTGGAAGGCTGCCGCCGCGCCGACGACGGCGCCGTGACCACGCCCAAGGGTTTCAAGGCGGCTTTCGCCGCCTATGGGGGCGGCGGCTGGATCGGCCTGCCCTTCGACGCCGCCCACGGCGGCCAGGGCCTGCCCTATGCGCTCTCCATCGCCGTCAGCGAATATTTCGCCAGCGCCAATATGTCCTTTTCCATGTATCCGGGCCTGACCGCCGGCGCGGTCGCGGCCCTGCTGACGCACGGATCGGAGGAAATCAAGCGGCTCTATGCGCCGAAAATGCTGGAGGGCCGGTGGACCGGCACGATGAATCTGACCGAGCCGCATTGCGGGACCGATCTCGGCCTGCTGAAAACCAAGGCGGTTCGCAAGGAGGACGGTTCTTTCGCCATTTCCGGCCAGAAGATTTTCATTTCCGCCGGCGAGCACGACCTTGCCGAAAACATCGTTCACCTGGTGCTGGCCCGCATCGAGGGCGCGCCGGCCGGCGTCAAGGGCATCTCGCTTTTTGTCGTGCCGAAATTCCTGCCCGACGCTTCGGGAAATCCTGGCCCGCGCAACGCCGTCTCCTGCGGTTCGATCGAGCACAAGATGGGGATTCACGGCAATTCCACCTGCGTTATGAATTACGACGGCGCGACCGGCTGGCTGATCAGCGAGGAAAATCGCGGCCTCAACGCCATGTTCGTCATGATGAACGAAGCCCGCCTCGTCGTCGGCCTTCAGGGCCTGTCGCAATCGGAGGTCGCCTATCAGAACGCTTCATCTTACGCCCAAGAGCGCCTGCAGGGGCGCGCCCTGACGGGGGCGAAGGAACCGCAGAAGCCGGCCGATCCCCTGCTCGTCCATCCCGATATCCGCCGCATCCTTCTGGAAATTCGCTCCTTCAACGAGGCGGCGCGCGCCCTCATGCTGTGGGCGGCGCTGCAAAGCGATATCGCCCATCGCAGCCCCGACGCCAAGGCGCGCGAAAAGGCCCTCGATCTCCTCGGTCTGCTGACGCCAGTGCTTAAGGGCGTGCTCACGGACCGTGGCTTCGAAAATTGCGTCCAGGCGCAGCAGGTTTTCGGCGGCCACGGCTATATCGCCGAATGGGGCATGGAGCAGTTCGTGCGCGACGCCCGCATCGCCATGATCTATGAAGGCGCCAACGGCATTCAGGCGCTCGATCTCGTCGGGCGCAAACTGCCGGCGAATGGCGGGCGCGCCATCATGGCCCTGCTTGCTGAAATCGGCGCCTATCTCAAGGCCAATGACGGCGACGAGACGCTCAAGCCCCTGCTCGGGCCGCTCTCCACCGCTCTCGGCCATTTGCAGCAGGCGACTTTATGGCTGATGCAGAACGCGATGGGCGCGCCCGACAATGGCGCCGCCGCCGCAACGGATTACATGCATCTCTTCGGCCTGACGGCTCTCGGCTATATGTGGGCGAAAATGGCGAAGTCCGCGCTCGGCGACGACAATGCGGCGCATGCGGATTTCGTCCAGGCCAAACAGGCTTGCGCTTTGTTCTTCGTCCAGCGCATCCTGCCGGAAACCGCTTTGCGCCTCGCCCGCATCACTTCGGGCGCGGACAATCTGATGAGCCTGCCGGCGGAGCTGTTTTGAGAGAAAAACCTTCTTCCCCATAGGGCGTTCGAAAGAACGCCCGTCGATCGACGGGCTATGGCGGGAGAAGGTGGCCTGAAAGGCCGGATGAGGGGTTTTCGCAGGCGGCCTCCCCTCATTCGCCTCGGCGCCAACAGGCGCCCATCCGCCTTTTCCCGCACGGGGAGAAGATATCAGTCCGTATGTTGCGTCAATGTTCGATAGAAGGGCGAGCACGCCCTCAAGAGGAAAACGCCATGACCGAAGCCTTCATCTACGACGCCCTTCGCACGCCGCGCGGGCGGGGAAAGCCGGACGGCGCGCTGCATGAAGTCTCCACCCTCGCCCTGGCCACCGGCGCGCTCAACGCCCTGCGCCAGCGCTCCCTGCCCGACACCGGCCTGGTGGACGATGTGGTGCTCGGCTGCGTCGATCCGGTGGGCGAAGCCGGCGCCAATATCGGCCGCGCCGCCGCCATGGCCGCGGGCTATGGCGACAGCGTTCCTGGCATGCAGATCAACCGCTTCTGCGCCTCGGGCCTCGACGCGGTGAATTTCGTCGCCGCGCAAATCATCTCGGGCCAGCAGGATCTGGCGGTGGCCGGCGGCGTGGAGAGCATGAGCCGCGTCGGCATCGGCGCTTCCGGCGGCGCCTGGCCGGTCGATCCGTCTCTCGCCGTTCCGTCCTATTTCATGCCGCAGGGCGTTTCCGCCGACCTCATCGCCACCAAATACGGTTTTACGCGCGATGACGTGGACGCTTATGCGGTGGAAAGCCAGAAGCGCGCCGCCAAGGCCTGGGAGGAAGGGCGCTTTTCCAAATCCATCGCGCCGGTGAAGGACGTCAACGGCCTCGCCATTCTCGAGCGCGACGAACATATGCGGCCAGGCACGGACATGCAGTCGCTAGCGGGCCTCAAACCTTCCTTCGTCATTCCGGGCGAACAGGGCGGCTTCGACGCCGTGGCGATCCAGGCGCATCCGGAAATCGAGCGCATCAATCACGTGCACCACGCCGGCAATTCCTCCGGCGTCGTCGACGGCGCCGCCGCCGTGCTGGTCGGCAACCGGGAGGCGGGCGAAAAAATAGGCCGCAAGCCGCGAGCGAAAATCCGCGCCTTCGCCAATATCGGCTCGGAGCCGGCGCTGATGCTGACCGGTCCGGTCGATGTGACTAAAAAACTCTTCGCCCGTTCCGGTCTCAGCTTCGCCGACATCGACCTCATCGAGATCAACGAGGCCTTCGCCGCCGTGGTTTTGCGCTATCTGCAGGCGTTCGACCTCGATCCGCAAAAAGTCAATCCCAATGGCGGCGCCATCGCCATGGGCCATCCGCTCGGCGCCACCGGCGCGATGATCTTGGGAACCGCCCTCGACGAATTGGAGCGGACCGACAAGACCATGGCGCTTGTCACTTTATGCATCGGCGCCGGCATGGGCACCGTGACCGTCATCGAACGCGTTTGAGGGAGAGGGCCATGACCTATTCGCAATTTCGCGTCGAGACTGATTCCGACGGCATCGCCCTCGTGACCTGGGATGTTCCCGGCAAGAGCATGAATCTCATCGACGCGACCATGATGAGCGAGTTGGAGCAGATCATCGACGCCACGACCGCCGACGCCGCGGTCAAGGGCGTCGTCGTCGCCTCCGGCAAGGACTCTTTTTCCGGCGGCGCCGATCTCACCATGCTGGAGGCTTCCGGCCGCGCCTTTCGCGAAGCGGCGGCGCGCGAGGGCGAAGAAAAAGCCTTGCAGGGATTTTTCGCCGCAACCGCCAATCTGTCCCGCATCTATCGCAAGATCGAAACCTGCGGCAAGCCCTGGGCGATCGCCATCAACGGGACCTGCCTCGGCGGCGGATTCGAACTGGCGCTCGCCTGCCATCACCGCGTCATGGCCGATGACGACAAGACCCGCGTCGGCCTGCCGGAAATCAAGATCGGTCTTTTTCCCGGCGGCGGCGGCACGACCCGCGTTTCGCGGCTGATGCCGACCCCCGACGCCCTGCAGATGCTGCTCAAGGGCGACCAGATCAGGCCGCAGGCGGCCAAGGCCAAAAATCTCGTCCACGCCCTGGCGCCGCGCGGAGAGATCGTCGAAAAGGCCAAGGACTGGATCAAGGCCGGCGGCAAGGGCGTCGCGCCCTGGGACGTCCAGGGCTGGAAGGCGCCTTCGGGCAAAATCTTCTCTCCGACCGGCATGATGATCTGGCCGCCGGCCAACGCCATCTATCGCCGCGAGACTTACGACAATTACCCCGCGGCGCGCGCCATTCTGCAGAGCGTCTATGAGGGCCTGCAATTGCCGATGGACCTGGCGCTTCGCGTCGAGAGCCGCTGGTTCGCCAAAATCCTGCGCTCCAAGGAAGCCGCGGCGATGATCCGCACGCTCTTCGTCTCCATGGGCGAATTGAACAAAGGCGCGCGGCGGCCGAAAAACGTCCCGCCCTCCTCGATCAAAAAGATCGGCGTGCTCGGCGCCGGCTTCATGGGGGCGGGCATCGCCTATGTCTCGGCGCGCTCCGGCATCGACGTCGTGCTGATCGACCGCGACCAGGCCGCGGCCGACAGGGGCAAGGCGCATAGCGAAAAGCTGCTTTCATCCGCCGTCGCCAAGGGCCGCAGCACGGAAGCCGCTAAGGCGGAGGTCCTGGCGCGCATTCATCCTTCCGCCGATTATGCCGCGCTGAAGGGCGTCGATCTGATCATCGAGGCCGTGTTCGAGGATCGCGCCGTCAAGGCGGAGGCGACCGCCAAAGCTTTGGACGTGGTCGGCCCGGAGACGATTTTCGCGTCCAACACCTCCACCTTGCCGATCACTTCGCTCGCCGAAAACTGGCCCAAGACGGAGAATTTCATCGGCGTCCATTTCTTTTCGCCGGTCGATAAAATGTTGCTAGTCGAGACCATTCTCGGCGCCAAGACCGGCGACAGGGCTTTGGCGACGGCGCTCGATTATATCCGAGCCATCAAGAAAACCCCGATCGTCGTCAACGATTCGCGCGGCTTCTTCGCCAATCGCTGCGTGCTCAACTACATTCGCGAGGGCCATTTGATGTTGGCCGAGGGCGTTCCCGCCGCCATGATCGAAAATGTCGCCAGAATGGCCGGCATGCCTGTCGGGCCTTTGTCGCTCAACGACGAAGTGGCGCTCGATCTTGGCCTGCGCATCGTCAAGGCGACCAAGGCCGATCTCGGCGAAAACGCGATCGATCCGGCGCAGGAAAAGCTGCTCGAGGATATGGTGGTCAAGCATGGAAGGCTTGGCCGCAAGAATGGCAAAGGCTTTTACGATTATCCGGCCAGCGGCCCGAAAAGCCTGTGGCCGGGCCTCGCGGACCTGCAAGCGCAAAAGCTCGATCCCGATACGCTCGACATTGACGAGATGAAGCAGCGTTTCCTGGTCGTCCAGGCGGTCGAGGCGGCGCGCACCGTCGAGGACCGGGTGGTGACCGATCCGCGCGAGGCGGATGTCGGTTCGATCATCGGCTTCGGCTTTGCGCCTTTCACAGGCGGCGCCCTGAGCTATATCGACTTCATGGGCGCGAAAAATTTCGTCGCCCTTTGCGACAGGCTCGCGGCGAAATATGGCGCGCGTTTCGCGCCTCCAGCCTTGCTGCGCGATATGGCGGCCAAGGGCGAAACCTTCTATGGGCGTTTCGGGAGGAAGAAGGAGGCGGCCTGAGCGGCGCGGCGCCGGGCCGAAAATCCGTTGAAGACTTCAAACCTGTGACGCGTTGTCGGCCTTCGCGCCTTGCGAAGCCTGCGGCGAGGCGGCTGGCGGATTCGCTCCTTTGGCGACTTCGCTCTCTTGCACCAGCCGCGCGCCGCGCGCGGCGTCTGTCTCTACGCCCATGCCTTTGATCAGCATCACGCCGAGATTGTATTTGGCGAGCGCATGGCCGCTTTCCGCCGCCTTTTCATAGCACTTCACCGCCTCGGCAAGATCTTTCTCCACACCCCTGCCCGTGCAGTAGAGCACGCCCATCTGGAACTGCGACGGCGCATGTCCTTCCGCGCCGGCGCGCCGCAACCATTGCGCCGCCTCTTCGTCCCGCGCCGAATCGCCCGCTTCCAGCAAGAGGGCGGCGAGCGTGAACATGGCGCCGACATGGCCGTGTTCCGCCGCCGTGCGGTACCAGCGGATTGCTTCCTCGCGGCGCGGCGCCGCTTCATAGGCGCCGGAATAAAGCTGGCCGAGATGCGCCGCCGCGACGGCGCTGCCCTGGCCCGCCGCGTCGAGCAGCAACCTTTCCGCCTTGGAGACGTCGCGGCTCCCTTGCGGCCGCTGCAGGTAGAGCATGGCCAAGCGCGTCTTGGCGGCGCTGTCGCCGCGGGCGATGGCCTTTTCCAACCATTCGTGGGCTAGGCGGGCGTCTCTCGGGCCGGCCTCGCCGCCGAGATAAAGGTCGGCGATCTTGACCTCGGCCTCGGTCAGACCGTTTTCGGCCGCAACCAGGTACCAGCGCAGGGCCTCCGCCGGATTGCGCTTCACGCCCTGACCGGAAGCGTAAAAAGTAGCGATGTTGAAGGCGGCGGTCGGGTGGCCCTGTTTGGCGGCGGCCAAAAACATTTGCGCCGCCAAGTCGAGGTTCACGTAGCCCCCGGCGCCGGTGGCGGCCAGTCGACCTGCGACGAATTGCGCCTGTATGTCGCCCTTCTCGGCCGCGCGGCTATACCATTCCAGCGCCTCGCGCAAATCGAGGGGAAATTCGCCGCCGTGGCTATAAAGTTCGCCCAGGGCGAGCATCGAGGGCAGATGATTGGCCTTGCCGGCGCGTCGCAAATAAGTTTCGGCGCGATCGAGGTTTTTCGGCGCGGCTTCGCCGGCCAGAAGGATAAGTCCGGCGGCGTGCAGCGCGTAAATCGAGCCGCCCTCGGCGGCCTGGATCATGTAATGGGCGGAGCGCTCCGCATCGACTGGCCGCCCTTCGCCGTTCGCATAAACCGTCGCCATTGCGATCTGCGCCGCGAGGTGGCCCTGGTCGGCGCCTTTTTCATACCAGTCGGCGCCGAGCTTCGGATCCTTTTCGATTCCTAGGCCGCGATAATAAATATCGCCGAGGCCGAACTGTCCCGTCGGCTCGCCGGCCTCGGCGGCTTGCTTCAGCCAGCGCCACGCGGCCTCGTAATCTTTGTCGACGACCTTGCCCTCCAGATAGATTGCGCCAAGCAAGGCGGCGGCGAGCTTGTGTCCGCTTTCCGCCGCGCGGGTCAGCCATTGCGCCGCCTCTTGCGGATCGGGCTCCATGGTTCGGCCATGCGGAAACAACGCCGTCTTGACCGATTCGACGAAAGCCGGTTTATCGTGGTTCGCCCTTTCGAAATAGCGCGCGGCCGACTGGTTCCACCCTCCTTGCAGCAGCAAGCGGCCGAGCCGAAACTGAGCCTCGGCGTTGCCCTTCGAGGCGGCGCGGCGAAAGCATACGGCGGCGTCGACCGCGCCACGGAAGACGCCTTCGCCCCGCTCGTAAAGCTCGCCGAGATAGAGATCGGCTTGCGGCGACCCGGCGCGGCTGGCCATGCGCCAATGGCGCACCGCCACGGCGTATTTGCCATGGGCGTAAGCGTTGACGCCTTTTCGCAGCCACCAAGCCGCCAACTTTTCCATCGGCGGCATTGGGTTAAGGCTCGCGCATGGCGTCGCTGCCCGTGCGCGCCACGGCGTCCCAAATATAGGATCCGACCGTACGGCGGCCGACCTTGATGTCGCCCTCTAGCGTCATTCCCGGGATCAGGCGGAAGTTCTTCGGAACATTGCGAAAATTCAGGTGATCGATGGCGATGCGAACCTTGTAATAGGGATGGGTCGGCTGGCCCGTGTCTTCATTAATCGAGAAAGCGCCGTCGCTGATCCATTTGACGTGGCCTTCAGCCGTCCCATATTGCGTGAAATTGAACGCGTCGACTTTCAGCGTGGTCTTATCGCCGACCCGGATGAAGCCGACGTCGCGCGGCGAAATCTCAATTTCCGCCTGCATGGGTGAAGAAAGCGGCGTCAGCGTCATAATCTGCTCGCCCGACTTCAAAACGGAGCCCACCGACAGTTTCGTTACCGAAAGGACGAAGGAGTCCTCCGGCGCAACGAGGCGCACAAGATCTTTATGCTTCTCGGCTTTTTTCAGTTGCGCTTCGGCGGTGTCGCGATTGTTGCGCGCCGTAAGAAGTTCCTTGCTGATGTCACCGTACCAGGACTGAATGAAGGATTGACGATCAGCGCGCAAGCCCTCCAACTGATGTTGCGCCACGATCGCGTTATTGGCCGCGTCTCCCTGCTGGCGCATGATTTCCACTTGCGCGTCCTGGGCGACGAGCTTGTTCAGCAGCGAGCCCGCGCCCTTCTCCAACAGTTTCGCCTTCATCTGGTCGATCTGTTTGGCGATGGCGTCTCTTTGCTTATACCGCGCCTCGTTGTCCTGCGCCTGTTTGATCGTCGCCTGGGCTTGCTGGATCTTTTGGTCGTAACTATCGATCTGCGCCTTATACTGCGCCATGCGCTGCTTGTGGTACTCGCGCTGCAAGGCGACGTATCTCTGCAGAGTCGCGCTCCCTCCGGTTGGGAAAACCGGCTTTCTATTCTGCTGCTCAGCGGTCGCGCGCTCGATTTCGGCGTTGAGACTGTCCACTTGATCGGCGAGCTGTTTGACGTCGGCGGCGGTGAAAGTCGGGTCGAGCGTCGCCAGTAGCTGCCCTTTCTTGACGAATTCCCCCTCTCTCACATTAATGCTTTTAATGATCGAAAAATCGTCGAGAGCCTGGAAAATCGTCGGCTTAACCGTCGTGACAACCTTGCCGGATTCGCTGGTGACGATGCGATCTACCTTGGCAAAGATCGAAAGAACGATGGCGACGACGACGGCTGCGGCAAGGACATGAATCGTCATCCGCACCGCATAGGGTTCTTCCGCCTCGCGGATGGCGGCGACCTCCGACTGGAAGCGGCGAATGGTGGCGAGATCGTCGACCAGGGCGACTTTATGAGGCATGGAAGGGTCCCCGACTCATTTGCGCCTTGCGCATCGCCGCTTCGATATGGCCGTTTTGCTGATTCCACAGGCCGCGATAGATTTCGCATCTTTCCAGCAATTCGGCGTGCTTGCCGATGTCGAGCAGAGCGCCCTGCTCCAGGACCATGATCGCGTCGGAATTCACCAGCGACGACAGGCGGTGGGAAATCACAATGACGGTGCGGCCCTGCGCAATGCGTTTGATATTGGCGTTGACGATGGATTCGCTGTCGGGATCGAGCGCGCTGGTCGCCTCGTCGAGGATGAGGATGCGCGGATCGACGATCAGCGCGCGGGCGATGGCGAGACGCTGGCGCTGGCCGCCGGAGAGATTCGCGGACCCCTCGTAAATGAACGTGTCATAGCCGTGCGGCAGTCGTTCGATGAATTCCTCCGCGCCAGCGAGACGCGCGGCGCGGCAGACCTCATCGAATGTGGCGTTGCTCTTGGCGGCGGTGATGTTCTGACGGATCGTGCCGCTGAAAAGATAATTGTCTTGCAACACGACGCCGAGGCTCCGGCGCAGATGCGCGAGGTCATAGGCGCGCAGATCGACGCCGTCGATCTTGATCAGCCCTTCATATTCAGGATGAAGCCTTTGCAGCAGGCGGGTCACCGTCGTCTTGCCAGAGCCCGAGCGCCCCACCACGCCCAGGGTCGTTCCGACCGCGACCTCGAAGGACAGATCCCTGATCGCCGGCGAAGCCGAGCCCGAATAAGTAAAGCGCACATTGGAGAATTCGACCTTGCCCTCCAAGGGCTTGCGAACCCCGGAAGCGCCATGGCCAGGCTCGGGCAGACGATTGACGATATTGGCGACAAGTTGGACTGCGCCCCGCGCTTCGTCGAGCTGGTTGATCAGTTGCGCCATCTGCATGAGTGGAGCAGAGACGCGCTGGGACAGCAAGAGAAAGGCGAAAAGCGCCCCGGCGAAAGCCGCGCTATCGGACGTCATCGCCAGATAAATGCCGAAGACCAGGGTGCCGGTGACAGCCAATTCCTGCAAAGGCTTGACACCGGTCAAGACTACCGTGCCGACAAACCCCATGCGTAGCTTGAGTTTGGCGATCTTGGCGATTAGCGCGTCCCAAATGCTGCGCTGACGCGGTTCGAGCGCCAGGGATTTGATTGTGCGAATGCCGCCGATCGACTGGACCAGGAAAGCGCCGCGCTCGCCCTCAGCAGCCAAGACTGCGCCGTAGGCCTTGCGATAGGAGGGCAGCATGTACAAAAGCCATAAAACGATCAAGGCGCACCAGAGTAGCACCATCGATGTCAGGACAATGGAAAAGGCGAACATGACAGGCAGGAAGATCACCAGGGTCATCGAGTCGAGGATGGTGCCAAACAACTGTCCGGTCATAAAAGTGCGAATGCGACGTAATTCATTCATGTCCCGGACGATGAGGCCGACCTCGTTCTTCTCAAAAAAATCGATCGGCAGATGCAATACTTTCTCGAACATATATTCGGAAAGCCGGACATCGACCCTCGTCACGATAATGTGCAGAAGATAGCCGCGCAGAAAAGTGAAGGCTGTCTCCAGGACGACGACCAGAGCCAGGACCAGGCAGACCACGGTGAACGTGCTGAAGGCCCTGTAATAGAGAACCTTGTCGAAGAGCACGCGCCACGACAAAATCGGCACCAGCGCGAACAGGCTCAGGAAAACCGCGGAAATCGCGAGATCGCGCACCAGCCGGCGCTCGCGCAGGATCAGGCCGGCGATCATGCTTAGTGAGAAGGGCTGCTCTTCGTCAGCGAGGTCGTACTCGCGGCGGAGAAGGACGACTTCGCCGGTCCAGGCTTCCTCGAATCGGAGGCGGTCGATGTGCATGATCGCGTCTCGACCGCCACTGGGGTCGCGCAGTTCGACTGATTCACGCTGCTCGCCGAAATGGACCGCCTCCAGCACCAGAAAAGCGCCCGTTTTCAGGCGCACGATCGCAGGGAGCGCGCGCCGCAGATTGACCGCGCCTTTCCAGCTGAGACGGACGGCCTTGGCTTTCAGGCCGCAACCGCGCGCGCAATGCACCAGTTGCTCGATCGAGACGTCCGCGCTGTCCAGGGCGTTGTCGTGAACGATCTGGTGCACGGATAAGTCAAAGCCATGGTGCGCGCCGACGAACACCAGACATTCCAACGCCGAACTTCCGGGCGCGGTGGCGACGGTTTCCAATGCCAATTGATTTTCGCTCAAATTCGCCCCCAAAAGGTCTCGCAAAATTTCTAGCCGAGCGCCCGGGCGATAGCAAGACTTGACGATATCAATTATTCGCCATCACTAGCCCGTGAGGCATTCTACGCAACGTCGATCACCCTCACTATCGTTAATAACGCTACGTTAGGCGACTAAATTGACCAAAATAAGAATAGCAACGCCGCGTTTTTTCTATCGTCGCCTTTTTCGATCGCGCGTTTTTATGAACGGCGCATGAAAAAACGTCGGCTTTTTGAGTGAAACCGACGTAGAGCCGCGGAATTTGATCCTTTCGCCTTGCGCTCGGTTTCGCGCGACGGATTGCTGAAATAGCCCGGGCGGCGCCGCTTCCTCGGTCACC
>CAYRNB010000066.1:0-14166 GCA_964425315.1 uncultured Rhodoblastus sp.
TTCGGCCGCGCCGCCGTGCCGTCGGGCGCCTCCACCGGCGTCCACGAGGCGGTGGAACTGCGCGACGGCGACAAGACGCGCTTTCTCGGCAAGGGCGTGCTGAAAGCGGTCGAAGCGGTCAATGGCGAGATTTTCGACGCCATTTCCGGGCTCGACGCCGAGGATCAGGTCGCCATCGACGAGGCGATGATCGAACTCGACGGCACGCCCAACAAGGCGCGGCTCGGCGCCAACGCCATTCTTGGCGTCTCATTGGCGACGGCCAAGGCCGCGGCGGAAGCCGCCAGCCTGCCGCTTTATCGCTATATCGGCGGAACCCAGGCGCGCGTGCTGCCCACCCCGATGATGAACGTGGTCAATGGCGGCGTGCACGCCGACAACCCGATCGACTTCCAGGAATTCATGATCGTGCCCCTCGGCGCCGATACGGTGCGCGAGGCGGTGCGCTGGGGCTCCGAGGTTTTCCATACCCTGAAGGCGGCGCTGAAAAAGGCCGGGCTCAACACCAATGTCGGCGACGAGGGCGGCTTCGCCCCCAATCTGCCTTCGGCCGAAGCGGCGCTTGATTATGTCGTCAAGGCGATCGAGGAGGCGGGTTTTCGGCCCGGCGAGGATGTGGCGCTGGCGCTCGACCCGGCGTCGAGCGAATTCTTCCAGGACGGCGCCTATCATTACAAGGGCGAGAAAAAGGTCCGCTCGATCCAGGAACAGGCGGAATATCTCAAAAAACTCGTCGACTCCTATCCGATCGTCAGCATCGAGGACGGCAACGCCGAGGACGACTGGGAAGGCTGGAAGATCACCACCGACCTCATCGGCAAAAAAATCCAGCTGGTCGGCGACGATAATTTCGTCACCAATGTCAAGCGCATCGCCGAGGGGATCAAGAAGGGGGTGGCCAATTCGGTCCTCATCAAGGTCAACCAGATCGGCTCTTTGACCGAGACCCTTGCCGCCGTCGATATGGCGCATCGCGCCGGCTATACCACGGTCATTTCGCACCGATCCGGCGAAACCGAGGATTCGACCATCGCCGATCTCGCCGTCGCCACCAATGGCGGCCAGATCAAGACCGGCTCGCTCGCCCGCTCCGACCGGCTGGCCAAATATAACCAGCTCATCCGCATCGAGGAGGAGTTGGGCAAGCAGGCGGTTTTCGCCGGCCGTTCGACCTTCAAGGCGCTGGCCTGAGGCTTTTAATCGGGAAAGGCGCCGCGGGGCGCCTCTCCCGCTTCAGTCGCCGTGGCGGGGAACCAGGGCTCCGGCTCTTCGGTTGAGCCTGCGTGACCGGCGGAGCAAAAACCGCCGGCGACAGGGGAGACCAGCCATGCGCATGTTGATGAAGGTTACTTTTCCGCTGGAGCCATTCAACAGCTACGTCCGCGAAGGGACGGCGGGAACGAAAATCAAGCGAATTATGGAGAAGACCAAGCCGGAAGCGGTCTATTTCACCGAGCAGGACGGCATGCGCGGCGCAATATTGGTCGTAAGGGTCAAGGATGCGTCGGAAATCCCGTCTCTGGCCGAACCCTGGTTTCTCGCCTTCGAGGCCGATGTTGAATTCCGCATCGCGATGACGCCGGAAGACCTGGAGAAGGCGGATCTCGAAGCGCTGGGAAAGAAGTGGGGCGCCGCTTCCAACTGACGGCGCCGAGCCCTTGGCCGAGTCGCCGCCCATACGGCGTCGAAATCGATTTAACCTTCGGCGACTCATTAACCGGCGCCTAACCTTATCGCGTCAGATTGCCGCCATGGTCGTCCGCACGCGTTTCGCCGCGATTCTCATGCATTTAAGCTTCTACCTGGCCTCGGCGGCGGTGGGCGGATATTTCGTGTGGCACGCCTTTCATGGCGACCGCGGCCTCGACGCCGACCGGCAATATCGCAAGCAGCTGGCCCAGGTCGAGGCCAAGCTCGTCAAGGTGCGGGCGGAGCAGGCGGAGTGGAAAAAGCGCATCGACCTGTTGGGCGGCCCGAAGATCGACCGCGACCTCTTGGATGAAGAGGCGCGCAACCTGCTCAATCGCGTCAATAAGGACGACGTCGTGGTCATTCTGCCGCCTCAGGACCTTGTCGGCGCGAAAACCGCGGCGAAGTGAGTTTCTTCGGCGTCTCGCTTTTTTCCCGTCTTCACGTTAGTTTTTTCCGCGAATCCCCGCGCGAAGATTGCGCGCGCGGCGCCCGGAGGAGCAATGGCCGTCGTTACTTCTTCGTCCTTTTCCGACGACAATCCGCATCTTGCGGAGTTTTTAGGCGCGGGCGACGACGTCTCCATCTATCGCGCCATGCTGCTCATTCGGCGTTTCGAGGAGAAGGCCGGGCAATTGTTCGGCATGGGCCTGATCGGCGGATTTTGCCATCTCTATATCGGCCAGGAGGCGATCGTCGTCGGCATGAGGCTGGCCGCGCGAGAATCCGACCAGTTCATCGCCTCCTATCGCATGCACGGCCATCTGCTCGCCTGCGGCGCCGACCCTAAGGCGATCATGGCGGAGCTGACCGGCCGGCGCGGCGGCCTTTCCGGCGGCAAGGGCGGCTCCATGCATATGTTCGCGCCGGAAAAGGAATTTTATGGCGGCCACGGCATTGTCGGGGCGCAGGCGGCGCTCGGAACCGGTCTTGCCTTCGCCAACGCCTATCGCGGCGACGGGCGGGTCTGCCTCGCCTTTTTCGGCGACGGCGCCGCCGATCAGGGCCAGGTGGCGGAAAGCTTCAATATGGCGGCGCGCTGGCGCCTGCCGGTCGTCTATGTCATTGAGAACAACCGTCCGGCGCCGCCCGGCGGCATTCTCGCCAATCTCGCCCAGCGCGGCGCCGCTTTCGGCATTCCCGGCGAACAGGTGGACGGCATGTGCGTCGCCTCCGTTCGCGAGGCCGGCGAGCGCGCCATTGCGCGGGCGCGCGAGGGCGGCGGCCCGACCGTTCTCGAAATGCGCACCGAGCGCTATCGCGGCCATTCGCTTTCCGATCCGGCGAAATATCGCCGCAAGGATGAGGCGCGCGCCAGCCAGGACGCCGACCCTCTTGAGCGGCTCCGCGAAAAAATCCTGCGCGCCGGGGAGGCGGACGAAACCGATTTGAAGCGCATCGACGCCGATGTGCGCTCGATCGTTGCGGAGGCGGCGGAATTCGCCGGGCAGTGCCCCGAACCCGACGCCGACGTCCTGATGACCGACGTGCTGATATGACCTCCGACCAGCGCGAAAACGGGAGTCCTTGATGCCGACCCATGTGCTGATGCCGGCGCTTTCGCCCGAAATGAAATTCGGTAAGGTCGCCAAATGGCTGAAGCGCGAGGGCGAGCGCGTCGAGGCGGGCGACATTCTGGCGGAAATCGAGACGGAAAAGGCGACCATGGAGGTCGAGGCCGTCGAATCCGGCGTGTTGGAGAAAATCCTGACGCCGGAGGGCGCGGACAATGTCGCCGTCAACGCCCCCATCGCGGTGATCGCCCCGGTGGAAACGGCCGCCGAAGCCGCGCCCGTCGCCGCGCCGGACGCTGCCGAGCCTGAAGAGCCGGAAACGGAGGTTTTCGCGCGGAAAATCACGGTGCGCGAGGCTTTGCGCGAGGCGCTCGCCGAGGAAATGCGCCGCGACGGCAATGTGTTCATCCTGGGCGAGGAGGTCGGCGAATATCAGGGCGCCTTCAAGGTCACCCAGGGGCTTCTGCAGGAATTCGGCGCGAGGCGGGTGGTGGACGCCCCCATCGCCGAACATGCTTTCGCCGGCCTCGGCGTCGGCGCCGCTTTCGCTGGCCTGAGGCCGGTGATCGAATTCATGAGCTTCAATTTCGCCCTCCAGGCCATGGACCATATCGTCAATTCGGCGGCGAAAACCCTCTATATGTCGGGCGGGGAGCTCAATGTTCCGATCGTCTTTCGCGGCCCCAACGGCGCGCGCGCCCGCGTCGGCGCCCAGCACGCCCAGGATTTTTCCGCCTGGTTTTCCCATGTGCCGGGGCTGAAGGTGGTCGCGCCCTACAGCGCCGCCGACGCCAAGGGCCTGCTCAAGGCGGCGATACGCGATCCCAATCCGGTGATCTTTCTCGAAAGCGAGCAGCTTTACGGCCAGAGCTTCCCGGCGCCGCGCGAAAAAGATCATCTGGTCGAAATCGGAACCGCCAATGTCTATCGCGCCGGCCATGACGTGACGCTCATCGCCTTTTCGCACGGCGTCGATCTGGCCTTGAAAGCTGCGGAAATTCTGGCGCTCGAAGGGGTCGAGGCGGAAGTGGTGGACTTGCGCACACTGCGGCCGCTCGATATGGAGACCATTCTGGCGTCGCTACGCAAGACCGGGCGCTGCGTCGTGATCGAGGAGTGCTGGCCACAATCGGGCGTTGGCGCGGAGATCTCCGCCCGGATCATGGAGCAGGCGTTCGACGATCTCGACGCGCCGGTCCTGCGCGTCTCGGGCAAGGATATCCCCATGCCCTATGCCGCCAACCTCGAATATCTGGCCATCCCGAAGCCGGCGGATATTGTCGCGGCGGCGAAATCCGTTCTCTATCTTAAAGATTGACTTCCGCGCCCCTAAATAGGGTTTTATGGGCAACATCTTGCTTTCGGCGCGCAGGGGAGGAATGACGTGAACGAGGAGAGACATGAGTTGTCGGTTCCTCCAGATGTCGAGGCGCACGGCGGCTGCGAGATCCTGCGGCTTTTCGTGACCGACGGGGCTTTGTCGCTGACCATGCAGCGCGCTTTCGCCGAGCCGGAAATGTGGGGGCAATTGCTGGCCGAACTCGCCCGGCAGGTCGCCGAGGTTTACGCGCGCGAGACGTCGATCTGCGCCGCCGAGGCCCTGGCCGAAATTCGCCTCGCCTTGGAAGTCGCGTTCGCCCGCTGCGACATGGACGGCAAGGGCGCGATCAATTAGGATTCTCCGGGATTCGGCGATGGAGCCCCGGTCTTGGCCATTCCCATTTTGATGCCGCGCGTCGATCCCTATATGCGGGCCGGCCGGCTCACCCGCTGGCTGCGCCACGAGGGGGAATTCGTGCGCGCCGGCGATCCGATCGCCGAAATCGCCACCGAACGCGCGACCATGGATGTCGAGGCGCCGCACACCGGCGTCCTCGCCCATATTTTTATCGAGGCGGGGGCGGAAGACATCGCGGTCGATCGCCAGATCGGCGTGATCGAGCCGGGCGTCGCGCCGCATCGGCCGCCGCGTTCCGAAGACGCGCCGGCGCCGTCCGCCAGGGTAGGGCGCACAGCCGTTTCGCCGCGCGCGCGGCGCCTGGCGCGCGAGGCCGGCTTCGATCTGGCGGGTCTTTCCGGCGGCGGCCCAAATGGACGCATCGTCGAAAAGGACGTGCGGGCGGCGCTTGAAACGCACGACAAGGCGGCGCGGCCGGAAGAGCCGCGCGAGTTTGAGGGGCCGCGGCTCCATTCGCTGCTTGGAGCGGCGCAATGGGCGCCGCTGGTCCATCTCGAAGTCGATTGCCGCGTCGACGCTTTGCGGGACTTTCGCGCCGAGCTGAACGATGTCGCGCGAAGCAACGGAACGGCGCGGATTTCGCTGGTTGATTGCGTGATCAAGGCCCTGGCCGGGGCTTTGCAGCGCACGCCGGCCGCCAATGTCGCCTTTGCCCCGGACGGATATACGCCGGCGAAACATTCCGACGTGGCTTTGGCGCTGTCCATCGGCGGCCGGGTGGTGGCGCCCGCTTTGCCGGCGGCGGAAAACATGTCGCTCGCCGAGATCGCCGCCGCGCGCGCCGACTTCATGGCCGCCCATTTCTCGCCGGCCGCGTTTTTCGGCGGATCGAGCCTGGTCGCCAATTTCGGCGCCTTCGAGATCAAGCGCGTCCTGCCGGTGGTGGTCTCGCCCTGGACCAGTGTGCTGGCGATCGGCGCGCCGGAAAAAAGGGTGATCGTCGAAGACGGCGCGCCAGCCATCGCCACCATGCTGAGTGTGGCTCTCGCCGTTGATCGCCGCGCGATGGACGAAGTCGCCGCCGCCTCGCTGCTTGCCGCCTTCAAGCGGCTGATCGAAGAGCCGCATGCCCTCATCGTCTAACTGTTATTTGCCCGGGCAGGGGCAAAAGACTATGAAATTCGAAAATTCATGACGCGGAATAAGACCATGCCCGTGGTGATCGACACCCTCAATTCCGATCCGCGCCCGCGCCATCCCGAAAAGGCGCATCGGCCGGATCAGCCCGTCGCCCGCAAGCCCGACTGGATTCGGGTGAAGGCGCCGGGATCGCCGGGCTGGGCGCAGACCAACGCCATCGTCAAGGCGAACAAGCTCGTCACCGTCTGCGAAGAAGCGTCCTGCCCCAATGTCGGCGAATGCTGGGACAAGAAGCACGCCACTTTCATGATCATGGGCGATGTCTGCACCCGCGCCTGCGCCTTCTGCAATGTCAAGACCGGCCTGCCGGCGGCGCTCGACGCCGCCGAGCCGGAGCGCATCGGCGAGGCGACGGCGAAACTCGGCTTGAGCCATGTGGTCGTCACTTCCGTCGATCGCGATGATCTCGACGACGGCGGCGCCGGTCATTTCGCCGCGACCATTGCCGCGATCCGGCGGCTGAGCCCAGCGACGACCATCGAAGTCCTGACCCCGGATTTCCTGCGGAAAAAGGGAGCGCTGGAGCGTGTCGTCGAAGCAAAGCCCGACGTGTTCAACCATAATCTGGAGACCGTGCCGTCGAAATATCTCACCGTGCGGCCGGGCGCGCGCTATTTCCATTCCCTGCGGCTGCTGCAGCGGGTCAAGGAGCTCGACGGCGACCTTTTCACCAAATCGGGAATCATGGTCGGACTCGGCGAGGAGCGCAACGAAGTGCTGCAATTGATGGACGATCTGCGCTCGGCCGAGGTCGATTTCCTCACCATCGGCCAGTATCTGCAGCCGACGAGAAAGCACCACCCCGTCGTCGATTTCGTCACGCCGGAAGCGTTCAAGGCTTACGAGTCCATCGCCTATGCCAAGGGCTTCGCCCAGGTTTCGGCCTCGCCGCTGACGCGCTCGTCGCATCACGCCGGAGAAGATTTCGAGCGCCTGCGGGCCAAGCGCCGCACGACCCGGACGTGAGGCGCGTATGCCGAGCTTTCGAACCAGCCATGTCGTCAAACACACGCCGCAGCAGATGTTCGATCTGGTGGCGGATGTGGAAGCCTATCCGCAATTCGTGCCGCTCTGCCAGTCACTGAAAATCCGCCGCCGCTTCCAGCACGACGACGGGACGGAAACTTTGGTGGCCGATATGGCCGTTGGCTACAAGGCGATCCGGGAGAAATTCACCAGCCGGGTCGTCCTCGACCGCGCCCGGCGCCGCATCGACGTTTCCTATATAAACGGCCCGTTCAGCCATCTGGAGAATGTTTGGCGCTTCGAGGAGGCGAGCGAGGATCATTGCCGCGTCGATTTCTACATCGCCTATGAATTCCGCAGCCGGACTTTAGCCGCGCTCATGGGCCATATGTTCGACGTGGCCTTTCACAAAATGGCCGCGGCTTTCGAGACGCGCGCCGACGAGATTTTCCGCCCGGCCTAGCTCATATCGATTCGGTTGGGCCGAAAATCCTTTCAAACGAACGCCGTAGGGCGACATCCACATCCGTCATCGAAACCGGCAGGCCGAGGTCGACGAGGCTGGTTACGCCGAGATGGTCGTCCTTGATTCCGCAAGGCACGATGCCGGAAAAATGCGTGAGGTCCGGCTCCACATTGAGCGCCAGGCCGTGGAAGGACACCCAGCGCCGCAGCCGCACGCCGATCGCCGCGACCTTGTCTTCCGCCATTTCCCCGTTCAGGCCGCGATTCTTTTCCGGCCGCTCGATCCAGACGCCGACCCGGCCCTCGCGCGTCGCGCCTTTGAGGTTGAATTCGGCGAGGGCGGCGATGACCCATTGCTCCAGACCGCAGACGAAGGCCCGCGCGTCTCGGCTGCGCCGGTTGAGGTCGAGCATGACATAGGCGATGCGCTGCCCCGGCCCGTGATAGGTGAACTGGCCGCCGCGCCCCGCCTCATGCACGGGAAAGCGCGTTTCGAGCAAATCCTCGGGCCTGGCGGACGTCCCGGCTGTATAAAGAGGCGGATGCTCGACCAGCCAAACCAGTTCGCGGGCCCTCCCCGCCGCGATGGCCGCGACCCGCGCCTCCATTTCGGAAACCGCAAAAGCGTAATCGACCAGCCCTTCGGCGATGCGCCATTCCACCGGCGGCGAGCCGGGGGCGGGGAGGAGCAAAGGGAATTGCGACGAACGCTCAGTCATGGGCTTTCCGCGCTTATGGCGCGAAGCGCGCGCCGCGTCGAGCGAAAACCCTTCATACGCCTTGCCACGGCAAAAGCGATTTGTTAGACGACCGGCCTACCTGTCGTACGGCCCGCGCGCCGGACGATTTGTCGCGGCCATGGCGGAACTGGTAGACGCGCTAGCTTGAGGTGCTAGTCCTTTAACGGGGGTGGAGGTTCGAGTCCTCTTGGCCGCACCATATCAACCGATAGGCGACTGATATTCTATCGGTTTCTTCGCTGTTAAGACTTGATTATCCAAGATTGCGAAAACGACTGACGCAACGAGGAGCGCTTCCTCGGGCGGAAAAAGGGAGCAATCCGGGCGCGCGCTTGCGGCGACGCGGTCGTTCTGCTAGATTTTAACAACATAATCGGTTCCTTGCGTCGGTTTATACTTCGCGCGTCTTATTTTCGTTGCGCGAGGTGGGGGAAAACGCATGGAGCAAGCGCCTGACTCATATTAACGACTCGTTACCGGCTTTGGGGGTAATTTGCCGATATGAGTGAATTGCCGGCAACCAAAATAGCGCTTCTCGCGCTGCCTCTTTTGCTTCTGCAGCTCGCCGCCTGCGGCGCGGGCCCCGTCTTTCCGGCGCGAAGGCTGGTGGGCGAACGTCCCGGTCATTACAAGGCGACGGAAGCGACCAGGCTCGCCAGCCGTTTCGCCATTCACGGCGTCGACGTCTCCAAGTACCAGGGCAATGTCGACTGGACCAAGGTGCACGATTCCGGCATCAGATTCGCCTATATCAAGGCGACGGAAGGCGGCGACCGCATCGACCCGAAGTTCTTCCGGAACTGGTACGGCGCCAAGGCGGCCGGAATGCCGCGCGGCGCCTATCATTTCGTCTATTGGTGCCGTCCATGGCGGCAGGAAATGGCCTGGTTCGAGAAAACCGTTCCGCCCGACCCCACGGCTCTGCCGCCGGTGCTCGACGTCGAGGCGACGCCCGATTCGCCGACCTGCAAACGCCACCTTCAGCGCGCGGAGACGCTGAAGGAAATCAAGGGCATGCTCCACGAGATGCAGCGCTTCTACGGCAAGAGGCCGATCATCTATACGACGGTCGATTTCTACCAGGCCATACTTGAAGGAGCGCTGGAAAACTACCCGATCTGGATTCGCTCCACCAAGCACCGGCCTTCGGTGAAATATGGCGACCGGGCCTGGGAGTTCTGGCAGTATCAATCGGACGCCCTGGTGAAAGGCATTCCCACCAGGGTCGATCGCAACGCCTTTTACGGCAACTCGAAAGAATGGCGCCATTGGCTTCGGCGCAACGGTCTCGACCGAGCCGAAACAGAAGCACGGAATTAGAGTTTTTTCGGACCAGTTACGGCGCCGGGAAGAACGTTCGCGTCTTGCCGGCGAGCCAATAGGCGGTCAGGCCGATCCATTCGCGCGCCCCCATCTCGAAATCCAGGACCGCATGGGCCGGGTTGCCCTGCAAGCGGAAGTCTGCGCTCGTTCCTGTCGTCCGGTAATCCACCGGGAAGGGAATGGGATTCATGCCGAGCGCGCGGAAAACCCCGACGGCGCGCGGCATATGATAGGCTGAAGTGATCAGGAGCCATCGCTCGCCCGGCTGCGGATGGACGAGTTCCTTGGTGTAAAGCGCGTTTTCGTATGTATTTCGCGATCGGCTGTCGAATTTCATCCCATCATCCGGCACGCCAAGTTCGCGCCAGAGTTTTTCGGCGAATTGCGCCTCCTTGAGCGAATGATGGATGAGGGCGGCGGAGCCGCCGGAAAAGACGAGCAGCGCATGCGGATAGAGTCGCGACAGCGCGACCGCCGTGATCATGCGCTCCGCCGAACCGTTGACCGTCACTTGGCCGCGGGCGGCGGAAATCTTTTCGTCAATGGCGCCGCC
The DNA here is from genome assembly GCA_964425315.1 of uncultured Rhodoblastus sp. Classification (GTDB taxonomy): domain Bacteria; phylum Pseudomonadota; class Alphaproteobacteria; order Rhizobiales; family Beijerinckiaceae; genus Rhodoblastus. Next base: position 10,129 of record CAYRNB010000066.1, read on the forward strand.
GAGGACGATGATCCCCTTGGGCGGCGGCATGACCATGGATTGCGGCGGAAAGCGATTTTCCAGCGGCCGCAGCAGCAGCGCGCCGACGGGCAGGAGGGCGACAATCGCCAGCGCCGCCGCAGCAGCAATCGCCAGCCGCCGGCCGAAAGGTTTTCGCACGTAGGCGAGGCCGACGCCGAGGCCGATAAGGATGAGATGGAGGGGCGAGGCCAGAAACCAGAATATTTTGGATGCGATAAAGAACATTCCGGCGCCTTTGGTTCTTATACTCTGTCGTTGTCCGCGACTCGTCGCGATCAACGAATCCCTTGCGTCAGTTCGTCGTCGCGTTCGCTCCTAACCGGTTTTCGCCAGCAAGAACCGAACCTATTCCCCGCGGGGAAGGCCGAGCCGATAAACGCCGCGGAAGTCCTCTGGATCGGCCGGCTTGCCTTTGCGATAGATCACGAGTCGGCCCTGGCGCGCCAGGGCCACGGCCTTCGCGCGCACGCGCGGCAGATGCGCGCGCCAGGCGAGTTCGTCCTCGTTGCGGCGGCGCGCATAGAATTTCGCCGCTTCGGTCGGGTCGATCGACTTGCCGGGACCGGCGGCGGCGCAAAGCGCGATGATGGATTCGGCGAGAAAATCATCGTTCATGCCGCCTTTTGGGGAATAGTGCGGGGCGGGTCAAGCAACTTAGATTTTCGTTTTGAATTATGGTTCTGGAGCGTTTCGCATGCCATCCCGCATCACTTACGGCTATCAGCAGATGCTGGCCGACGCCAACGCCCGGATCAGGACGCTGACGCTCGACGAGGCGCGCGCCCTTCACGGCCGCGACGACGTTCTCTTCGTCGATCTGCGCGACGCGCGGGAGCTGGCGCGCGAAGGAAAGATTCCGGGGGCTTTCCATTGTCCGCGCGGCGTGATGGAATTCTGGATCGATCCGGCGAGCCCTTACGCCCGAAAGCAGTTCCAGGAGGACAAGACTTTCGTTTTCTTCTGCGCGGCCGGCTGGCGCTCGGCTTTGGCGGCCGACATCGCCCAGCGCATGGGGCTTAGCCCCGTCGCCCATATGGAGGGCGGATTTTCCGCCTGGAAGAAATCCGGCGCGCCGATCGAGCCGCCGACCGAACCCAGCACTCCGAGGTTTTGACGACCCATGCCGCTCACGCTTTTCATCGGCAACAAGGCCTATTCGTCCTGGTCGCTGCGGCCCTGGCTTCTGATGCGGGCGCTCGACATTCCTTTCGCCGAAGAGGTGACGCCGCTTTACGTCGAAGGCTCGCGCGAAAAAATGCTTCACGAGGCGCCGACCGGAAAGGTTCCGGTCCTGCGCGACGGCGATTTCGCCATCTGGGATTCGCTCGCTATCGTCGAATATCTGGCGGAGAAATTTCCCCAAAACGGGGTCTGGCCGGAAGACGCGCAGGCGCGCGCCCGCGCCCGTTCGCTCTGCGCCGAAATGCATTCCGGCTTCCAGGCTTTACGCTCGGCCTGCCCGACCAATTTCCGCCGCGACAGGCGCGAAACGCCGCTCGAACTAGAGGCGGGGGCTTCAGCCGATCTGGCGCGGATCGAAGCCATTTTCACCGAGACGCCGGCGCAATTTTCGGACGGAAAGAACCCGTTTCTCTTCGGCGAATTCTGCGCCGCGGACGCCTATTTCGCGCCCATCGTCTGCCGCCTCGACGTTTACGCGCTGCCGATCTCACCACCGGCGCGCGCCTATTGCGACGCCGTTCTGGCGCTTCCGGCCTATCACGCCTGGCGGGCAGGGGCAAAGGCGGAAAAATGGGTGATCGACAAGTGGGAAGGAATCTAGATCACTCTGCCGCCCAGGCCGGGGTGGCGACGCCTTCGCCGAGGTCGGCCTCGATCAGGCGGCGGCGCACTTCGAAGAGCTTTTCCATCAGCGCCGGCTCCGCCTTTGCGTAACTTTCAGCGTCGGGGACCCGTTTGACCACCACGCCGAGCAATTCGGTGATGGCGTTGCCGATCGAATTCTGGCTGAGGGTGACGATGAGCTGGCCGAGGTCGTTGCGATAGAGAATCTGCTTGAACGCCGGCTGCCAGCGGATGGCGTTGGCGTAGCGGGCGTCCTTCATGCAGCGGTCGCGGACCATTTTCGCGGTTTTGAGAAAATCGTTGTTGTAGAGAAGCTTCGCTTCCACCAGCTCCGGGAAATAAAGATCGCGCGGCGGCGGCGCGTTGCGGGTCGAGACCTGACCGAAAAAGGTGCGATAGAAGTCGAGGAATCCCTGCAGAAGGATGTCGTATTCCTTCCAGAAGCGCACGTCCTTGAGCGCCTCGGCCCCGGCGCGCGCCTCCCAGGCCGGCAGGCCCTGGGGATAGCCTGTCAAAGCCAGGCGGCACGCGCCGGACTGGCAGGGCGCCAGGAACTTGAGATCGAGTTCGGCGAAAAAGGCGCGATAGACCTCGCGCATGTGCTTCTGGAACAGCGAGTGCTGCCCGCCGTCGGTGAGATTGGGATTGTCGGGATTGGCGAGCGGCGCGGCGGCGAGCTTTTCCTTGTCGAAGGTGATGAAATGATTGTGCAGCATGCGGATCGAGGGGACGCCGGGCGCGGAGAGCGGCCAGGTCGCGTCGAGACTCGCTTCGCCGGACAGAACGAGGTGGCGTTCGGGGTCGGGAAAGGTCTCGAGCATATAGGCGAAAATAATCGCATTCATCCGGTTCCACACGCCGCGCGTCGCGGCTGGAACCTGCGTGCGCCGCACCGGCCGGCCGAGCGGGTCGAGGATCATTCGCGACGTGTCGTAGATGATCGAACAGTCGAAGTCGTTGGAATGCGGAATCGCCTTGCGATAGAGCAGCAGGCCTTCCGGATTGCGCACCAGGCCGTTGTTGAGCGTGAGGTCGGCGAGGTTTTCGGCGCTGTTGAAGAATTCATTGGCGCTCATGCCCTCGGGCACTGCGAGCGGAATGGGCCTAAACGGCGTAACGATCTCTCTCGGGCCGGATTGCATGGCTTTCTCCCGGTCGGCAGGGCACGGTCGAGCCTCCGGCGTTCGCCGCGCAACCCGCGTTTGCAAGGGCTGTCAGGGAGAAAACCTGGAACCGAACCATGGCGCTTCGCCACGGCTCATATCACAGTATACGAATGTGTTGAAAGTCCGGTCAGCACTCGGTCTTGCCGCACTTGGCGAGCGAGTTGATCATCCTCTTCATGTCCGCCTCGTGGCCTTCGCCCTCGAGGGCCTGGTCGCCGAGGACGAAGGAGGGCGTGCCGTTGATGTTGAGGGCGTCGGCGAGCTTGGCCACGCTCAAAAGGCCGGCGCGGATCGAGGGGTCGTTCAGATCCTTTTTCAGCTTGTCCATGTCGAGGCCCATTTCCTGGGCGACGTCGAGCGCCCGCTGCTTGCCGACCCTGCCGCGGCTCTCAAGCAGCTTTTGATGATATTCGAAGAATTTCTGGCCGGAAATCTGCATTCGCACGGCGGAAGCGACTTCCGCGGCCTGGACCGAATCCGAGCCGAGAATGGGAAAGTCCTTGAGTACGACGCGCAGATTCGGCTCGGCCTTGATCACGCCGAGAACATCGCCGAGGGCGCGGCGGCAATGAATGCAATTATAGTCGAAGAACTCGACCAGATTGATCTTGCCGTTGGGATTGCCGACCACGGCCTGGAAGCTCGAATCATACAGTTCCTTCTTATGCGTCGCGATCGCCTTGCGCCTCAGGCTGGCCTGCTCGGCGCGCTGCTTCTTATCGAGCGCGGTCGCCATTTCGCGCAGGATTTCGGGATTTTTCAGCAGATAGGAATGGACGATCGATTCGATCTCGTTCTTTTGCGCGGCATTGAACTGGGCCGCGCTAACCGGAGCGGCGGCGGCCGCAAACACGAGGGCGGCGGCGGCGATGGTCGCCTTGCGGCGCAGGTCGAACATGGATGATCCCCGATAGGCGAGCACGGCGGGGCGGCCGGCTCTGGCGATTGTTGAATGCGGCGCGCGCATCTGCGAATGTCTCCCGAAGCCAGCGCGCGCTTTATCCTGCTTATGCACTAAAACGCGCGTGAGGTCGAATTGCGGCGC
>CAYRNB010000066.1:14266-18033 GCA_964425315.1 uncultured Rhodoblastus sp.
CGCGCGCTTTATCCTGCTTATGCACTAAAACGCGCGTGAGGTCGAATTGCGGCGCGTTTCCGTTTCCGCGTCTTTTCTCCCCGGCGAGGCCATGGCCGAAACTTCCGAAAGACTGAAAGACTTGTCTCCGTCGCGCCGCGCGGCCGTCGCGCCCTTCATCGCCATGGACGTCAAGCGTGAATCGACCCTGCTGGAGTTAGCGGGCGACAAAATCGTCCATATGGAAGTGGGCGAGCCATCCGCGCCGCCGCCGCGCCCCGTGCGCGAAGCGGCGATCGCCGCGCTCGACGGGCGGCCGGTCGGCTATAGCGACGCCCTGGGTCTGGCCGGCTTGCGCCAGCGCATCGCCCGGCATTATCGCGAAGCTTACGGCGTCGCGGTCGATCCGGCCCGCGTCGCCGTGACCACCGGCTCGTCCGGCGGCTTCGTCATGGCCTTTCTCGCCTTGTTCGACGCCGGCGCGCGGGTGGCGATCCAGAACCCCGGCTATCCCGCCTATCGCAATATTTTCGAGGCCCTGGGCGTCGAGACCGTTCCGATCGGCCAGAACGAGCGCAATCGCTTCGCCTTGACCGCGGCGGCTCTGGAACGGGCCGATTCGGAAAAAAGGCTGGACGGGGTCCTGGCCATGAGCCCGGCCAATCCCACCGGCGCCATGCTCGACGAAGAAAATCTGCGCGATATCGCGCTCTTTTGCCGAAACCGGAACATTCCGTTCATTTCCGACGAAATCTATCACGGCTTGACTTTTTCGAAGCCAGCGCAGACGGCGCTCGCCTTTTCCGATGAGGCGATCGTCGTCAATTCCTTCTCCAAATATTATTGCATGACCGGCTGGCGCGTCGGCTGGCTGGTGCTGCCGGAAAATTTTGTGCGGCCGGTCGAACGTCTGCAGCAGTCGCTCGCCATCGCCGCGCCGACCCTATCGCAGATCGCGGCGCAGGCGGCTTTCGATTCGCATGACGAACTAGAGGCCGTGCGGCAAAGCTACGCCCGCAACCGCGAAATCCTGCTGAATGGCCTGCCGGAACTGGGGCTCGACCGACTGGCCCCGGCCGACGGCGCCTTTTATGTCTATGCCGATGTCAGCCGCTTTACCGCAGATTCGACGGCATTTTGCCACGACCTGCTGCACAGGACCGGCGTGGCGACGACGCCCGGCGTCGATTTCGACCCCGAAAACGGTCATCTGTCGCTGCGGCTGTCCTACGCCGGCGCGGAGGCTGACATGATCCAAGCCCTCCGCCGCATGAAGGACTTTTTCGCGCGAAGGTGAGGGCCAAGCGGCGCGGGCGCCTGCCGAGTCACAGTAACGGGCGCCTCCGGCGCAAGCGCGAAGACAGGGGTGGGCGGATTGCGGAAGCAGGCTCAAAGGCCGGAATCTGAAAGACGCCGGCCTGCTGATAGTCCATCTTCAGACGGAACGCCTTCTCCTGGAAATCGACAGAATTCGCCTCGTCCAGAACCCAAATCATCATGTGGATTGGCTTGGCCACGGCCTCCCTCAGATCGGTGAATCCTTGTCCGCGCGCGGATTGAGGGCGAATGAATTCGGCGCCGCTTCGTGATAGGTGGCTCCAAAGCCTTTTAGAATTTCCCGCGACGCCGCGTCGGGGTTGCCGAAGCAGCGGCAGGTGATTGTGTCGCAAGCTTCGATGACCCCGCCCAGTGGCGCCTTGCCTTTCTCGTTTGCTAAATGGGCGCGAAACGTATCGTCGTTGGCGTAGATCTCAACCCATTCGCTGACTCGCGCAGACGGGTAATCGACGTGGTAGCAGATGACGCCCGGATGCTCGTGCATTACCTTGCAGAGCGCCTCCTGATTGGTCTTGAAGTGGTCGACCTTGCCGTCCTTGATGTCCCAACGGATTTTGAGCATGAAGGCCATTTGTTGTTCCCTCCCTCATTTTCGCGCCGTACCGCGGAATATGGACGCTTCCACTAGCCAGAGTCGGAAGCGCACTGCTTCGTTGAGCATGTTGGACCGAAACCCGTCCGGCCAAGACAGCGCCTTGTCATGTTTTGTGGCCCATTATGGGCTGTAGAACAAGCCTTGAGTTTCCATCTCCATGTAGGCGCGCCGCTTAGGATGTCTCAGTTAGTCCGCCGGCTGAAAAATTGCCGCTGGCGTCCCGGCGTCGCGGCGCATTCTGGTCAGCAGTTCGACTAGGCGAGGCGCGGGCCGCGCGCCGCTGGTCAGCACGAATTGCGCAAGGCCGCCCTCCTGCGGCTTGGCCGCTGGAAATTGCGCCGCCAGCACATGGTCGGCCTGCCTGGCTATGGCGGGGGCGGGGTCGATCCAATCGACCGGCCAGGGGGCTAGGCGCGTAAAGTAATCGACGAGCAGGGGATAATGAGTGCAGGCGAGCACGACCTCGTCGGTGCGCCTTCCTTTCTTTTCCACAAAACAGGGCGCGATCTCCGCCGCCACCGCCTCGTCTGCAATACTTTCGCCCTGCATGAAAGCCTCGGCGAGCGCGGCAAGGTCGTGCGAGCCGACAAGCGTCACGTCGCAATGGCCGGCGAATTTCGCGATCAGATCGCGGGTATAGTCCCGCGACACCGTTCCGGGCGTGGCGAGCACGGAAATCATGCGGGATTTCGACTGTTTCGCCGCCGGCTTGATCGCCGGCACCGTGCCAACGAAGGGAATGTCCGGCCAACGCGTCCGCAGATGCGGCAAAACCAGCGTCGAGGCGGTATTGCAGGCGACGACCACGCAGTCGGGCGAAAAATCGCCGATCAGCTTCTCCATGGCGCGCATGACCAGGGAAACCACCTGCGCCTCCGCTTTCGGCCCATAAGGAAAGCCGAGATCGTCGGCGGCGTAGACGAAATCCGCCTCCGGCCGGCGCCTCATCAGGGCGCGCAGGACGGTGAGCCCGCCGAGGCCCGAGTCGAAGACGAGGATTTTGGGCGGACGGATCATCGCGAAATAAAAGCGCTCCGACGGTCGATTAAGCGTTGATGTGTTAGTCTGCCGGCCCCGGGGGCAAGTTATGGAGGAAACCATGCCGCGCAACAAGGGCTTCGTTCTCGCCTCGCGGCCGCCTGCGGGAGGCAGGGCGAGCGTCGAAAATTTCGCCCTTTTCGAGAATGATATCGGCGAGCCGGGGCCGGGCCAGGTCCTGGTGAAGCACGAATTCCTCTCCCTCGACCCCTATATGCGCGCCCGGATGGACGAGGCGCGATCCTATGCCGCGAGCCAGGATATCGGTGAGCCGATGATCGGCGGCACGGTTGGAGAAGTCGTCGCCTCGCGCAATCCGGGCTTCGCCGCCGGCGACAAAGTCGTGGGAATGGGAGGCTGGCGGCTCTACTCGCTCGACGACGGAACGATGCTGAGAAAGATCGAGGCGCCGGGCGTTCCGATCCAGGCCTGGCTCGGCGCGCTCGGCATGCCGGGCGTCACCGCCTGGTATGGCCTGAACAGGATCATTGCGCCCAAGCCGGGCGAAACAATCGTCGTTTCCGCGGCGACGGGGGCGGTGGGCTCGGTCGTCGGCCAGCTTGCCAAGGCGGCCGGCGCGCGGGCGGTCGGGATCGCCGGCGGACCGGCGAAATGCGCCTATGCGGTCGAGGAACTGGGTTACGACGCCTGCGTCGATCACCGTTCGAACAATTTCGCCGCCGAACTGAAAGCCGCCGTACCGCAAGGGATCGACGGCCTATACGAAAATGTCGGCGGAAAATGCTTCGCAGCCTGCCTCCCCCTGCTCAACGATTTCGCCCGCGTCGCCCTGTGCGGGACGGTCGCTTCCTATGAG
>CAYRNB010000067.1:0-15719 GCA_964425315.1 uncultured Rhodoblastus sp.
CGCATTTCGTCGCGCGGTCCGCAGATCGACACAGCGAGGGCAAACATGATGGAAGCGCCATCACCGTGTCGGGGCCGCGAGACGTCGAATTTGAGTCGGCGACGGTCCCCTATGAGCCGCAGATCGACGCGTCGAACATTCGCCGCGAGGGCCAGGATATTTCTGGCTCAATGTCGGCTTGGTCTTTCCACACAAGGACGGCTCAGGCTTCAACATCATCCTGCAAGCCTTCCCGCTCGACGGCAAAATCGTCTGCCGCGAGATCGGTGACGACAACCACGACGCGCCCCCGCAGCCGCAAAAGCAGCGACCTGGTAACGGTCGCCCGTCCCAAGGCACGCACAGGCGCTGAAGCCGCCGCCGGAAATACAGAGAGCCGCCCGCCGAGGCGGCTCTTTTCGGTATGGCAGCCGCAACGTTACGATTGGCACCGATCGCCTAAGCCATACCTTTCAATTCGTCGACGATATCCGCCCAGTTGTTCATCAGTGTCACGCGTTGATCCCAATAGCGCGCCCTATTGTAGGCGCGACGAATTTCGTCCTCGTCTTGGTGCCCGAGCGCGGCTTCCATCACGTCGCGGTTGAAGCCCCGCTCGTTCAGGATCGTCGACGCCGACGAGCGGAAACCGTGCGCCGTCATTTCGTCTTGCGTATAGCCCATGCGACGCAGGGCCGCATTCATCGCCATTTCGGACAGCGGTTTGACCGGCGAGCGGATTGAGGCGAAGACGAGATCATGATGTTTTGACAGAGGCCATATTTCTCGCAACACGGCGAGCGCTTGCGGCGAAAGCGGAATGTCGTGTGGCCGGCGCATTTTCGTTCGCTCCTGCGATATGCGCCAGACTGCCCCATCGAGATCGAATTCCCGGCGCGTCGCGCCGCGCACTTCGCCGGGGCGAGCGAAGGTCAGTGCCGTGAACTGCAATGCGGCGCGCAGGGTCCGCCAGCCGTCATACGCGTCGATCGCCCGCATCAGGCCGCCGAATTTCTTTTCATCTAGGATCGCGGCGCGGGGTTTCACTTTGGGCGCGAGCAACGCGCCGTAGATTGGCACCGTCGGATCGTCTTTCGCGCGCAACGTGACGACCGCGTAGCGGAATACGCTGCCGATCATGCCGCGCAAGCGCCGGGCGGTTTCGCGCCGGCCGGATTTTTCGACCACCTTGAGCAGATCGAGAATTTCCTTCGACGTGATCTCGGCGATCGGCCGATCCTTCAAAGGGGCGGCGAGGTTTTCGAGCAGCCAGCGATTTTTGCTCAGCGTCGCTTCCGACGCGTGCGACGCTTCCTTATTGGCGAGCACTTCGGCCGCCACTGCCCCAAACGTGCTTTGCGCAGCCTGTTCGGCCGCCGCCGCTGTTTCGCGTCGGTGCGCCGAAGGGTCTATCCCCTTTTTGAGCAGCGTCCGCGCCTGATCGCGCTTGGCGCGCGCCTCGGCGATCGTGGTCGCCGGGAACGTCCCGAGCGCGATCATTTTCTCGCGCTTTTCGAAATGATAGCGAAAGCGCCACTTCTTGCTGCCGTTCGGCTCGATCAAAAGATGGAGCCCAAATCCGTCGGAAAGTTTGTAGGGCCGATCCTTGGGAGCGGCCTTGGAGATGGCGAAATGGGTCAGCGGCATGGGTACGATCTCCGCCCCTATGGGTACGACCCATCATATCGTACCCATGATTTGATGCGTAAGAGGGGGTGTCTATGCGCCGCTATGGTCAGGCTGGCGAAGCGTAATTTATTGTTTTTTCGTGATTTTGTTGCGCTATGTGCAGCCATGAAAAAGGGGTGATGGTGCCCAGGGGCGGAATCGAACCACCGACACTGCGATTTTCAGTCGCATGCTCTACCAACTGAGCTACCTGGGCGCTAAAAGCGTTCCCGCTTCAAAGCCTGCGCCTTATAGAAAGCGCAAGGCGGCTTGTCCAGCCCTCGGGAGGGCGCGGGAAGGCCTCTCGCCAGAGGCCGCGCGGCGCGTCGAGCGACGCCGAAAGCTTTGCCACGATTTTGTCGCACGCCATTGGCAGGCGGTTCGCAATTTGATATAGCGCGGCCTGTCAATCGGGCGCGAACGGCCCCATCCCGAGGCCCTGCGTCATCGCCGTTCGTCATCCGCCGCCGGACGAGAAAATTTTCTTGCCGCCGACCACCGGATTTCACGCCTTTGCGCCGCGGATGACATGCGATTTCCGTTTTCGCGCGGCGCGCGGTTTTTCCGCGCCGACCGCGTGATGGCGGAATCATCAGCGCAAGGAACCCGATGTCAAAGGAAGAACTGCTTGAATTTCCGGGCGTCGTCAGCGAATTGCTGCCGAACGCGACTTTTCGCGTCAGGCTCGAAAACGATCACGAAATCATCGCCCATACCGCGGGCAAAATGCGAAAGAACCGCATCCGCGTTCTCACCGGAGATCGCGTGCTGGTCGAAATGACGCCCTACGATCTGACCAAAGGCCGGATCACCTATCGCTTCAAATAGGGGCGCGGCCTTTTCGTCCCAGCCACGACGAAAAGATCGCGCCCTCATCGTGTCCAACCGCATATTCCCGTGCGAACAACTGGCCGTTTCACGGGAATAAGCCTGAGCCGCGAAAGCCGTCGGAATTCCGTGACCGCCGAGACCGAAACTCCATTTGCGCGTTTGGCGCTCGCCTCCGGATCGCCGCGCCGCCTCGCGCTCCTGCAGCAGATCGGCCTGGAGCCGCAGGCGCTGCTGCCGACCGATCTCGACGAGACCCCCGGCCGCAACGAATCGGCGCGCAAGCTCGCGGCGCGACTGGCCATGGAAAAGGCGCGGGTCGCCGCCAAGACCGCCAACAGCCGCGTCGACCTGCGCGGCTCCTATATCATCGGCGCCGACACGGTCGTTTGTGTCGGCCGTCGCATTCTGCCCAAATGCCAGACGGCCGACGACGCCGAATATTGCCTGCGCCTCCTGTCGGGCCGCGCCCATCGCGTCTATACCGGCGTGGCGGTTATCGACCCATCGGGGCGTGAAAGATCGCGCCTGGTCGAGGCGCGCCTGCGTTTCAAGCGCCTGTCGGGCAAGGAGGTCGCCGCCTATATCGCTTCGCGCGAATGGCTGGGCAAGGCGGGAGGCTACGCCATTCAGGGGATCGCCGGCGCCTTCGTCGTGAGGCTCATCGGCTCCTACAGCGCCGTCGTCGGCCTGCCCCTGCAGGAAACCATGGCTCTGCTCGACGGCCTCGGCTACCCGGCGCATGTCTTCTGGCCCGCCGCCGGGGCGAACGCCTGATGATCCAGAAAAGGCCCGAGAAGAAAACGCCGGCCTGTCCCATTTGCGGCAAGCCGGCCGATCTTGTGTTCAGGCCGTTCTGCTCGAAACGTTGCGCCGATGTCGATCTGCATCGCTGGCTCAGCGGCGCCTATTCAATCGCCGGCGGCCGGCCGGAAGAGGCGTCCACGCCGCGCGAGCGCAACGAGGATGATTAGATCATTTCTAAAATGAAGCCTGGGGATTGCCGGGAAACCGGCGAGGCGCCACAAGCATGAAACATCCAATCGAGCGGGCGCCCGGCATGACGGAAATCAGCGAAATATTGCCGCGCGGAAAATGGCGGCATTTTCTGGCGGTGGTGGGGCCGGGCCTGGTGGTCATGCTGGCCGACACCGACGCCGGCAGCGTCATTACCGCCGCGCAAAGCGGCGCCGTTTGGGGCTACCGCCTGCTTTGGCTGCAATGGGCGCTGATACCGGTCCTCTATATCGTGCAGGAGCTGACGGTGCGTCTCGGCGCCGTGACCGGCCAGGGCCACGCCCATCTCATCGAAAAGCATTTCGGCAAGGCCTGGGCGTGGTTTTCGGTTCTGACCCTGCTGGTCTGCTGCATGGGCGCGCTCCTCACCGAATTGGCGGGTCTCGCGGGCGTCGGCGCGCTGGTGGGCCTCAAGGCGCCGGTGACCATGATTCTTGTGGTCGGGGCCCTGCTGATCATGGCCTATACCCATTCCTACCTGACCGTCGAGCGCATCGCTCTGGCGATCGGCGCTTTCGAACTCGTTTTTCTGGTCGTGGTCTTCCTCGCCCAGCCCGACCTGCACGCCGTGGCGGCTCAGTCCATCGACATTCCCTTCGCCGACAAGAATTACCTCTATCTCGTCGCGGCCAATATCGGCGCGGTCATCATGCCCTGGATGGTCTTCTTCCAGCAAAGCGCCGTGGTGGAGAAAAAGCTCGGCGTCGACGACCTTCCCGCGGCGCGCGCCGATACGATGATCGGCGCGGTGGTGACGCAGTTGATCATGGCCGCCATTCTGGTCGCCGTCGCCGCCACGCTCGGGCGCGCGGGCGGCCAAAACCGCGAACTCGATACGGTGCAGCAGATCGCCGAAGCGATTACGCCCTTCCTCGGCCAGATCGGCGGCAAGCTTCTGTTCGCTCTCGGCATGGTCGGCGCGGCTCTGGTGGCGGCCATTGTCGTCACCATTACGGCGGCGCGCACCTTGAGCGAGCTTTTGCGGGTGAAATGCAGCTTGGACGACGATCCGCGTGAGGCGCCCTGGTTTTACGGCGCCTATACTTTCACCTTGATCGCCTGCGCGGTTCTGGTCGCTTCTGGCGTCAACCTGGTCAGTTTGAGCGTCGGCGTGCAGGTGATGAACGCGCTTCTGCTGCCGGTCGTCCTCGGCTTTCTCTATCTTCTCGCCCGCCGCCTGCCGGATCCCTATCGCCTCAAAGGCGTTTATGGCGCGATTTGCGCCTCGATCATCGTCATTTCGGCGGGCTTTGGCGTCTATTCCGGCATTACCGGCCTGTTCCAGTAAAATTCGCGCCCGACTGACGTCCAGCGGGCGCCCGAGGGCGGCGCCTCTCGTTCTGCGTCCTCCCAGCAACAGTCCCACCGAAAATGCGGAGCGCCGCTTGTCGGCGTCGTCGTGGCAATGTAAACGAAAATTGGGACAAAGAGCCTTTCGGCGCTTGATTCGCCGGAGGAATTTCGTTGTGCCCGACGGGGTCGCTGGCTCGGTTCACCGTTGCGAAGCGAAAAATAATTGGGCGCGACGAGGGCTGACGGATCATGCGACGACTGTTTCTTGCGGCTCTTTGTTTCGCCTTGCCGAGATTCGCCTTGCCGACTTTCGCGGCCGAAGCTGGCAGCGCCCCAATCTTCGGCGACCTTTCCTCGGCTCCATACTATAATTATAATACTTTTGAAGTTCGCCTCGGCGCCTACGCCCACGATCCGCAGAGCCCGGAAGGCGGATCGACCGACATCAATATCGACTTCTTCTTTCCAAAATTGGGATCGACCTCCAATTATTGGTTGAACATGCTTATTCCGCGTCCGCATGTTGGCGCGACCGGCAGTTTCATCGGCAAAACGAGCGTGCTTTTCGCAGGTCTCGCCTGGGATTTCGACATTTATCGCGGCTTGTTCATCGAAGGCACGTTCGACGGCGCGGCCAATGACGGCCATACCGGCGCGGTCGTGCCGGCGGGCTTCAACGCCGTGGGTTGCAACGCGACTTTTCACGAAAGCGGCACGCTCGGCTATCACCTGACCGAGCATTGGAGCGTCATGGCCACGATCGAACATTCGTCCAACGCCAATTTGTGTGCGCAAAACCGCGGCCTGACCAATGTCGGCGGCCGTATCGGCTATTCTTTCTAGTTGCTCATTCCAGTATAAATACGCAGCCGTCTTGGCGGCCGGGATCGAGAGCCGCTAATATGCGCGCGGCGGGGCGTTTCCGGACAATTTACGCCGCCGGCCGAAAGACTTTTGAGGATGCGCCGACATGGCTTTTCCCGATCGCCTGCGTAAACTGGTCGCTGTCGTTCTCCTGGGCGCGAGCCTCTCAGGCTGCGGCTATAACGCCATTCCCACGGCCGAGGAAAACGCCAAGGCGCGTTGGGCCGACGTGCAGAACGATTATCAGCGCCGCGCCGACCTGATCCCCAATCTGGTCGCGACCGTGCAAGGCTACGCCAAGCAGGAAAAGGAGGTGCTGACCGCCGTCATCGAGGCGCGCGCCAAGGCGACGCAAGTGCATATCGACGCGTCGCAGCTCACCGATCCCGACAAGCTCAGACAGTTCCAGGACGCGCAGAACAAGCTGACCGGGGCGCTCGGCCGCCTGCTGGCGGTGAGCGAACGATATCCGGATCTGAAATCCAACCAGAATTTCCTCGTCCTGCAATCGCAGCTCGAAGGCACGGAAAACCGCATCGCCGTGGCGCGGCGCGATTACATCGCCGCCGTGCGCGACTATAATCTGACGCTCAAGACCTTCCCCACCATGCTCTGGGCGATGACCGTCTTCCGCGGCAAGAAGCCGATGGCGACCTTCGCCGCCTCGCAAGGCGCGGAAAAGCCGCCGACCGTCAAATTCTGATCGGGCCGTCGGGGCGCGTCCATGACCGAAGCCCGATCGTCCGGCCGATACGCCGCCTTTCCCTCACGCATCCCTTGGGCGGCGCTGGCGCTCGTTCTGGTCCTGGTCGCGGCGGCGCGCCTGGCTCGCGCCGAGGCGCTGAAATTTCCCGCCCTGACCGGCCGGGTCGTCGACCAGGCGCATCTGCTGCCGGCCGACGCCCAGCAGAATCTCGAAAAAAAGCTTGCGGCGCTGGAGGATAAATCCGGCATTCAATTCGTTGTCGCCACCGTCGACAGCCTTCAAGGCCACGACATCGAAACCTACGCCAATGAATTGTTCCGCCATTGGGCGCTGGGGGAGAAGACCAAGAACAATGGCGTGCTGCTTCTCGTCGCGCCCAAGGAGAGAAAGGTCCGCATCGAGGTCGGCTATGGGCTGGAAGGGACGCTGACCGACGCTTTGTCGAAACTGGTCATCGTCAACGGCATCGCGCCGCGCTTCAAGAAAGGCGATTTCGCCGGCGGGATTTCCCGCGGCGTCGACGACGTGATCGCCATTCTGACCACGGATTCGAGTGAATGGACGAAAAAGCTGAAGGTCCGCCCCGACGACCGGGATAACGCCTTCAGCGCGATCCTGCCTTTCCTGATCGTCGCCCTGATCATTTTGATCATGTGGCGCGGAAGGGGCGGGGGCCGTGGCGGGGGCGGCGGGCCTTTCATCTTCCTGCCCGGTCCCGGCTGGGGCGGCGGCTATGGCGGCGGGGGCGGCTTTTCCAGCGGCGGCGGGGGCGGCTTTTCGGGCGGCGGCGGCTCGTCGGGAGGCGGCGGCGCCTCGGGAGACTGGTAATGCGGACTGGGGCGGACGAGGAGGCGATCACGGCGGCGGTGCGGGCGGCGGAAGCGCGGACCAGCGGCCAGATCGTTTGCGTCCTCGCGCGAAAGTCCTGCGACGCCTCCGGGCCGGCGGCGCTTTACGCCGCGGCCCTGGCGCTGCTGACGCCCTGGCCGCTGCTGGAACTGACGCAAATGCCGGCGCACCAGATTTTCGCCGTCCAGGCGCTTGTTTTCTGCGTCGCTTTGCTGCTGTTCGGCTGGACGCCGCTCGGCCTTGTCCTGATTACCCGCAGCCAGCAAAGGCGTGAAGCCTTTCGCCTCGCCGCCGAGCAGTTTTTCGTCCGCGGCCTGACGCAAACGCGCAGCCGCGCCGGCGTGTTGATTTTCGTGTCGCTGGCGGAGCGCTACGCCCGCATTCTCGCGGACGAGGGACTGGACGGCAAAATCACCGAAGCCGAATGGCGCGAGGTTTTGGACCTCATGACCGCCCATTTGGGCGAGGGCCGTGTCACCGAAGCTTTTGTCGCGGCGGTGGCGCGCAGCGGCGACCTCCTGGCCCGCGCCGCGCCGCCGGACGGCGGAGGCGACGAGATTCCCGGCATCCTTTTCGAGATTTGAGGAAATCACCGCCCGGCGCGGAGCTGTGCGAGCAATTTCTTGCCGGCGCGGCCATCGCGCTTCCAGCCTATTTTTACCTCATAGGCGGCGATCGCCTCGCGGGTCTTGGTTCCCATCACGCCGTCGATTTTTCCGCCGATGTCATAGCCGCGCTGTTCGAGCATCGCCTGGACTTCGCGCCGTTCGGCCCGCGACAGGCCGGGATCGTCGGTGGGCCAGGGCGTGACGATCCCCCTCTCGCCCTTCAGCCGGTCCGACAGCACGCCTATGGCGAGCGCATAGGATACGGCCGCATTATAGGAATAAAGCGCGTCGAAGTTGCGCGAGACCAGAAAGGCCGGGCCATGGCGTCCTGCCGCCAGCAGCAGGCCGTAACGGCCCCGCCCGGACAGGCGCCGGCCGTCGATATGGGTGAGGCCGCGCTCCGCCCAGTAGTGAAGCGAGCGTTTGCGGCGCCAGCCCTCCAGGCCGCGGTAATGCGACGGCAGTTTGACCTCGAAACCCCATGGCAGGCCGCGGACCCAGCCGGCATGATGGAGGTAATTGGCGGTCGAGCCGAGCGCGTCGGGAACCGAGCCGATCACGTCGCGCCGCCGGTCGCCGTCCATATCGACGGCGAGGCGCAAAAAGGTCGAGGGCATGAACTGGGTGTTGCCGAACGCGCCTGCCCAGGAGCCATAGAAATCCCCGAGCCTCACGTCGCCATATTTGACGATTTTCAGAGCCGACATCAGTTCGCCGCGAAAATAGCGGGAGCGGCGATTGGGCGTGCAGGCAAGCGTGGTCAGCGACTGAATGACGGGCCGCTTGCCGAAATTCATGCCATAATTCGATTCGACCCCCCAGACCGCGACGACCGTCGCCGCATCGACGCCGAAGCGCCTCTGCGCGGCGTAAGCCGCTTGCCGATATTGGGCGAAACGCCGCTTTCCGTCCCGGACCCGCTCGTTGTCGACGAGGCCCGCCATATAGTCCCAGATCGGCGTGACGAATTCGGGCTGCCGGCCGAGAAATGTCGCGGCGTCGTTCGGCCGAAGACCGTCGAAGGCGCGCGCAATCGTGGCGCGGGGGATTCCGCGCGCCGCGGCTTCCCGCTCGAGATGGGCCTTGCAGGAAGAGAAACTCGCGCGCGCCGGCGTCACGGCGAAGACGGCGACGAGCGCGAAAATCCAGGGTCTGATGGCGGAAATCGAATACACTTGGCCTTCGTTCCGACTGATGGGAGCGGCGGCGCCGAAAAAAACGCAAGCCGTCCTCGCGCCTCAAGGCGCGGAAGCCGACGGTCGTGATCGACGACCGCCGATAAGAAAGAGTCCTTACGGCGAAATGATGAAGAAAGATTTAGGACCTGTTCACCTTGACGGCGCGTCCGGGTCTATCGGCAGCCTCTAAATCCAGGGACGCTCTTGCGCGACCTTGTTCTCGAATTCCGCGATTTTTCCCGCCTTGACCAGGGTGAGGGCGATGTCGTCGAGCCCTTCGAGCAGGCAAGCTTTGCGATGCGGGTCGATGTCGAATTTCACCACGCCGCCGTCGGGTCCACGGATTTCCTGGGCTTCGAGATCGATGGTCAGGGTGGCGTTGGCGCCGCGGCTGGCGTCGTCCATCAGTTTGGCGAGGTCTTGCCTGCTCACCTTGATCGGCAGGATGCCGTTCTTGAAGCAGTTGTTGTAGAAAATGTCGGCGAAGCTGGTGGAGATGACGGCGCGCACGCCGAAATCGAGCAGAGCCCAGGGCGCGTGCTCGCGCGACGAACCGCAGCCGAAATTGTCCTCCGCCACCAGGATCTTGGCGTTGCGATAGGCGGGCTTGTTGAGAACGAAATCGGGATTTTCCGACCCGTCCTCACGGTAGCGCATTTCCGAGAACAGGCCCTTGCCCAGGCCGGTGCGTTGAATCGTTTTCAGATATTGCTTGGGAATGATCATGTCGGTGTCGATATTGGTGATCGGCAAAGGCGCCGCGACGCCGGTCAGTTTCGTGAACTTTTCCATTTCCCAAACTCATCTTGCTGTCCGCCGGAACGGCGAATTGGCGCCGGATTTAACATTGGCGGGAGAGGAGGGCAATTCTTACGATTTCCGCATGATCCACGCGGAAGACGTATCACTCGGCCTCGCCTTCGATCCGGTCCATATCCTCGTCCGACAGGCCGAAATGATGGCCGATCTCATGCACCAGAACGTGGCGGATCAGATCGCCCAAGGTCTCGTCGCCTTCGGTCCAGACGTCGAGAATGGGGCGGCGGTAGAGATAGATCATATTGGGAAGCTGCCCGGTCTGCGCGCCTTCGCTCTGTTGCGCCATGCCGTGGCCGCGAAAAAGACCCAGAAGATCAAATTCGCTTTCCGCGTCGAATTCCTCCAGCACGTCGTCGTCCGGAAAATCCTCGACGCACAGAACGAGATCCTCGCAAAAACGTAAGAAACGCTCGGGCAGGCGGCGAAAGGCGGCGTCGGCGAGCGCCTCGAATTCTTCGAGCGACGGCGCCTTGCGCTGCGTCCAGTCCGTGGCCGGTGGTCGGGCGCTCGCCATCAGGACGCGCCCTTTGTCGCGACGGAAAGAGAAAGCTTGGGCGGCTTCGCCAGGGTCTGGAACACGACGCAATAACGTTCGGTCAAATTGGTCAAGGCGTCGATCCGCTCCCGCGGCTCGTCGGTGTCGAGATCGAAGAAAAGCCTGATCTCGGCGAAGCCGACGGGCGCGTCCTTCGCCACGCCGAGCGTGCCGCGAAAGTCGAGATCGCCTTCCGCCCGCGCCATCCCGCCGTTCAGACGGAAGCCGATCGCCGTCGCCACGGCTTTCAGCGTCACGCCGGCGCAGGCGACAAGCGCTTCGAGCAGCATGTCGCCGGAACAGGCCTGCAGGCCGGAGCCGCCCGTCGCCGGATGCAGCCCCGCCTCGACGAGCGCGCGTGAGGTCGAAACCTTGCAGGCGACGCCTTCGCCGGAAAGGTCGCCTTGCGCTTCCAGCGTGACGACGGCGGCTTTGGCGTCGGCCTTGTATTTTTCCTTCAAAGGCGCCTGCAAGGCGCGCAAGGTTTCGGCATCCATTGGCGGTCCCGGAATTCTATTGGAAGTCGCGCAGATCGACGAAATGGCCGGCGATCGCCGCCGCCGCCGCCATGGCCGGCGACACCAGATGGGTGCGGCCCCTAAAACCCTGGCGGCCTTCGAAATTGCGGTTCGAGGTCGAGGCGCAGCGCTCCCCCGGCGCGAGACGGTCGGGGTTCATGGCGAGGCACATGGAGCAGCCCGGCTCGCGCCATTCGAAGCCGGCGGCGACGAAAATCCTGTCCAGGCCTTCCGCCTCCGCCTGCGCCTTCACCAGGCCGGAACCCGGCACGACCATGGCGTTGACATGGTCCGCGACCTTTTTCCCTTCCGCAATTTTCGCCGCGGCGCGCAAATCCTCGATGCGGCCATTGGTGCAGGAGCCGATGAAAACGCGGTCGATCTGGATGTCGGTCGCCTTTTCCCCACCCTTCAGCCCCATATAGTCGAGGGCGCGCTGGATCTTGGCGCGCTGCGCCTCGGTCTTGGCGGAATCGACGGTGGGAATGAATCCATCGACGGCGACGACGTCTTCCGGGCTGGTGCCCCAGGTCATCACCGGCGGCAAATTCGAGGCGTCGAGTTCGACCACGGCGTCGAAATGGGCGCCCGGATCGGATTTGAGCTGGCGCCAGTAATGCAGCCCGCGCTCCCAGGCCTCGCCCTTCGGCGCCATCGGGCGGTCCTTGAGATATGAATAAGTCTTTTCGTCCGGCGCGATCAGGCCGGCGCGGGCGCCCGCCTCGATCGTCATATTGCACACGGTCATGCGGCCTTCCATCGACAAAGCCTCGATGGCTTCGCCGGCATATTCGATGACATAGCCGGTGCCGCCGGCCGTGCCGATCTTGCCGATGATCGCCAGCACAATGTCCTTGGCGGTGGCGCCGTCGTGCAACTGGCCATTGACCTTGACCAGCATGTTCTTGGCCTTGGCCTGGATCAGGGTCTGGGTCGCCAGCACGTGCTCGACTTCCGACGTGCCGATGCCATGCGCCAGCGCGCCGAAGGCGCCGTGGGTGGACGTATGGCTGTCGCCGCAGACGATGGTCGCGCCGGGCAGGGTGAAGCCCTGTTCGGGCCCGATGATATGGACGATGCCCTGGCGGCGGTCGTGCTCGTCGAAATATTGCACGCCGAATTCATGGGCATTGATCGCCAATTGCTCGACCTGCGCCCTGCTTTCGGGGTCGGCGATGGGCAGCGAGCGGTCGGTGGTCGGCACATTGTGATCGACCACGGCGAGCGTCTTTTTCGGCGCGTGGACCTTGCGCCCGGCGAGTCGCAGCCCTTCGAAGGCCTGGGGGCTGGTCACTTCATGCACGAGGTGGCGGTCGATATAGATGAGCGCGGTTCCGTCCGGCTGGATGTCGACGACATGGTCGTCCCAGATCTTGTCGTAAAGGGTGCGCGGCTTGCCGGCTGTCTCGACCATATCCTGTCCCCGTATCGTGCCTACAGATCAGATAGCGCATTCGGCCGTGGCGGCAAGCGCTGAAAAAGAATAGGAAAAGGCCGGCGGATCGCCGGCCTTGGCGTGAATGCGATGCGGAAGGCGGCCGCCGCCTCCCTCACTTGGCGTTCTTGGCCCTGGCGTCGGTCCGTTCGGCGATACGGGCGGATTTGCCGCGGCGGTCGCGCAGATAATAGAGCTTGGCGCGCCGCACCTTGCCGCGGCGCACGACCTTGATCGAGTCGATCAGCGGCCCATAGAGCGGAAAGACGCGCTCCACGCCTTCGCCATAGGAAATCTTGCGGACGGTGAAGCTCTGATTGAGGCCGCCGCCGTCGCGTGCGATGACCACGCCTTCATAGGCCTGGACGCGGCTGCGGTCGCCTTCCTTCACCTTGACGTTGACGATGACGGTGTCGCCGGGCCCGAATTCCGGGATGGTCTTGCTCTCGGCGAGCTTGGCGATCTGCTCGGCTTCGAGCTCTTTGATCAGGTTGGTCATCTTTCTCTCCGTTTCGCCTTGTGGCGAGCGTTTCGGAACGCTGTTGTCAATTGGCGCCCAGGCAGAACGGGCGCGGTCTTCCGCCGCGCATTCTGTCGCGGGCCGGAGGCGGCCCTATACAGAATTTTGTTTCCCTTGTCGAGCGAGGGGCTGGGGGAGCCGCCTGTCTCCTCAATACAAGCGCGTCTGCGCGGCCTCTTCGTGTTTCGGCCCCGGATCGTCCGGCGCGTTCGGCAGCGGGAAGATCACGGCCTGCGGCATGGTGGGCTGGCGCGGCGGACTGGGCGGGGGCGCAGCCTGTTCCGGCGGCGGCGGGGCGGCCTGTTCCGGCGGCGGCGCAGCTTCTTCCGGCGGCGGCGTTTCGGCCTCCGGCGCTGTTTCCTCGACCGCGCCGTGGGGCGCCGGCGGCAGGGCCTCGGACTTGGGCGCTTCCTCGAGTTTTAAAGGCGGCGGCGGTTCATAGGCCGGCGGCGGCTCCTCGACGGGGCCGGTTAATTCCTCCTTGGGCTGCATCCATCGATAGGCGTCGAGCTTTCCCGTCACCGGCGAAACCGGGGCCCAATGTCTGGAATAATGGCCATCGGCGACCCAGACCGGATCGCGCGGGGCGCGCGAGGCGCGCGCCAGCCATTCGCGCACAAGGCCCTGCGCGTCATGTTCGCGGTCTTCGAGTTCGGCCATGATGACGCACATGCGGGCGGTGGGGCGTTCGCCGGAGGCGACGAGCGGCGCCATGGCCTCGCGCGCCGTGGCGAATTCGCGCGCGCCGAGCGCGGCCTCGGCGATCATCATGGCGCTTTCCGGGTTTCTTGGCGCGAATTTGGCGAGTGTTTTGGCGCGCGCCAGCCGGTCGGTGGAGGAATCGCCGGGACGCATGTCGATATAGGCGCGGGCGAGATCGGGGTGCGGCGCTTTCGCATAGGCGGCTTCGATCATTTTCGACGCGGCGCGCATTTCGCCCTGGCGCGACAGGAGGCGGCCAAGCAAGGCGACGGCTGGAACGAGGTCGGGAACCTTCTTCACCGCCGCGCGCAAAAGCTTGATCGCGTGGTTGGGATCGGTCAATTCGCATTGCATGGCGATGGCCGTGTCGAGCACCGCCTTCTGCCGGTTCGCCGTTTCCTTGTCGATGACTTTGGCGCGCAAGTTCTGCTCGACGCAGAGCCGCGCCGCTTCCCAGTCATTTTGCGACGTATAGCGGTCGAGCACCGCCTGGCCCGACCAGGCGAGGGGGGCGACGCTTTGCGCTTCCAGCGCGATTCTGTGGGCGCCGTCGTGGTCGCCCTGGCGCAGGCTTTCGGCGTGGAGGCCGCGCAGGCCGAGCAATTTCGTGTCGGTACGTTGGGTCATGGCGCGAAAAACCCGCGTCGCGCCGGCGCGGTCACCGGAAAGCTGCGCCGCCTGCGCCTCCAGGAGCAGAGTCAGCGGTTCGTGCGGCAGCAGTTTCTTGGCGTCGTGGCTCGCCTTTTGCGCCCCCCGCGTGTCGCCGACGCCGGCGGCGAGAATGCCGCGCGCCAAGGCCTCGTGGCCGCGCGCGCGCCGCCGCGCCCGCCGGGCGACGGAAATGAGACCCGGAATGTTGAAGATGAAGCTCAGCACGCTCCACACGATTACGGCGGCCAGCGCCACCGCCCCGATCCCGACCAGCGGCGACGTGTCGATGTGATAGCCGAACCAGGTCAACGAAAGCGCGCCCGGCTGCTCGATCAAGGCTCCTAGGCCCAGGGCGGCAGCGGCGATCAGGGCGAAGAAAATCAGGATGCGGACCATTTTTCGTCCTCAAAGAAATGCAAGGGCGTCGCTCTTTCCGCCAACGGCCTGGCGGGGCGGCGGGAGGCTCCGGTCACGTTTTGCTCTTGCTCAACGCGCGCATGGCGGCGGCGAGTTCGGCTTTTGCCGCCTCCTCGGCGTCGAGCCGGGCTTGCGCGCTTTTGGCCCAGTCGGCGCTGACGGCGCGCGCAGGCGCCGGCAAGCGCGCGCGTTGCGCCAAAGCCGCCGCCAAATCGCGGCGGGACAAGTCCCTCCTCATGCGTGCGACTCGGATCGCCGTGACGTCGCCTTCCGGCGCGCCGACGCGGCGCACGCGCACCAGTCTCCTGGCGCGCGATTCGACATAGGCGAGAAGTTCATGGCCGAGGCTGCGTTTCTTCGCCTGATCCGCTTGCGGCGACGTTTTTTCGGGCGCGACGCTGGCGAGGATTTGCGGCGAAAGCTCCTCAAAAGCGGCGGCGAGCCTTCTCTCGTTCGGGGCGGTGAGGCCGGCGCGCAAGCGCGCGACATTCGCGGGGTCAGCGCCGAAATTCTGCAGCGCCTGCAATTGCGTCGCATAATTCTCGCCTCGCCTCAGCGCGGTCAGTAGGCTCTGCGCCACGACAATCCGGGCCGAAGCTTCGCCCGCCTTGGACGGCGCCTCGCGCGCGGCGAGCTGCGCCTTCATTTTCTCCGTCGAGGCCGCCAATTGCGCCGTCAGCTGGCCAGTGACCTGTTGCAGTTTCTGGCCGAGCAGCTGAACCTCCGCTTGGGTCGCCGCGAGCTGGGCTTCAACCTCAGCCAGCTTTTTCGTCTCCGCCGCGGCGGCGGGCGGGGAGGCGGCGGGCGCAAGTGGTTGGGCGGAAGCTTCGGCGGCCTTGCCCGGTTCGGCTGGCTTCGTGGCCTTGGCGGCCTTGGCCTGCTCGGGCTCCGCCGCTGGCGCTGCGGCCGGGGTCTCGGCCTTGCCGGCCTCGGTTTTCGGCGCTTCCTGCTGCGGCGTAGCGGTCGGCGCGTTTTTCGCTTCGGCCGGAGGCTGGGGCGGCGCTTCGGCGGTTTTGCCCGGCTCTTCGGGTTTCATCGCCGCGGCGGCCGCGGCCTTTTCGGGCGCTACCGCTGGCTCTGCGGCCGGGGTCTCGGCCTTGCCGGCCTCGGCTTTCGGCGCTTCCTGCGGCGG
>CAYRNB010000067.1:15819-17707 GCA_964425315.1 uncultured Rhodoblastus sp.
CTGCGGCCGGGGTCTCGGCCTTGCCGGCCTCGGCTTTCGGCGCTTCCTGCGGCGGCGTGGCGGCCGGCGCATTTTTCGCCGCTTCGGCTGGCGGCGCGGCCTCGGCGGCCGGCGCTTCCGCCTGGCCATTCGGAGCTTGCGCCGGCGGCGTGGTCTCGGATTTTTCCGCCGTCATTTTCCCGGATTCGGCGGCGGGCGGCGCAGCCGGCGCATTGGCTTCGGGCGCGGCCTCCGTAGCCGGGCTCTGCGCCGCCGGCTCGGCCGGCGGCTGGGCGAATTCGCCCAAACCGACCATTTTTTCCAGGCCCGCCAGATCGGTGGGCAGATTCAAATTCCCGCCGTATTGGGTCCAGCCGTAATAGCCGCCCGCGCCCAGGCCGACGAGGATGAGAAGGGCGACGAACCGACCGAAACCGGATTTTTTGGGCGGCGCCTCGGCCGCCGCCGGAGGAGGTTGTTCGGGCAGCGCCTCGCCGGGCGCGGATTCGCTACTATGGGCCTCCGCCTCTTGCGGCTCTTCTTCGGCTTCCGGCTGCGGCTCTTCTATGGGGTCTTCCGTCGCGACTTCCTGGGCGGGTTCGTCGCGCGGCGCCTCGGCCCCGGACGTTTCGCCTTCATTCATTGGCGTTTCAGGGGATTGAGGGGAAGACGACTCCGCCTCGGCGTTGTCCTTGGGGTCCGCCGCCTTTTTTTCTTCTTGTTCGTCCGTCTCAAACTTCATGGCAAACCCCTCTTCCGCCGGCCATTATAACCAGCGCGCGCGGCGAGGAAACCCGCAATCGATGGGCGGAACTAGCCTCAAAGGGCAAGGAAACGGCCGGGATGGCCGGGTCACGCGCTGGCGGCGATGGCCTCGGCTATGGCGACGGTGCGGCGCGCCATGTCGGCGTGAAGCCTTTCGACCATTTTGCCGTCGATCTGCAGCGCGCCCTTGGCGGCGTTTTCCGGCAGGCCGAAAACGTCGATGATTTTCCGCGCGAAGGCGACTTCGGCCGCGGCGGGGGCGAAGATTTCGTTGCAGATTGCTACCTGGTTGGGGTGGATCAGGGTCTTGCCGTCCATGCCGAAATCGCGGCCCTGTTCGCATTCGGCGCGAAAACCCGCCTCGTTGGAGAAGTCGTTATAGACGCCGTCGACAATGTCCACGCCATTGGCGCGGGCGGCGGCGACGCAGATCGACAGATAGGCCAGCATGGAGGGGCGGCCGGGCGTGATGCGCGCCCTGGTTTCTTTGGCGATGTCGTTGGTCCCCATGACCAGGACCGCCAGGCGAGAGGCCGGGTCGAGCGCGGTGCGCACGATCGAATCGGCGGAAAGAATGGCGGTCGGCGTCTCCATCATCGCCCAGATCTTGGTGTGGTCGGGGGCGCCGGCCTCGCGCATGGCCATGGCCGTCAACATGATGTCGCCGGGCGAAGAAACTTTTGGGACCAATATGGCGTCGGGGCCGGCCTTGGCGGCGGCGACGAGATCGTCCTTGCCCCAGGGCGTCGTCGAGCCGTTGACGCGGATGACAATTTCGCGGCGGCCGTAGCCGCCCGCCTTGACCGCGGCGATGACCTGCTGGCGCGCTATTTCCTTGGCGTCCGGCGCGACCGCGTCCTCAAGGTCGAGGATCAGGGCGTCGGCGGCGATGGTCTTGGCCTTTTCCAGCGCGCGGGCGTTCGAACCGGGCATATAAAGCACGCTGCGGCGGGGGCGAAGGCTGGTCATGGGGTCTCCGGATGGCTGGATTCTGGGCGATGTTGCAAAGCAACATAAATGTTTCGCGACTTTCACGCCATTGTCATTTTCGCTAAATGGCAAACGCCTGCCGCGTCTTAGCTGCGCCCCAGCCGAATTCATGACTTGCCTTCATGCCGCACTGCCGCAAGACTGCGCCCAAGGC
>CAYRNB010000068.1:0-4277 GCA_964425315.1 uncultured Rhodoblastus sp.
GGACTTTCGGCGGGCAACAGGGGTTGAGGTCGGCGACAAGGGGCGCGCAAAGCTCAGGGCGTCCGCCGCAGCAATCCTTGAGGAGAAACAGGACAAGCTCGCGCAGGCGGGAAAGCTCGGCGCGATAGACGATCGAGCGGCCGTGGCGCTCGCCGCGCACGAGGCCGGCGTGCGCGAGAATGGAGAGGTGCGAGGACAAAGTGTTTTGCGGCGCCCCGATGCGCCGCGCCAGTTCGCCCGCCGCCACGCCTTTCGGCTCGCTGGCGACCAGCAGCCGAAAGGTTTCGAGGCGCGTCGCCTGCGACAGGGCGGCGAAGGCGGTGAGAGCGTTCAATTCATCCATATATCCAGAATAATAGAAATGTTATACGACAACAAGCCTCGCGCCAAAATATTCCGCGCGAGGCTGCGGCCTTAGCGATAGGGGCGCAGATAGCGGCGCTCGAAGGCGCGCTTCATCCAATGGAAGGGCTTTAGGGCCGGGCTGACGAAATTGAACTTCTCGCTGCGGAAAACCATGATCCCCTTGTCGAGCGAATCGACGATGCAGATCAGTTCGGCCTTGAACTTGGTCTGCGGCTCGTGGCCGGCGAGAATCGCGGCGATATTGCGCGCGGCGGCCTGGGCCTGCAGATCGGCCTGGTGCGCCTGTTTCGCCATCCAGTCCGGCCCCGGAAAGGAGCCGACGTCGCCGGCGGCCCAGACATTGGGCCGTCCCTCGACCCGGCAGAGCGCATCGGCGACCACCAGGCCGCCGGGCGAAAGCGGCAGGTCGGCCTTCTGCAGCCAGGCCGGTCCGGTGACGCCGGGCATGAACAGGATCAGGTCGGCGTCGATCTCGCCGCCCGCGGTCACGACCTTTTTTTCCTCCAGCTTCACCATCTTGTGGCCGAGATGGGTTTCGATGCCGCGCTTTTTCATTTCGGCGAGCAGTCCGTCCACCGCCTTGGCGCCGAGCCGCGCGCCGGGCCGCGGCGCCGGGCTGAAGAAGGTCATTTTGAATTTTTCGCGGCGGCCCTGCTGGCGCAATAAAGATTCGATGATGAGCAGGAATTCGAACATGGGCCCGCCGCGCATCGCCCCCGGCTCGTTGGGATTGCTGGCGAAGCCGATGGCGATCGAGCCGCCGTCCATGGCGGCGAGACGCCGCGCGATTTCCTCGCCGACGGCGATCCCCTCGCAGGGAATGAGGGCGTTTTCGATGCCGGGAAGCTTGCGGATGAAGCGCGCTCCCGTGGCGATAATCAGATGATCGTTGGAAAAGTCGCCCTGGTCGGTCTGGACGACCCGGCCGCCCTCGGCGAGGCCCGTGACCTCGGCCTTGATGAAGCTGATCTTTTCGCGCGCGAAAAATCCGGCGAGGGGAATTTTCAGCTCCTCAGCCTTGCACAGGCCGGCGGGCAGCCAGATGACGCTCGGCAGATAGTGCAATTCGTCGCGCGGCGAAATCATCACGATTTCCGCATCGACCTTGAGGCGGCGCAATTCGCGCGCCGCCGTCAGGCCGGCGAAACCGGAGCCGAGAATGGCGATCGTCGTCATGGGCCGATCCTTCTTCTGGTCAAACGTCAGGCCGTCGCGGCGCGCGTTCAGGCGCCGAATTTACGCAGGAATTTCCAGATAGCCACGCCGGCGTTGAATTCTTTCGACGCGGCGCGTTCATGGCGTTCCCCGCCGATGTGGATGATCTCGACCGGTTTCTGGCAATGCGCGAAACGTTCGACGACGATCCGGGTGTGGCCCGCGCGCCTGCGCTCGATGAAATGAGCGGGATGCGTTCTGGCGGCGCAATGGGCCGCTCTGGCGAAGATTTCCGCCGCTTTGGTCGCTGGCGGTTTGGCCCAGCGTTCGTTCGCCCTCTTTTTCTCGTCGGTTTTTCGCGCCGTGGCCGGCCGTCTCTCCGCGCTTTCGCCGTTTTCGACGGCAAGATAGGCGATCGGCCGCCGAGGCCTGCATCTCTCCGCGAGATCGGCCGGCAAGGACGTCGCCACGGTCGCCAGTCCCGTGACCGGCAAGCCGATTCCGGCGCAGGCGGCGCGAATGGCCATAGCGGCGCCGCTGGAAACGCCGATCAGGAAGACCCGGCGCCGGTCCACCCGGCTGTTCCTGGCGATGCGCGCGACGAGGTCGCGCAAGAACATGAGATCGCGCCTGGCCGCTGCGCCCGGCTTCTCCGCCCACCGGCCTTTGATCGCTTCGGGATAGACGAAAATCGCGCTGGTCGAATGGGAGAACCCCTCCATGCCCAGGCGGCGACGAATGAGCGAGGCGTGGGAATTGGTCCCGTGCAAAACGATCACCAGCGGCCGTCTGCGCAGTTTCAGCGGCTCGCGCAATATCACCGTGGCCGTTCGCTTTACGCCGTCGGCCTTAAGCGTCAAACGCGCCGCGGCCGCAGGCGCCGGCGCCCAGGCGGCGGCGGCGATGAGCGCCGCGGCGCAAAAATGGACGATCGTCCTGATCGACATAATCGTCTCCGAATTCTCACGCCGCTTTGACCCGCCGACGACTCGCGCGGCGGAAGGCGCAAGGGAAATATAGCCCAAACGCGACCTCATTCAATTACGCGGGGCCGATCCGCCTTCGGCTTACGGCCGCCGGGCGTCAGGCGCCTGCCAGCCGCTCCGACCCATGGCTCCCCGCGCTTCTGGAACTTCCTCCATCGTTCATCAGCTCCGCTGGCCTTTCAATTCGAATTCGTCGATGATACGAGGCGAGCAGGGGGAAAGATGGCGCGAGGCGAAGCCAAACCGGAGGCAAGAGAAACCAACCGTCGGCTCATCGCCGGCGTGGTCGTTTTCGCCTTCCTCCTCCAATCCTTCGCTCTTTTCGCGATTGGGACGCGCGCCGCGGCTTCGTCCTTATCGCCATCGGGATTTGCAGCCTACGCCCAACACGGCCTTATTTGCGGCAGTCATTTCGCCGGCGGCGACCAGCGGAATGACGTCGGCGGATGCCCGATGTGCAAAACATTGGGCTGCGCCACGCCGGGTACGCCCGTCATCGCTCTGGCGATTGCGCCGGGCGAGCGCCTCATCGGTCTGCTTTCGGTCATCTCGACGGAGATTGCGCCGCGGACGCCGCCTTACAATGTCGCCCGACCGCGCGGCCCCCCAGCCATAGTCTGAAAATTCTTTTCGTTCGACGCGCTCTTCCGCGTCCGGCCGCTTTGCGCCGGGCGCGCGAAACCCGCGCCTCTTACCTTCCATTTCTTTGCGCCTCGGCAAGAACGCCGGGCGCCGCGCCGACTAGGCTCGGTTCGAGCCGCGCAGATAAATTCAAGAGGAAACCATGTTTTCACGCGTGACTTCACGTCTACTGGGCGTTTTCGCGCTCATCGCCGGCGCTTCGCCCGCTTTCGCCCACACCATCGTTGGCAACCGCATCTTTCCCGTGACGCTCGCCATCGACGATCCCGGCGTCAACGACGAATTGGCGCTGCCGACTTTCGCCTATATGACCGACGCCAATCCCGATCACACGCCGGGGCCGATCTCCTATACGCTTGGCTGGGAATACGCCAAGCGGATCACCTCCACGCTCGCCTTCTCCATCGGCTCGGAAGGCTATAGCTGGCAGAAAAGGCCGAACGCCGAAGGCTGGGGCAATATCGAAACCCAGCTCAAATATGTCTTCTGGCAGAATGCTGAGGCGCAATCGATCGTCGCCGGCGCGCTCAATGTCGAGTGGGGCAGAACCGGCAGCCCGCAAAGCGCCTCGCTGCCCTCCGATCCCTTCTCCACCGTCACCTTGAAACTTTACGCCGGCAAGGGTTTCGGCGACGCCTCGGCCGATTGGCTCAAGCCTTTCGCCGTCACCGGCGAAGTCGACTATTCCATGCCGACGACGACGGTCAACGCCGATGGCAGCCTCAATCCCACTGCGCTGACCTATGGCGCGACGCTGCAATACAGCCTGATGTATATGAATTCCTTCGTACGGGAGCTGCCGACGCCGTTCCGGCGGCTGATCCCCGCCTTCGAGATGGCTTTCTCCACGCCGATCTCCAACGTTCCCGCCACGGCGCCCGGCGATTTCAACGCGCATACGACCACCGGCGTCGTCGGTCCGTCGCTCTATTACATGGGCCAATATTTCGAAATCGGGGCCATGGCGCAGATCCCGATCAACCGCGCGAGCGGCGCCCATGTCGGCGCCATCGCGACCATCGATTTCTTCCTCGACGACATCGCCCCCAACTCCCTGGGCAAGCCCCTGTTCGGCCCCTCGCAGCCGCATGGCCTCTATTGAGGAGATCATCATGAACAAGTTCCGGC
>CAYRNB010000068.1:4377-17415 GCA_964425315.1 uncultured Rhodoblastus sp.
CGCGCTGGCGATTTCTTTCCGTCGCCCTGGCCTCGGTCGGCGGTCTGCTGCTCATCGACCAGGCCTGGTTCGGCCACGCCGCCGACGGCGGCCCCGCGACCATGGCCATTTACGCCGTGCATGTCCTTGCGGCGGGCGCCTGGGTCGGCAGCTTGGCGGCGTTGGCCCTGGCCCTGTCCACAGCCAGCCGTGGCGTGGCGGCGCGCGCGGATATGGCGGCTCTCATGGCCGATTATTCCTGGCCCGCCCTGATGGCCGTCGCGGCGATCGCCGGCAGCGGCGCCGTCATGGCCGCCCATGGACTGCGCGAAAACTTGGCGGATCTGTTCGCTGCGCCCTATGGACAAATTGTGCTGCTCAAGGCCGGCGTTTTCGCAGCCATGCTGGTATGCGCTTTGGGCAATCGTTTCATTTTCACGCCCCGCCTCACCGCCACGGGCGCGGATGAAACGCCCGCCGCGCGCCTGCGCGCCAGCGTCACGTTCGAATTCGCTCTGGGTCTCGTGGTTCTCGCCGCCGCCGCGCTTCTCGGCGTGACCATGCCGATCCGATGAACGGCGCGTTTCAAGCCTAACGCCGTCCGATCCTTTCCAGCGCCTCGTCGAGCGCCGGGCCGGTGAACTGAAACGACAGAAGGACGAGACCGTCGGTTTTTTCCGCCACTTCGGCGTCGAGAAAGCCAAGCATACAGGCGAGGCTTTCCCGCGTTTCGCCGAAGCGTAGCCGGTCGCCGACCGCGATCGTTTCCTGCGGGCGGATTTGCGCGCGCCAGCAATTGTCGTTCTCACGGGAGACGAGGACGGCTTCGACGCGCGCGATTTGCCCATCGCGCGCGCGGACGCCGTCGAGACGCAGGCCGGAAGTCATTTGGTCACCGCCATTGTTCACTTCGCCCGCATGAGGAAGACAGGGATTTCCGTATGGGTGAGAACGTCGCGCGTCACGCCGCCGAGCACGGCCTGCCAGAAGGCGCCATGACGGAAGGCGCCGATGAGCAGGCAGTCGCCGCCGCGCGCCGTGGTTTCGGCGAGCAATTTCGCCCCGACGCTCATCTGGCCCGGCTCGATGCGTCTGATTTCCGCTTCGATCCCCAGGTAAGCGATAAATTCGCGCGCGGAAGCGTCATAGGGCTCCGCGCCGAGCTTGGGCGCCCAGAGAAAGGTGATTTTCTCCGCCCTTTTCAGCCACGGCAGGGCGGCCTCCAGCGTCTGCTCCGCGGGTTTCCCGGGCTTCCAGCCGACGACGATATGCCGGGCAATGACGCGTTCCCGCGCGGCGGCGTTGCGCGGCGCGACCAGCACCAGGCGATGGGCGTCGAAGAGGGCGCTGTGCAGGGCGTCGGCGGCGTCCATATGGATGGGGCGGCCGACGACGAGGAGGCTGGCGTCATAAGCCTCATGCGCCACGCTCGCCGCTATGTCGCCTTCGTCGTTGCGCCAGTGAAGCTCGATCCCATCCGGTTGGGAGGCGGCGAAGGCGTCGAAAATGGCCTTGATGCGGGCGAGCCGTTCCTCCGGCGCGCCCTCATAGAGATCGCGCAGGCGCTGAATGTCCTGCTCCTCGGCGGAAACCAGGCTGTGCTTGGCGTCGAAGCCGACATGGGCGGCGCAGATGTCGGCTTCGAAGCCGCAGCTCGCGGCCAGGGCGCATTGCAGGGTCGAAAGCGCCGTTTCGGCTTCGGGCAGAAGCGCACAAATATGCAGCGACGCGGGCGCCTCGGTTGATTCGGTCATGAGGTTTTTCTCCCGCGGACGATATTACACCCCAGCCGCCCGCGGCCAAACATCGGCTATTTCACCTTCGTGACTTCGTCGCCCTCGGCGAGCGAATCCGGGGGGTTGACGATGATGCGGTCGCCGGCGGAGACGCCTTTGGAAATCTCCAGCGTCGCGCCAAGATCGACCGCGATGGCGACGGCGCGCAAATGGGCGCGGCCGGACGAATCGACCACGGCGATTTGCGGGCCTTCGGCGCGGAAAAGCAGGCAGTTCGCCGGAATCGACAGAGGCGCCTTGGGCGCGAGCGGCAGCGACACATTGACATAGGCGCCCGGCGTCAGGCGCCCATCCGGATTCTTGAGCGTCAGTTCGACCTGCTGCGAGCGCGTCGTCACGTCGATCGCCCCGGCGATATGCGACACGACGCCGGTAAAGATCTGGTTCGGCAGTTCCGCCTGGGTGACGGAAACCTTGTCGCCGAGCTTGATGTCCTGCGAATAGGCCTGCGGCAGATCGAAAGTGACCCGCAACGGATCGGTCTTGACCAGGGAAAAAAGCGCCGCGCCGCTGGCGCCGGCGTTGATGAGATTGCCGATGTCGACGTCGCGCTTGGAGATGACGCCGTCGAAAGGCGCGACGACCTTCTTGAAAGCCATCGTCTCTTGCAGTTGCCGCAGATTGGCGTTTGCGGCGGCCAGGGCGGCGACTGCGGTGTCGTAGGCGTTCTGGTGCTGGTCGAGGTCCTGCCTTGCGACGGAATTCTGGGAGAAAAGTTTCTTCCAGCGCGCGAGCGCTACTTTCGCCAGAACCACATTGGCCTTGGCCTTTTCGCGCTCGGCCAGGGCCTGCGCCACCTGCTGGTCGAGTTCCGGCGTCTCAAGCTCCGCGAGCAACTGCCCCTTTTTCACATGGGCGCCGATATCGACCCGCCAATCGCGGACATAGCCGTTGACGCGCGCGTAAATGGTGGTCTGGTTGTCGCCGCGCAAAGTGGCGGGAAGGGTCAGGACGCCGGATTTTTTCGTCGGCGTTGGCGCGACGGTCTTGACGTAGATTTTCTGGCTCTCGACGGATTGGGTTTCGAGCGCGGCCCGCGCCGACAGGCGGCTCAAAACGATCCGCGCCGAGCCGAGCGCCAGAAGCGACAGGACAACGAGGGCGAAGCGGCGCGCTCCCCGCCATATTCGCTCGCGCCGCGGCAGGCGCAAGTGGCCGTCGCGCGCGTGCATGGCGAGATTTTCGTGCGTCTTCTTGGTCACGTCGGGGGCTTTGATTGGGCTTCGGCGCGGCGCGCCAGAAAGCTGTGAACGCCGGCGAAAACCAGCGGCACGAACAGAAGTGTGGAAAAAGTGGCGAAAAGCAGGCCGCCAATCACGGCGCGGCCGAGCGGCGCATTCTGCTCGGCGCCTTCGCCGAGCCCGATCGCCATCGGGATCATGCCGACGATCATGGCGAAGGCGGTCATCAGCACCGGCCGGATGCGGGTCGCGCCGGCCTCCAGCGCGGCGGAAAGCGGCGGCGATCCCCGCCGCAGCCTTTCGCGCGCGAACGAGACCAGGAGCACGCTATTGGCCACGGCGACGCCGGTGGTCATGATCGCGCCGGTCAGCGCCGGCACGGAGAGATGCGTGCCGGTGAGAAACAGCATCCAGACGATGCCGGCGAGCGCCGCCGGCAGCGCGCTGACGATGATCAGGGCGTCAAGAACCGACTGGAAATTCACGATGATGAGAAGCGTGACGAGAACGACGGCGACGCCGATGCCGATGCCGAGGGCGGCATAGGAGGATTGCATGGTCGGCGCCTGGCCCCGCACCGCGATGTCATAACCGCGCGGCAGATTATCCTTAGCCGAATCCACGATTTTCTCGACGTCGCGGGCGACGCCGCCGAGGTCGCGGCCCTCGACGCTGACCAGGACGTCGATCGCCGGCCGCAGATTGTAGCGCGACATCACCGCCGCCTGCGCGCTTGGACGCGCCTGGGCGAGATTGGCGAGAATTTGCGGCGGGCCG
The DNA here is from genome assembly GCA_964425315.1 of uncultured Rhodoblastus sp. GTDB lineage: Bacteria > Pseudomonadota > Alphaproteobacteria > Rhizobiales > Beijerinckiaceae > Rhodoblastus. The sequence goes on from CAYRNB010000068.1 coordinate 8,111, forward strand.
GCGCCGGTGGAGACCGGGGTCCGCATCAGATCGTTGACGGTCGAGATGCGATATTGCGGCGTCTGGGTCGTGACATTGTAGGAGACGCCGTTTTTCGGGCTGAGCCAGAAAGAAGGCGTGGTCTGCTGGCTGCCGGAAAGCGAGATCAGCACGTTCTTCGCCGGAATGTCGGCATTGAAGCCGAGCTGCTGCATGCGCGTCCGGTCCATGGCGAGCATCAGCGTCGGCTCGTTCATCCGCTGCAGGATGTGCACGTCCACCGCCCCTGGAATTTTGCGGATTTGCGCGGCGATCCGCCTGGCTCGCGCGAGACTCGCCTTCATATTGGGGCCGAGAATCTGCACGTCTATGGCGGCGGGCTGGCCGAAATCGAGGATTTGCGTGACGATGTCGGCGGGCTGAAAGAAGAATTCGACCCCCGGAAAGGCTTGGGGCAACTTCCTGCGCAGGTCGTCGATGTAGGTTTGCGCCGGTCTGTGGCCCTCCTTCAGGGCGATGAGGATTTCCGCGTCCAAAGTTCCGATGGTCCCGGCGTTGCTGTAGGACAGATTGATGCCGGAATAGGGCAGGCCGATATTGTCGAGCAAAGTCTCCAATTCGTTCGGCGGAATCTGGCTGCGGATGAAATTGTCCACTTCGCCGGCGAGCCGCGCCGTTTCCTCGATGCGAGTCCCGGTCGGCGCGCGCACGTGGAGGCGTATGAAACCGGAATCGACATGGGGAAAAAAGTCCTGGCCGAGAAAGGGGAACAGGGCGAGCGAAGCGAGGCAAAAGGAGAAGAACGCGATGCCGAAAGCGCGCCGGCGCGTCAGCGCCATGCTCAACAAAACGATATAAACGGCGCGCATCCGCTCGAAACCGGCGTCGAAGGCGCGATAGAGGCGCTGAAAAAGATTTTCGCGCGTCGCGCGGGCGCCGGGCGGGCGCAGCAGCAGCAGCGCCAGGGTGGGGACCAGGGTGCGCGACAGAATGTAGGAGGCCGCCATGGCGAAGACCACGGCTTCGGCCAGAGGCACGAAGAGAAAGCGCGCCACGCCCTTGAGGAAGAACATGGGTGTGAAAACGATGCAGATGGAAAGCGTCGAGACCAGGGCGGGCAGGGCGATTTCGCCAGCGCCTTCGTAAATGGCCTCGTATAGATCGGTTCCGAGATGAAGATGGCGTTCGATATTTTCGATCGTCACCGTCGCGTCGTCGACCAAAATGCCGACCGCGAGGGCGAGGCCGCCGAGCGTCATGATGTTGATGGTCTGGCCGAGGAAATCCAGCGCCAGCAGCGAGGTCATGATCGACAGGGGAATGGAAATGGCGACGATCAGGGTCGAGCGCCAATTGCCGAGGAAGAGCAGGATCAGGGCGGCGGTCAGCCCGGCGGCGATCAGGGCTTCGCGGAACACGCCGGAAATGGCGGCGCGGACGAAGAGCGACTGATCGAAAAGGCTCCGCACATGGATTTGCGCCGGCAGCAGCCTTTCCGCCTTGGGCAGCATGGCCTTGAGATCCTTGACGATGGTCAGGGTCGAAGCCGAGCCGGTCTTGATGATCGACATGAGCACGCCGCGTTCGCCATTGAGGCGGACGATATTGGTCTGAGGCGAAAAGCCGTCACGTACATGCGCCACTTCGCGCAAATAGGTGACGGCGCCGTTGACCGTGCGCACCGGAATATTGTTGAGACCCGCGATCGTCGTCGGCGAGCTGTTCATGCCGACGGTGAATTCGGTCGGCCCCATTTTTGCCGTGCCCGAGGGCAGGATCAGGTTTTGCGCGCTGATGGCGTTGACGACGTCGAGTGGCGACAAGCCCTTGGCGAGCAAGGCGTCGGTGTCGAGATCGACGGAAATGACGCGCTGTTTGCCGCCATAGGGGAAGGGCACGGCGACGCCGGGAATGGTGACGAGTTGTGGCCTAAGCGCGTTGAAGGCTTTGTCGAATACCGTTTGTTCGGGAAGGGTCGAACTCGACAGCGCCAGTTGAACCACCGGAATGGCGGAGGCCGAATAGGTGATGACCAGCGGCGGCGTCGTCCCCGGCGGCATCACCCGGATCATCACCTGTTCGCTCGCCACCGTCTGGGCCATGGCGGTCGCCAGATCGGCGCCGGGCTGAAGAAAAATCTTGATCACCGAAACGCCGGCGAGCGACTGCGATTCGACATGTTCGACGTTATTGACCGTGGTGGTCAGAATGCGCTCGCTCGGGCCGGTGATGCGATAGCCCATGTCCTGCGCCGACAGACCGTCGTAATGCCAGATGATGCTGATCACCGGAATGTTGATGTCCGGCAATATGTCGGTCGGCATGGTGAGCAGCACATAGGGCGTCGCCAGCACGATGGTCAGCGCCATGACGATGAAAGTGTAAGGGCGCCTGAGCGCCAGGCTGACGATCCACATGAGGCGCGACTGTCGCGTGTCCCGCGAGAATTCCCATCGTCCGGCGCGAGGCGATCCGGGCGAAGCGCCGGCTTATAGCACCGAGAAGCGCCGGCGGTCGATCTTTCCGTGGCCAATTGCGCGCATGCGAAAACGCATAGGATCAGCGTCGCAGCAAGAACTTGAGCATGACCTCCGCGACGCGGCCATAGGGCGGGCGCAGGAGCGAACTGGAATCGAAGCGGCTATGCAGCAGCACGCCCTTGCGGTGGGAAAAGGTCCGAAAACCTTCCTCGCCGCGATAGGCGCCCATGCCGGATTCGCCAATCCCGCCGAAAGGCAAGTTTTCCGCGACGATATGCAGGAGCGTCTGGTTGACGGTCACGCCGCCCGAGGTCGTGCGGGCGAGCGTGCGGTCGCGGTCCTGCTCGTCGGCGCCGAAATAATAAAGCGCGAGAGGCCGCGGCCGGTCGTTGACATAGGCGATGGCCTCATCCAGCGAGCGATAGGTTTTGAGCGGCAGGACGGGCCCGAAAATCTCCTCGCGCATCACGGCGAGTTCGTCGTCGGGATCGACCACCAGGGTCGGCGCGATTTTCCGCGTCGATTCGGGCAGGCTTTCCTGTGCGGGATTGATTTCGATCACGCGCGCGCCCTTCTGGCGCGCCTCCTCGACATAGGCGACGATTCGGCCGTAATGGCGCGCATTTACGATTGATGTGTAATCCGGATTGTCGGCGAGCGTGGGATAGAGCTTTGTGACCGCCTTGGTGAAATGCGCGATGAAATCCTCCAGGCGCTCCTGCGGGATGAGGGCGTAATCGGGGGCGATGCAGGTCTGGCCGGCGTTGAGCAATTTGCCGCCGGCTATGCTGTTCGCGGCCTGGGCGAGATTGGCGTCCTTCTCGACGAGGCAGGGGGATTTGCCGCCAAGCTCGAGCGTCACCGGCGTCAGATTGAGCGCCGCGGCCAGCATGACGCGCCGCCCCACAGCGGTCGAGCCGGTGAAAAAGAGATGGTCGAACGGCAGGCTGGCGAAATGCGCGCCGGTTTCCGCGTCGCCCTGGACCATGGCGACCTTTTCCGGCGGATAGAGTTTGGCCAGCATTTCCGCCATCAGGCCCGATGCGCGCGGGGTCAGTTCCGACGGCTTGAGCATGACCCGATTGCCGGCGGCGAGCGCCGCGATCAACGGCACGATCGCCAGATGGACCGGATAGTTCCACGGGCTGATGATTCCGACGACGCCTTTGGGCTGATAGAGAATGCGCGCCTGCCTCGGCAAAAGCTCCAGCCCCGGCGAAACGCGATCTGGCTTCACCCAGGCGTCGAGGTTCTTGAGTGTATGGCGGGCCGAGGCGACGATCGGCCAGATGTCGGCGACCAAGGTTTCATGGCGCGACCGGGCGCCGAAATCGGCCGAAATCGCCGCGGCGATGTTTTCGGCCTCCGCTTTCACCGCGTCGCGCAGGATTTCGATGTCGCGGCGCCTTTCGGCGAGGGACGGCGGGCCGGCCTGCAGGAACGCCCGGCGCTGCCGGCTCAAAATTTCCGCCAATTGCGCCGCCGTCGCGGCTTCGGGGCTTGTCGGAGTGTCGTGCATGGCGCCCTCCGGCGAAAGATTCAAAAGACGTAGCGCAGGCCGACGGTCGGGTCCACGCTACTCGTATATAGGTAGCCGCTGGCCATGCCGCCCGAAACGAAGCTGGCCATCATGCCGCCGTAGATTTCGAAATTCGGGTTGAAGTGATATTCGGCGACGCCGCCAACGGCGCTCTCCGCGCCGGAGCAGGTCGACGCGGCGGTGGAGCCGCACCGGACTTTACCGTAGCTGTTCTGCAGCACCTGATAATAGCCGGCGCTGAACTCGAGACGCTCGCTATAGGCGTATTTCACCCCCGTCCAGAACAACTGCAAAATGCGGTCGTGATAGCGATAGGCGTCATTGACCACGACGCTCATCGTATAGCCGCTGTCCAGCGTATAGGGCTCGGGCAGCGGATCCTGGGGATCGCTGTAGGCGATATGCTCATAGCCGCCGAAGAATTTGAACCGGTCGAGCGCATAGTCTGCGACGAAGAGATAGGCGTCGCGATCGCCGACCACGCCGACCAGGGTGTTGGGCGGCTTGACCAGCGCCAGCGCCGGGCTCAGCGGGGAAAGCGCCACGCCGTCGGCAATATGGCCGTAAACCGCATCGCAGGAGAATCCATCGGCTTCGAAGCCGCCGGAAAGCTGGTAGCTTTGACCAGCGCCGAGACCGCCAAGCACAATTATGGCGCCGAAATGGGCGGGACCGAGATCGAGGCGATATTTGAGCGAATCGTCGAGCCGGCTGTTTTCGGTGTCGCCGCCCGACAATGAGCCGCTATCGCCGATGAGGGAGAAGGCCAGCGAACCGGCGATGGCGTCGTAAGTTCCGAGATCGTCGGTGATCAGGGTTTTCTGCCGGCCGAAGGTCAAGGTCCCGAAAGTCCGCGATTGCAGGCCGACATAGGCGTAATTGTTGAAAAGCTGGCCGGTGCGGGTCGAATCGCCGTTGGCGCTTTGGTCGGCGAGCGGGATTCCATTGTTCTGGATCATCGACGCGGGGCCGTTCCCCAGGCGGCCCGTGATGACGTCGAACTGGCTGCTGACGCCGAAAACGCCGCTAAGGCCGGGCAGCAATTCCCTTTCGCCCTGCACGCCCAGTTCGGAATAGCCAAGGCCGCCCGGCGCGGCGGTAAATTGCGGACGATTGCTGTTCTTGCTCACGGCATAGGCGATCCCTTGCGGATAATAGGCGTTCAAGGGCGCGCCATGGCTCTGCCAGGCGAGACCCGCGTCGAGCGCGCCGAAGAAGGTCAGGCCGTTCCATGTCAGGGGCGTTATTTCCATTGGCTTAAGCGGCTCGCCCTGCGTCGCGAGCGCGACAAAAGACGAAGAGGGGGGCGGGGTCGGTGAGTCCGGGGCGCGGCGGCGTTCGGCCTCAAGCCGCGCCTGCCGCTTTTCAAGCTTTTTCAAGCGTTGGAGCAGATCGGCGGATTGCTTTTTCAGTATGGCGTTCTGGCGCTTGAGCGCCGCCAGATCGTCCTGCGCGGCCCCTGCGGCGCGCGGCAGGAGCAGACATGCGGCCAGGGCCAGAAGCCAAATTTTCATGTCAGGGCGCTTTCGCCAAAAGATGCGCAGGCGCGCGCGAAGCCGCCGGCGCCGCGCCCCATCATATTCGTGACCCATAATATGAGCGCCGTGGAAGTGTCAACCGACCGGCGCGGCCGGCGTCAGGCTTCGGCCATGGCCCGCGCCGCCTCGGACTTGATGCGGTCGACCATGGAGCGCAGGCCGTTGGAGCGCTGTGGCGTCAGATTCTGCTCGAAGCCGAGGCGCCGATAGAGATTTAACGCGTCAGCCTCGGCGATTTCCTTCGCCGTGCGGCCGGAGAAAAAGGCGAGCGTCAGCGCCACCAGGCCGCGCACGATATGGGCGTCGCTGTCGCCCAGGAAATAAAGCACCGGCTCGCCGTCGGCGCGGCGCTTGACTTTCGTCTGCAGCCAGACCTGGCTGGCGCAGCCGCGCACCTTATTGGCCTCGTTATGCGCCTCTTCCGGCATGGGTTCGAGTTCGCGGCCAAGCTCGATCAGATAGCGGTAGCGGTCGTCCCACTCATCCAGCAGTTCGAAATTTTCGACGATTTCGTCAACGTTCATACGGAGCCCTTTTTCTTTCCTACTGGAAAAATGGCGCCTTTTCGTGGATGCGCAATAGGCGCCGTCAGCGTGGCAGGTCGGTCGCTCCCATCAGATAGAGATCGGCCGCGCGCGCCGCCTGGCGGCCCTCGCGGATCGCCCAGACCACCAGAGACTGGCCGCGGCGCATGTCGCCGGCGGCGAAAACCTTGTCCACGCTGGTCTTATAGGCGTCGGTATCGGCCGCCACATTGCCGCGCGGGTCGAGATCGACGTCCAACTCCTTGATCATGCCCTCGTGCACGGGCGAGACGAATCCCATGGCGAGCAGGACGAGATCGGCGCGCAGGTTGAATTCGCTGCCGGGAATTTCCTTCATTTTCGCATCGACGCGCACGCATTTCAAAGCCTTGACCGCGCCGTTCTGGCCGACGATCTCCCTGGTCATGACGGCGAAATCGCGGTCCGCGCCTTCCTGATGCGAGGAGGAGGTGCGCAGCTTCAGCGGCCAGTAAGGCCAGGTGGTCAGCTTGTCCTCCTGCTCGGGCGGTCGCGGCATGATTTCGAGCTGCATCACCGAAAGCGCGCCCTGGCGCACGGAGGTGCCGATGCAGTCGGAGCCGGTGTCGCCGCCGCCGATCACCACAACATGTTTGCCGGAGGCGAGAATCGGCTCTTCCGGCCCGGCGTTTTCGCGCGACACGCGGCGGTTCTGCTGCGGCAGGAATTCCATGGCGAAATGCACGCCGCTCAACTCGCGGCCGGGCACGGGCAGGTCGCGCGGCTTTTCCGCGCCGCCGGTCAGGATGACCGCGTCATGGCCCGCGACGATTTCCGCCGCCTTGACGTCGGCGCCGACATGGACGCAGCAATGGAAGACGACGCCTTCCGCCTCCATCTGCGCGACGCGGCGGTCGATCAGCGCCTTTTCCATCTTGAAGTCGGGGATGCCGTAGCGCAGCAGCCCGCCCGGCTTGGCGTTCTTTTCATAGACATGAACGTCGTGGCCGGCGCGGGCCAATTGCTGCGCGGCGGCAAGGCCTGCGGGGCCGGAGCCGATCACCGCTATCCTTTTCCCGGTTTTTTTCTTCGGCGGCTCCGGGCGCAGCCAGCCGTTCTCCCAGGCGCGATCGACAATGGCGCATTCGATCGTCTTGATCGTCACCGGCGTGTTTTCCAGATTCAGCGTGCAGGCCGCCTCGCAGGGCGCGGGGCAGATGCGGCCGGTGAATTCGGGAAAATTATTGGTCGAATGCAGATTGCGCGACGCCTCTTCCCAGTCGCCCTTGTAGACCAGATCATTCCAGTCCGGGATCTGGTTATTCACCGGGCAGCCGTTATGACAGAAGGGAATGCCGCAATTCATGCAGCGCGCCGCCTGGTCGCGCGTCGCTCCCTCGGAAAGAGGAATGACGAATTCATGATAATGGCGGATGCGGTCGGCGGCCGGCTTATATTTGCGGTCCTGCCGGTCGATTTCGAGAAATCCCGTCACCTTGCCCATATCATTCCCCTGCGGCGGCCTGCGGCCGCTGTTCGTTCTGCGTTATCAGTTCGGCCAGCGCGCGACGATATTCGACCGGCATGACCTTCCTGAACTTCGGCATGTAATTCTCCCAATCGTCGAGAATTTCGCGGGCGCGCGTCGAGCCGGTGTGTTGCAGATGGTTGGAGATCAGCTGGCGCAGGCGCTCGGCGTCGAAACGCGTCATGTCGCTCATGATGTCGACGCGTCCATGGCCCTCGAGGTCGCCGCCCTGATGCATCAGGCGCTGGTTGAGATGCTCCTCCTCCTCGACCGGTTCGAGATCGACCATGGCCATGTTGCAGCGCGACTGGAAGTCTTCCGATTCATCGAGCACATAGGCGATGCCGCCCGACATGCCGGCGGCGAAATTGCGGCCGGTCGGGCCGATCACCACCACCACGCCGCCGGTCATATATTCGCAGCCGTGATCGCCGACGCCCTCCACCACGGCGATCGCGCCGGAATTGCGGACGGCGAAACGCTCGCCGGCGACGCCGCGGAAATAGACCTCGCCGGAAACCGCGCCATAGAGCACGGTGTTGCCGACGATGATCGATTTTTCCGGATCGATCTGCTTGGCCGCGCGTGGCGGATAGACGATGATGCGGCCGCCCGACAGGCCCTTGCCGACATAGTCGTTGGCGTCGCCTTCAAGCTCCAGGGTCACGCCATGGGCGAGCCAGGCCCCAAAACTCTGGCCGGCATTGCCGGCGCAGCGGATGTGGATGGTGTTGTCCGGCAGGCCGGCATAGCCGTAAATGCGCGCCACCTCGCCCGACAACATGGCGCCGACCGAGCGGTTGACATTGCAGATCTTGGTCTCGAGCCGCACCGGCGCGCCGCGCTCCAGCGCCGCGCCCGAGCGCGCGATCAGCATCTTGTCGAGCGCCTTGTCGAGGCCATGGTTCTGAGCTTCGGAATGATAGACGGTCTGGCCGTCGAGCGGCTCCGGCTTGTGGAACAATTTGCCGAAATCGAGCCCGTTGGCCTTCCAGTGCCGGATCGCCTTTTCGCGGTCGAGCATCTGCCTCTGGCCGATCATCTCGTCGAATGTGCGGAAGCCCATTTTCGCCATCAGTTCGCGCGCTTCCTCGGCGACGAAGAAGAAATAATTGATGACATGCTCGGGCTGGCCGACGAAGCGCTTGCGCAGCACCGGGTCCTGCGTCGCCACGCCGACCGGGCAGGTGTTCAGATGGCACTTGCGCATCATGATGCAGCCGGCGGAGATCAGCGGCGCGGTGGAGAAGGCGAATTCGTCGGCGCCGAGAAGCGCGCCGACCACGACGTCGCGGCCGGTGCGCAGGCCGCCGTCCACCTGGACGGCGATGCGCGAGCGCAGGCGGTTCAGCACCAGGGTCTGGTGGGTTTCGGCGAGGCCGATCTCCCACGGGCTGCCGGCGTGCTTGATCGAAGTCAGCGGCGAGGCGCCGGTGCCGCCTTCGAAACCCGAAATGGTGACGTGATCGGCGCGGCCCTTGGACACGCCGGCCGCGACCGTGCCGACGCCGACTTCCGAGACCAGCTTCACCGAGATGGCGGCGCGCGGATTGACGTTTTTCAGATCGTAGATCAGCTGCGCCAGATCCTCGATCGAATAGATGTCGTGATGCGGCGGCGGCGAAATCAGGCCGACGCCTTGCGTCGAATGACGCACTTTGGCGATGACGGCGTCGACCTTATGGCCGGGCAATTGTCCGCCTTCGCCGGGCTTGGCGCCCTGCGCCATCTTAATCT
>CAYRNB010000069.1:0-16426 GCA_964425315.1 uncultured Rhodoblastus sp.
CTCGCCGTTCCGGTTGAACTGGGTCGCCTCAATGTCGGCCGTTCGCCGCTGCAGGTCCTGAGCGCTCAATATGAAGAAGCGATCAATTCGATCAACGCGGCCACATCGATCTCGCTTGACTCCTCCGGAAGAATCGTTCTGACGGACGCCAACGGGGTGTCGGCGGCGATCGACTCGCCCCTGGAGAATCTCGCGCTCTATGTCGAGTTGCTCAACGAGGGCCACATCACGGGCTTGACCGACGCGACAATAGCTAAGTTCGAGGCCGCCAATCTGAGCTACCTGGTCGATGGAAGCGCGACCCTCACCGAGTCGAAATTGACGACCGCAGCCTCATTGCTGGCGGCGGCGTCCGACAAGACGACCACGCTGACTGTCGACAAGGTCGTGGACATGAATGCGATCCTCGCCATCGCAGGGACCCTGAGCGTGGATGGCCAAATCGTCACCGATCCCAATACCGGCGCGACCTTCGTCGATTATTCGAGCTTCACCTATGACCGTTCGTCGGTCTATGGGGACACGACCGTCGAAGTTCTGGTCAAGGAGGGTGACGTCTATGTTCCGAAGACGGTGAACGTGTATGAGGCGGTGTTTAACAGCCAGGACACTCCTGACGGACTGTCGAATATCGCGGCGTTCACGCAAGCCGCCGACGACGCCCTTCAGGTGATCGAATACGTTCACAACAACGCCGTTCCGGAAGGCTGATCAAACAGCGACCATCATGATGGCGGAGTGGCCGGGGCCCCAGCGCCCCGGCCTTTTCCGTTTCGCAAGAAAAACGTCACGCCGGAACCTCACCCCGGACACGACGCGCGCCTAAAGCGCGGACAATGCGCGACAAAGCTCGCACGAATCGAAGCGGCCCCGTGTTCATCCAACCGGGCGCGGTGGCTTGGCGGGTTGGATTAGGGGTTGAATACGAGCCAGGCGGTGACAAATGAGTCTCGGCTTCCCAGCCTTGCCCTTCGACATGAGACCGCTTCCCGCCCATGGGAGCCGATGAGGATTCCAGGCACGAATTTCCGCCTGGGGTCACGAATACGCGTTCGACCGAAGCCGGGAAAGTCCGCTGACGACGCTGCGCCGGCCATTGCGAGAAAAGCTTGAAAGACGCGTTCGAGCCGTTGGCGGCCGAACGCCACCGGCAAAAACCGGCGGAAAGCCGCCACTGCTCGAACGGTTGATTCAGGGCGATGACCCGTCGCAGAATAAGCGACCGTCGCCGCCTTCAACCTCGCCACCTCGGCTTCGGGCCCGTCAAAAATGACGCCCGCTCTTGACGCGCCGTAGGCGCAAAAGCGCCCGCGCGCATAACCCCTTCCGCTCGGCCGGATTCGTTGAGCCTCGCGCGCCTGTGGAAAGCTTCCGGCGTATCGAGATCGAGCAGCACGCCGTCGCTTTCCGCTTCCACTTCGGCGATAAAGGCGGCCCGTTCTTCGAGCACGCGTTTGGCGCCGCAGTCGCCTTGCGCCTCGCGCGAGATCGACGGGAAAAATCGCCGGCCCCACAGAACCGGATGGCCTTGGAGTCCAAGGCGTTTGGGGACGATGATGTCCCGGCCGGCGTCCGGGTCGAAAGCGGCGATCATGCGGTCGATCAGGCCCGGCGTAATGTCGGGCATGTCGCCGAGAAAGATCATCGCTCCTTCCATCTCCGGCGGCAGCGCCGCCAGGCCGGCCTTCAGCGAGGTCGAAAGTCCGCCAGCGAAATCGGCGTTTACCACAAAATGCACGGCCGCGCCGAGCGAAGCCGAACGCACCCTTTCGGCTTCGTGGCCGAGGACGACCGTCACCGCAGCGAGTTGCGAGGCGGCGATGGCGTCAACCACATGGCGGATCAGCGGCTTGCCGTCCAAAATCAGGGTCAGTTTGTTGACGCCCATCCGTCGCGACTGTCCTGCCGCGAGCACTACCGCCGCGATTTTCGGGCGTGAACGCAAAGACGGCGCGATCGGGCTCATTCCGCGGCGGCCCCCAGCGCGACCGAGGGGGCGAGACGCAAGGCCCCCGTCATTTCCGCGGCGACGGCTATGGCGATTTCAGCCGGCGTCGCGGCGCCGATGGCCAGGCCGACCGGTCCCCGAACGCGCGCCACAGCCGCCTCGGAAAAGCCCAGCGCCCGCAGTCGGGCGCGCCGTTTTTCGGCCGAGGCGCGCGAGCCCAACGCGCCGATGTAGAAGGCGGGGCCGTTGAGCGCGGCGACCAAAGCCGGATCGTCGATGCGCTGCTCATGACTCAAGGCGACCACGGCCGTCCGGGCGTCCGGCGGATGCCTGGACAGGACTGCCGCCGGCCAGCCAACGACGAGGTTGACGCCGGGAAATCGCTCTGGGTCGGCGAAGGCGGAACGCGGATCGATCACGGTCACGTCATAGCCGGCGAGCAGCGCCAGCGGCGCCAGGGTCTGAGCGATATGAACCGCGCCGACGATCGCCAACCGCGGCGGCGGGCGCCAGAATTCGAGGAAGAACATTCCGCGCGGCGTTTCGATCATTGCGGTCTTGCCCACTCGCGCCGCCGCGCGCAGCGCATGGCGGCAAAATTCGTCGCAATCCCGCAGCGCCTCCGCCAGGCTCATACGCCTTCCGCTGTTCAGCGCTGCAACGGTTGCGGCCTCGTCGCCGACGCGCGCGCGGTCCAGCAGGGTTTGCAGCAGATCGATTTGCGCGAGGCGCTCTACAAAAATCTTGATGGTCCCGCCGCAAGTAAGAGCGACGGACCAGGCCCGTTCGTCGCTCGCGCCGAATTCCCGCAATGCCGGCCTCCCGCTAACGATGACCTCCTCGGCGGTCGCAAGAATTTCGCCCTCGACGCATCCGCTCGACACCGAGCCGATGAAGCGACCATCCGCATCCACGGCGAGCCGCGAGCCGACGGGACGCGGCGCGGAACCGGAGGTCGCCACCACGGTCGCGAGCGCCACCGCGCGGCCCTGTCGCGCCCAGGCCAAGGCTTTCTCGAGAATTTCGTCTTGATCGTTCATGGCTGCTGTTAAGTCGTCGAGACCGGCCGGAACGGTCATGCTTTCGATTGGTCGAAGGGCAGGACGCGCATTCTCTTGCCCGTCGCCTGGAAATAGGCGTTGGCCACCGCCGGGCCGATCGGCGGCACGCCGGGTTCGCCGACGCCTTTCGGATCGATGTCGGATTTGACGATGAAGACCTCCACCTTGGGCATTTCGTTCAGGCGCAGCACGCGGTAGCCGTCGTAATTGCCCTGGACGACCTTGCCTCCGTCGATCGTGATGCGCGATTTCAGGATGGCGCCCAGCCCGAAGCCGACGCCGCCCTCCATCTGCGCGCGGATGATGTCGGGATTGACCGGGACGCCGCAATCGACCGCGCAAACCACGCGCTCGACCTTGGGCGCGCCGGATTTGTCCAACGAGATTTCGGCGACCTGGGCCACATAAGCGCCAAACGATTCCGCCAGCGCGACCCCGCGGAATTTTCCGGCGGCGGGGGATGACCCCCAACCGGCCTTTTCGGCGGCGAGTTTTAAGACGCCGGCGTGGCGCGGCTTGTTGGCGAGCATTGCGAGCCGGAAGGCGACCGGGTCCTTGCCGGCGGCATGGGCTAGTTCGTCAATAAAAGTTTCGAGCACATAGGCCGTGTGGCTCGAGCCGACCGAGCGCCACCACAGGACCGGAACGGCCATGTCGGTGGTGGTGAGTTCGAGCCGAAAATTGGGAATGGCGTAAGGCTGGTTGCCCATGCCCTCGACCGAAGTGCCGTCCACGCCGTTCTTGACCATGCTGGCCGCGAAGGGCGTGCCCTTCATGATCGACTGCCCGACGATCGTGTCGCTGAGGGCGACGATATTGCCGGCGGCGTCAAGACCGCCGGCGATCTTGTGGACATAGGCCGGGCGGTAGCGCCCGCCGCGCATGTCGTCCTCGCGCATCCATTGCACCTTCACCGGCGCCTTCCAGCCGATGGCCTTGGCGGCCGAGACCGCTTCGACGATGATGTCGGCGTCAGGGCAGGCGCGCCGGCCGAAGCCGCCGCCGGTCTTCATCACATGGAGCTTCACCTTGTCGAGCGGCAGGCCGGCGATCTTGGCGGAAACCGCCTGATAGAAATCGGGCATCTGATGCCCGCCCCAGATTTCCAAAACGCCGTCGGGATTCATCCAGGCGACTGCGTTCAGAGGCTCCAGCGCGGCATGGGCGAGATAGGGGAATTCATAGCGCGCCTCGATCACCTTGGCCGCCTTGGCGAAGGCCGCCTTGGCGTCGCCGCGCGTGACCGCGACCACGTCGCCGCCCTTCTCGGCCATCGCGCGATAATCGGCGAACATTTCCTTCGTACCCCGCTTCTCGGCCGCGGTTCTGTCCCATTCCACGGTCACCGCGTCGCGCGCCTTCGCCGCTTCCCACACGCCACGGGCGAGGACGGCGACGCCGCGCGGCGTCGCCACCACATCGACCACGCCCTTCATTGCCTTGGCCTTGGCCGAGTCGAAATTTTTCAGCGTCGCGCCGAACAGGGGCGGGTGGATCATCGCCGCGGTCAGCATTCCGGGCAGTTTCACGTCGATGGTGAACATCTGCCGGCCGGTGGTTTTGGCCGGCGTATCGAGACGGGGCAGAGTTTCCGAGCCGATATATTTCCAGTCCTTGGGCTTTTTCAGCGCGACATGGGCCGGAACCGGCTCCTGCGCGGCGAGCGCGGCCATTTCGCCATAAGTGGCGGTGTGGCCCGATCTCGCCCGCAGCACGCCGCTTTCGCCAATAATGTCGCCGGCCGGAACGTTCCATTTTCGCGCGGCGGCCGCGATCAGCATGGCCTTGGCGGCCGCCCCCGCGATGCGATAGCGCCGCCACGACGAGGGGGTTCCTGAGGAGCCGCCGGTGAGTTGGAACTTGCCGCCCATGGCGAGATTTCCATAGAGGGCCGGATCGCCATAGGCGCCGACGACATGAATCTTCGACCAGTCGGCGTCGAGCTCCTCCTCGGTCAAGGTCGCAATGCCCTGATAAATGCCCTGGCCCATGTCCATCTGCGACGAATAGATGGTGACACTGTCGTCCGGGTCGATGCGGACATAGGCGGCGAAGGGATTGGGCGTCACGCCGGCGGGCGGGGCGGCCTCGGCGGAAATCGAGAAACCGACGACGAATCCGGCGCCGGCGGCCGTCGCGCCGAGAATGAAATGACGGCGCGACAAAGGAGCCTCGGCGAGCAGGCGATTGGCGGCGAGATTGAACATGGATCGGGCTCCAGCAGCGGCGTGCGAAGAAGTGGACGCCGGTTTTTCGTGAAAACGCCGTGAAAAGAAAAGAATCTGTGGTCCATCGCGAATCGCGATGGACTAGAGAAGGCGCGACGCTTCGTGGACGGCGGCGCGGATTCGGTCATAGGTGCAGCAACGGCAGATATTGCCGCTCATGGCGTCGTCGATTTGGGAATCGCTCGGCTTCCTGTTGGTCGACAGCAGGGCGATCGCGGACATGACCTGGCCGGACTGGCAATAGCCGCATTGCGGCACGTCGAGCTTGATCCAGCTTTTCTGGACGGCTTGAGCGACCTCGCCCTGGACGCCCTCGATGGTGACCACGGACTTTCCGGCGACGTCGCCGATGCTCGTCTGGCAGGAGCGGATCGGCTGGCCGTCGAGATGGACGGTGCAGGCGCCGCACAGAGCCTCGCCGCAGCCGTATTTGGTTCCGGTAAGGCCGATATCGTCGCGTAACGCCCAAAGCAGCGGCTTTTCCGGATCGGCGTCGACCTCCTTCGGTTTTCCGTTAAGCGTGAAACGGATCATTCTGCGCTCTCTCTCTTCGCCCCGATCGGTTGCGGCGCGATTACGAGCGAGACGCGCGAGCGCGATCGGAGTTCCGCAAGCTGGCTTTTTCGAAATGCAAAGACGCAGTTGACGATCGCTCATTCCTCCCAATGGCGTCTCGCGTAAACGACGCGCTTCATGGATCGGGGGGCAAGCATCAGCAATGAGGAGGGAGCCCATCATAACACGACGTCCACTTGCAACTCTTGAGCAGACAGTCGAGGCGTGGCCGCGATTGTCGGCAACGGGTCGACATGAGGCAGTCGCGGGGGAAGTCGGGAAGGTCTCCTTCGAGCCGAGGGCGGTCATCGCGTCAGGGCATCAAGCGTGTGGTTTTCACCGCTACCCATTACCCCCCGTTCCTCGGATCGCCCGACAGGACCCTTTCCGCTCATCGGCCTGTGGGGCGCGGGTTTGCAGCGCGACATCGGATTGGCGGGGACGTAGCACGCCTTCCGCTTCCATTTGTGTCGACGACGTGTCTGGAACGTCAAAAGTGGCGGCCTCGCGACCTGGCCGTTATTTGCGATAACTCGCCGCGCTTATGCCGTACCTCTTCAGTTTCTGATTGACGGCGCGGCTCGTGATCGCCGCCTCCCTGGCGACTGCGCTCACTTTACCCTTGTGCCGCTCGAGCGCGCCTTGCAGAGCCTTGATCTCCACGTCCTGGGCCGCGAGGCGCTTGAGCGCCCGAAGATCCCCGGCGTCCGCGGGTTCGGAAGCGTCGGCCTGCGCTTTGACGAAGCGCCTGACCTCGGTGATGATTTCGCCGGGCGTGAAGATGCAGGCGCGCTCCAAAACGTTCTCCAGCTCTCTCACATTGCCCGGCCACTCATAGGACATGATCTGGCTCCAAGCGTCGACCCCGATGAGTTTCGGCTGCCTCTCGCTACGGGCGGCGATGCGCTTCAGGACGTGGGCGACCAGCGGCGTGATGTCTTCCCGACGTTCCCGCAGGGCGGGGATGTGGATGCCGACCACGTTCAATCGGTAATACAAATCCTTGCGGAATTCTCCGAGGGCCACGAGGTCCTCGATGGTCCGGTTCGTCGCCGCGACGATGCGCACGTCGCAGCGCAAGGGCTTCGTCCCGCCCACCCGCTCGAACTCGCCTTCCTGCAGCACGCGCAGCAGATTCGCCTGCGACAGGAGCGGCAGGCTGTCGATCTCGTCCAGAAACAGAGTCCCGTTCGCGGCGCGCTCGAAATATCCGCGATGGCTCTCGTGCGCTCCCGTGAAGGCGCCCTTTTCGTGACCGAAGAGGGCGCTTTCCATCAGATTGCCCGGAATGGCCCCGCAATTCACCGCGAGAAACTTCTCGCCGCAGCGGTTGCTGAGCGCGTGGATGGCGCGCGCGATGATTTCCTTGCCGACCCCCGTTTCGCCGCTGATCAGCACATTGGCCATTGTCGGGGCCACCTGCTCGACCGCTTTCAGCGCTTCCCGCATGGCCGCCGATTCGGCGATGATCTTGAGGTTCTCTCGCGCGCCGCCCGCACAGATCGCGCGGTTCGGAGACCATGTCGCGCTCAAACTGACCGCGAGCCTTTCCGCCATTTCCGCCGAAGATGATCTCGAAATGACCTCCTCGCCTTCGCGGAAATATTCGTCGCAAACCCTGTCCTGGGCCGCGTCGCGATTCATGTAGATCAGGACCTCGCATTGGTCGTCGCCAATGGCGAGGCGCTTGCGCAAATCCACCTTCGCATATCCGAAATTTCGCGCGGCGATGCCGCCGAAAACGGACGACGTCATCCGGCACAGTTCGGGCGAGTCTCGGACTTTGTCGCCGAAGGGGCAGCGATGGTTGATGACGCGCACCGAGTTCTCGTCAGCGGCAGGCGCCCGGGAAAAGTCGCCGCCGATGCAATTCTTGATATGCGTGATCAGGAGGGCATAGTCATCGCAACTGATGCGCTCGGGCAAGCCAAGTTGTTGTCTGGCCGTCGCTTCCAGGCAGCCGCCGGCGGTCAATCCGAGACGCTGAATATGATTGTAGTGGTTGGAGCCCCCCTTGGCGGGCTCCTGTCCCGCCAGCTTGAGGCTCTGGGTCACGAACATCTGGAGAAAGGAGACCGGATTCAGATCCGACATTGCTTCACTCACCACCGCGCGCCTCCCTGCGGCGGACGGACGGGGAACTGCATTGCAGCCATGGCGCAGGAACTAAGGCGCGGAGTCCGAAACCGCCCGTCGCCGCTAATCGCCGCGACTATGGCACGCTTCGTTCCCATTGGGAACTTCGGTTTCCCGCACAAATTTTCTTTTGTTCGCGCCAACTAAACTTGGCGGGCTCGCATCAACGGGAACCCCAAACTTCCCCGCGCATCGGCCCGGCTCCCTCAAGCCATTGTTTTTCCGGACCTGGAGAAACGGCGCCCGTCTTGCTAGGACCCCGAGCCAATCACAGGGCAAGCCACGACCAGCGTCCCCCGAGGCGCGGATTCGTGGACGAGAAGCATTTGGAGGAAATACGACATGGCCAGCCTCAAAGACGAACTGACCGAACGGGTCGCGGCATATGACAAATGGGCGACGCGCCGGCGCTACGGCCCGGATGGGCACAACGACAAAAGTCTCTGGGTCCTGGCGTGCATGGACGAACGCCTGCCGGTCGACGAGGCGCTCGGGATCCGCGTCGACAGCCCCGCCGGCGGCGGCGACGCGCACTGCTTCCGTAACGCGGGCGGCATCGTCACCGACGACGCGATCCGCTCCGCCATGCTGACCTGCAATTTCTTCGGCACCACGGAAATCGTTATCGTTCAGCATACCCAGTGCGGGATGCTGTCCGCCAACGCCGGGGACCTCGAGAAAATGCTGAGAGACAGGGGGGTGGACATCGACTCGCTCACCCTCGATCCGACACTGCCGGAGCAGAAGCTCGAAAAAGGCGCTTTCGCCAAGTGGATCGGCATGATGGACGACGTCGACGACGCGTGCATGAAGACCATCGAGGCGTTCCGCAATCATCCCCTCATCCCGAAGAACGTGACGGTGAGCGGATGGGTCTGGGAGGTCGAAACGCGCCGACTGCGCGCGCCCACGAAGGATGCGGCCAGGCGCGCCTGCACCGACCACACCGCGGCCCAGTTCGGGGTCAAGGGCAGACAACCGACGCGCTGGAGCTGAGGGAAGCGGGCGGCCCGCCGCGAAGCGGGCCGCCCGAAACCTGAATTTGGGGCCGCAAAGTCTTTTTTGCAAACGCGCGAACAGCCATTCGTTTTGGAGCGCAACATGCCGACCTATGATTACGAATGCCGCGACTGCAATCGGCAGGCGCAGCTTCGACATTCCATGAATGAGGCCCCCGGACCGTGCCCGGCCTGTGGCGGCCCATTCAAGAGAATCTTCCTCGTCGCTCCGGCTTTTCATGGCTCCATGGCCCGCGGCCGGGAGGCCGCTCGGCGCTCGATGGAGGTCGCCGCCGAAAGCGCTTCGCGCGCGCACGGACCAGGCTGCAAATGCTGTTCTGCAGGGCGACGGGCCGCTGCGCCGGCCTTCGCGTGCAGTTCGTGATCCGTCGGGCCGACTTTGAGGACCTAACCCCACGCATGGCGACGACGGCGGGATTTTCGGCCGCCGAAAGACCCACAAGATCTTGAATGAGAGCTTGTTCCCAACGGATTAATCGTAGTCATTAGGGAGGTAACCATGAGACAGACGCTCGACCAAGTTAATCGGCCACGGATCGACGCCAGCCGATACGCTTCACGGGGACTGGTTTCCTGCACGAGGCAAGGCAAAATCGTTTGGTGGGGCCCCCTGCCGAACATCGTCCAGGCCCCGACGTTTGAAATCGTTCATTGCAATGATGAGGATGTGAGCGAAGTGTTGCGCATGTTTTCCAATGACAAGCGCCAGACATGCCGCTGACTCGGAAAAAAACAGCAAACGCCAGTGATCGGCTCCCCTTGAACGGTCCAACCGGCATGCTGGTTCAGAATCGGCCTGGGCGCGCGGGCGGGCGCCGAAGCCGGTCGGGACGGCTTCGGCCCGGTCGTCGAGCGAACCGCCTTTGCTGATTTCTTCGCCCTGACCTCGCTTATCGGCGCTCCCATCCCGCTCCTGCGCTATTGGCCCTGGCGCCGTCACGGCGAGATCACGGTTTTCGTCGCGATCGGAGCGACGCAGGCCCTATGTGACGCTCGGGCCGCGCCTTCGCGTTTCTTTCGTCATCTGAGACATTTGCAACCTTTTGGCCTCTCGACCGTTGAGCTTAAGATAGCGCGCGGGGGAAAACGCGCGCCCATCCGCAATAGGGAGGCCGATATGAAAAGCTTGCGCATTGTGCTGGCCGGGGCGGCCGTGGCTTTGTTCGCCGGTCTGACGCCTACTTCGGTTAGCGCCGGCTGCTATCGCATGGGCGAAACCGGTTATCATTGGTACCGCTATTGCGCCGGCCCGCGCTTTCTTTATCCGCATCATCGCGTCTGCCGCTGGCGCCACGGTCACCGCTACTGCTACTACCGTTGAGCATTGCGCCAGATTGAAAAAAAAATGGCCGTGCCGCGCCCAAATGTTTTGTTTGCGCTTGAGATTCTGAAATAATTCGCCCTAAGTTCCGCTAGGTAAACGGAAAATTAACTGGGCGGGGGGATGCGGCGAATCGCGATTCGCCTCGGCGCGACGGGAATCGGCCTGGCGGCCCTGCTCGCCGGCGCGCCATTTGTCGCGCCCGCCCGGGCAGGCGCCTGGACGCCCGAGGCCGGACAAGGCGAAATCATCGTCTCCACCTTGTTCGACCAATCGAATGAGGGCTTCAACCAGGTCGGGCGCTTCACGCCAACCCCGCTCTACCGCAATTTCATGGCTTCGGTCCGGGTCGCCTATGGCGTGACCGACTGGCTGGCGGCCCTGGTCAAGCCCGCGCTGCAAAGCGCCACGCTCGGCGCTCCCGCCAACCAGACCTACACCGGCTTCGGCGACAGCGAAATGGGCGTCGAGGCGCGGGTGTGGCGCGACGACACGTCTGTTGTTTCGGTCCAGGCGACGACGGGCCTGACCGGCGTGATCGGCGCCGCCGGCAACGGCCCGTCGAGCGCCAATGAGGCTTTTTATGATTTCCGCCTGCTGCTCGGCAAAAACGTCAGCCTTGGCGCCCTGCCCGCCTTTTTCGACATTGAGGCCGGCTATCGCCTCCGCGGCGGCGCCGCCCCGGACGAGGGACGCGCCGATCTGACCTTCGGAGTTTATGTGACGCCGAAAATCATGCTGATGGCGCAAAGCTTCAACATTGTCTCCGCGCCGTCGCGCAATCCCAATTTTCCGCAATGGGCGCAGTCCAAGGCGCAGTTCAGCCTGGTCTATCAATTCGATCCGGTGTGGCGGGTTCAGGTCGGCGGTTTCACCACCGTCGCCGGCAAGAACGCCTATCGCGAAAGCGGCGCCGTTCTGGCCTTGTGGCGACGGTTTTGATTTGGCGCGGCCCCGGCGTAAAAGGAGCCATGAGCGCCATCGACGATCTTTTCGCCCAGGCGAAGCAGGCGCGGGCGCGCGCCTACGCCCCCTATTCGCGCTTTCCCGTCGGCGCGGCGCTCAGAACGGCCTGCGGAAAAATCTTTGCCGGCTGCAATGTCGAGAACGCGTCTTATCCGTTGGGAATTTGCGCCGAGGCGGCGGCCATCGCCGCCATGGTCGGCGCCGGTGAAGGAAAAATCGCCGAACTGCTGGTCCTCGGGCCGGGCAAGGACCGGATCACGCCCTGCGGCGCCTGCCGCCAGCGCATCGCCGAATTCGCCGACGACAAGACCGTGATTCATCTCGCCGATGACGCCGGCGGCGCCGAGTCCCTGCCCTTCGCCGAACTCCTTCCCCGCGCCTTCGGGCCGGCTTCACTGGCGCGAAACAAGGAGTGAAGGAGCGAAGCGCAGCACGGTGTTCAAAGCTCTGCCAGCGCTCACATTTACCGAATTTCCACGCTTGTCGTGGTCATTATCTTTCATGTCCGCGATTTCAACAGAGATAGAGCGGTCGTCCGGCCGTAACGCGGTCGGTCGCCCAAATTTCGGAGAGGCCGAATCCGTTCAAACAGGCCTTTGGCGGCGCGTCGCATGGGTCGCCCTGGGACTTTGGCTGTTGCTCTTCGCCGCGGAATTTTTCGTCAGCTTCCACCTTTGCAACAATCGGCTCGTTTTCACGCTCGACGATCCCTACATTCACCTCGCCGTCGCCAACCACATTCTGTCCGGCGGGTACGGCGTCAACGCTTCTGAATATTCCTCGCCAAGCTCGTCGATCATCTGGCCCTATCTGATGGCGGCGACGGAAGCGCTTCATCTCGGCGTTTACGGCCCGTTGATCGTCAACGCCATCGCCGCTTTCGCCACGCTTGTCGTCTTCCTGCGCCTGATCGAGTCCTTCGGCCTGCTCGACAGCGAGCGCGAAGGAATTTTTTCCTACGCCATCGCCATTCTCGCCATTTTCGTCACCAGCGCCATCGCCCTGCCAATGACCGGCATGGAGCACAGCCTCCATGTCTGGGCGACTATCGTGACATTCGCGGGCCTGGTCGGGGCGTCGCGGGGACAAAAGCCGAAGGCCGTCCATTTCGTCGCGCTCGTCCTGCTGCCGCTCGTTCGCTTTGAGGGAGCGGCTTTCGCCTTCGCCGCCATCGCCGGATATGCGTTGCTCGGCGCGCGCCGCTTCGCCGCATTGGCCGCCGCCGCAATCCTCGGCTGCCTTGCCGCCTATTTCGCGCTGATGGCGTCGCGCGGCCTGCCGCTCCTGCCGAGCTCCGTTCTGCTGAAATCGCCCGTCACGGCGAGCGCTTACGATCATGCAGGTTCGCTTCGCTCAATGCTCGGCATGGTCGCCGCCAACCTGGCAAAGCCCAGCGCCCTGCTGCTGATGCTGCTTGGCCTCGCCATCGTCCGCGACGCCTGGTCATTGCGCGCCGACCGCAGGGCGATGGTCGTTTGCGCCGCCGCTCTCGCCGCCATTGGCGCGCATCTGCTGTTCGGCCGGTATAATTGGTTTCACCGCTACGAGGTTTACGTCGTCGCGCTCGCGGCGCTGACGCTTCTCTATGTCGCCGCGAAGGTCAAACCGCTGCAGAGCGCGAGCCAGTGGAAAACCACGAAAATCGGCGTCGTCGCGCTGATCGGCGTCGCCAGCGCCCCCTATTTTCTTGCTGCGGTCGAAACGCCCTTCGCCGCGCGCAATATATATGATCAGCAATATCAGATGAGCCTGTTCGCCCAACAGCTTTACGGCCGCCCCGTCGCGGTCAACGATCTCGGCCTCGTCGCCTACAGGAACCCCAATTTCGTTTTGGATCTGTGGGGTCTCGGCTCGGAAAAAGTGCGCAAGGAAAAGCTTGCGGGCCATTATGGCCCCGAACAAATGGCGGCGCTCGCCAAGGAATATCACGTCGGCCTGGCGATGATTTACGACAGCTTTTTTCCCGACGGCGTCCCGGCAAGCTGGAAGAAGGTCGCCATATTGCACACGCCGCAAGTAACCGCCGCCTCGAGCGATGTCGACTTCTACGCCACGCCCGCGGGCGACGAGAGAAAAATCGCAAAAGACCTGGAAGCGTTCAAGCGCCTGTTGCCGGCGGAAGATCGCCTCGAAATCATCGGTTCGACGGACTGACGAATCCGAATCCCGACCGCACTCGCGAGAGCGCCTCTACGGCTTTTTCAACTCCGCCGTCCAAGGCATGAGCCAGGTTTCCGTCAGCACGCGTTTCCCGGCATGGAGCTGGGCGCGCATGTTGGTGGTCTGGTAGCGGTCGAATTTCACGTCGATCATGGCGCGAAAACCGTCGATATGCGGATTGGGGACAAGAATGGTGCGCAGGATCTTGCCCTGATCGGTGGAGGCGGTGATTTTCACCATATTGGGATCGTTGCGATAGAAGCCGAGATCGCCGCCGGAGAAATCCACAATATAACGGCGCTCGTCGGCGCTGACCTGTTCGGAGGAGCCGAGCGCCTTGGGCGCCGTCCACCAGGTATTGATGGCGTGGCCCTTGGGCGAAAGGTCGGGAGCTTCGAGCAGGGCGCGGATGCGATAGGAATAGATGAAAGGTTTGTCGGCCGGCGGCGGCTTCGTCGGGGTCCAATAGGCGACGACATTGTCCGCCGTCTCGTCCTTGGTGGCGAGTTCCAGAAGCTCGATGCGGCCGTCGCCCCAGTCGGCGTGCGGCTGGACGAAATAGGTCGGGCGGATTTGGTAGTTGAGGTCGAGGTCCTGATAATGGTCGAAATGACGGTCGCGCTGCACCAGGCCGTAGCCTAGCGGGCTCGGCTGCGGGAAGGTGGACATGGTGACGATCGGCGCCGAGCGCAAAGGGCGCCAGATCCAGTCGCCGGACCGTTCATGCATCAGCAGTCCGTCGGAATCGTGCAGTTCCGGCCGGTAGTCGCGATGAAATTTGGTGTGGTTCTCGCCGTAAAAAAACATTGAGGTGAGCGGCGCCAGGCCAAATTTCACATTGTCCTTGCGCGGGAAGATGGTCGCCTGGACCTCCATCACGCTTTCGACGCCCGGATAGAGATCGAACTGATAGGCGCCGGTGACGGAAGCGCTGTCGAGCAGGGCGTAAATCGTCGCCTTGTTCGGATGTTTTTTCGAAGTCTCGATCCAGAATTCTCGGAAAAAGGGAAATTCCTCGTCGTCGCCGCCGGTATTGACCGAGAGACCGCGCGCGGAAAGCCCGTAGGCCTGGCCGCGCCCCAGAAAACGGAAATAAGTGGCGCCGAGAAAGGAAACGACCTCGTCCAGGCCATGCGGCGAATTCAATGGATAATGCAGGCGGAAGCCAGCGAAGCCGAGATTGACCGGGAGGTTTTTTTCGATTTTCGTGTGGCCGAAATCGAAGAGGCTCGGCGAATAGGGCACGGGCGTGGCGATGCCGTCGCGAATCGTATTGACCACGACGGGGCGCGTGTAGATGAAGCCGAGATGGAACAATTGCAGGCGGAACGGGCCGCTCGATGGGCCGAGCGGGGATTTTTCCGGCTTGAATCGAATCTCGCGATAGGCGTCGAAGTCGAGCTTGCTCAGCGCCGCCGGCAGTTTCGGCGGCTTCGCGTCGTAAGGCGCGTCGTGCAATTCGCGCGCCCGTTTGATCACGTCCTCGTAGCCGAAATGCGGCCTCAGCCGCTGGCCCATCGTTTTCCTCTCGTTCTCCGCGAAAGCGCGCGGCGCCATCGTGGCGGCGCCGGACAGGGCCAGGGCGTTGAGCAAGGTGCGACGGTCGAAACGGGACATGGCGAGATTTCACTTAAAAAAAGCCGGAAAGCGGCGGCTCGCGGCGCCGGCCTTTGCAACTAGCGGCGATTTGCGGCCGCCGCAAGGCGCCCGGCCGGCTAAGCGCGGCGCGAAAAAGCGCCAAAGGCGATTTCGGCCCCAGGCGCAAAAAATGTTGGTCCTGCTCGTTTTTTTACTTGATTTTTGGGACCGCGGTCCTAATTGATGGGCTTGCCCAAATCGCACGTGCCTGTGGTCGTGTGTCGGTTGGCGGGGATCCGGACAAGAGGCCGGAGAGCCGCCTGCAAAGCAAACCGGCAGCCGGAGGCGAACCGGCGAACTCCGTCTGAACGGAGGATCGCGACTTAAAGCAACGACGGACCGGGCTTTTTTGGTCTCTGTCGGCCCTCCAAAGGCCGGCTTACCGAAGAGGCTTGTCTTTCTTGCCGGGCGTGCGGAACGGGGTTTCCCATTCCAATCGAAGGCCGCTGAAACGTCTTGGATAGCGCGCGCGCTTTCCGAGTTTTCCGCGTCCACGGCGCAGCAACCCGATCGTCTGGCTCAGGCGTCCGTCGCCTGAGTCGAACGGTCATGGATGGCGTTCAAAATCCGCACTCCGCGTCTCCATCGCGCGGGCGCGGAGGATGGCGCTCATCCGCCGAAGCCCACTGTTCTGGCGCGGACAAGCCGCGCCCTTCGAAGGGGATGCCGCGATGACCGATCGTATCCTGGAATTCCTCCGCCAACGCCGCGAAGAAGGCCGCGAGGACGGCCCTTGCCTTGTCGTCGACCGTGAGGTCGTGCGAAAAAATTACGAGGCTTTCGCCAAGGCCCTGCCCGACACGCGCGTCTTTTACGCCGTCAAGGCCAATCCGGCCCCGGAAGTGCTGTCGCTGCTCGCCGATCTCGGCTCCTGTTTCGATTGCGCCTCGGTGATCGAGATCGAGCAGGCGCTCGCCGCAGGCGCGACGCCCGACCGCATTTCCTTCGGCAACACCATCAAGAAGGAGCGCGACATCGCCCGGGCCTATCGCTTGGGCGTGCGGCTTTTCGCCGTCGATTGCGAGGCCGAGGTCGAGAAAATTTCGCGCGGGGCGCCGGGCTCAAAGGTCTTCTGCCGCATGTTGTGCGACGGCGACGGCGCCGAATGGCCCTTGTCGCGCAAATTCGGCTGCGCGCCGGAAATGGCGCCCGCCGTGCTCGAACATGCGCATCGCCTCGGCCTCGAAGCCCATGGCCTGTCCTTTCATGTCGGCTCGCAGCAGCGCAATCCGCGCATGTGGAATCATGCGCTGAAATCGGCGGCCGGCGTGTTCAAGGACCTGGCCGAGCGCGGGATCAACCTGCAGATGGTCAATCTCGGCGGCGGCTTCCCGACCCGCTATCTGAAGCGCGTCTCGACCGTGCGCACTTACGGCGACGCCATCTTCCGGGCC
>CAYRNB010000070.1:0-16346 GCA_964425315.1 uncultured Rhodoblastus sp.
GATTCATGCAGAAAAAGATTCGCAAAGCGATTTTTCCCGTCGCCGGCCTCGGCACCCGCATGCTTCCCGCCACCAAGACCGTGCCGAAGGAAATGCTGACTGTGGTCGACCGGCCCGTGCTGCAGCATTGCGTGGAAGAGGCGCGCGAGGCGGGAATAGAGCATTTCGTCTTCGTCACCGGCCGCAACAAGGCGGTGATCGAGGACCATTTCGACATCGCCTACGAACTTGAGGACGTGCTGCAGAAGCGCGGCAAGACCAAGGAATATGACCGGCTGAAAAGGGACCTGCCGCCTCCCGGCTCGACCAGCTTCACCCGCCAGCACTCGCCGCTCGGCCTCGGCCACGCCATCTGGTGCGCGCGCGACATTATCGGCGACGAGCCCTTCGCCATTCTCCTGCCCGACATGATCACCCTGCCCGGCCCCGGCGGCGCGCGCTGCATGCAGCAATGCGTCGAAACCTACGAGAAGCACGGCGGCAATGTCATCGCCGTCGAGGAGGTCGCCCCGGAAGAGACGTCGCATTATGGCGTCATCGACGTAGGCGAGGATTTCGGCGCCTCTTTCGAAATCAAGGGCATGGTGGAAAAGCCGGCCAGGGGCGCCGCGCCCTCCAATTTCATCATTTCCGGCCGCTATATTCTGTCGCCGGAGATTTTCGACCTGCTCGCCACGGGCCAAAAGGGCGCGGGCGGCGAAATCCAGCTCACCGATTCGATGATCGAATTGGCCAGGACGCAGAAATTCTTCGGCCGCCGTTTCGACGGCAAGACCTACGACACCGGCTCGAAAATCGGCTTTCTGACCGCCAATTTGGCCTTCGCCCTCGCCGATCCGGAAATCGAGCCGGGCTTTCGCGCCGAATTGAAAAGGATCGCCGGGCGGATTTGAACACCGGCGAAGCCGCGGGTCGTCACCGCTGCAGCCTCAGCCCGACCATGATGATATTGGCGGTGTAATCGGTCCCCGGCGCGGCGGAGAGCATGCGCTGATGGGTGAAGCTCCCCTTGATGACGATGCAGCGGGTCAGGTTGTACTCGGCCTTCAGCCCGAATTGCATGAGAGTCTGGTTGGAGCCGCTGGCGTTGATATAGTTCCAGTTCTCGATGCTGGCGCTCGCGGTCAGGGTCAGATCGGGCATCACGGAATCGGAGATTTCAACTCCCCCCAGCCGGTCGATGGCGCCCGGTGAGCCGGGGATGGTGGTTTCATCCATCGTGGTCGCGCCGCGCAGGGTCACTTTGGTGAGGGGCGTCGCCGACCAGACCAGCGAGGAATTGAAGATCGGGCCGCGCAGATTGGCCAGTCGCGGGTCCTGATAATTGCGGTCGGCGTAGCCGGCGGATATTTCGCCGGTCAAAAGCCGAGTCAGTTCGAAGGTCGAACCGGCGCTGATGGCGCCCCCGACCGAATCGCGCTCGTAGCCCGACGTATCGACCTGGCTGTCGTGGATGCGCCGATCGACCGTCCCTTCGACAAAGGGCTTCAATCCCGGCTTCAACTCATAGGACGCGCGCCCGACGAGGCCATAATCGTCATAGCTGTCCTGCGAAAGATTTTGGACCGAACCGTCGGAAAAATGCGCATTCGCCCAATAGACGCGCTCGAAGGTTCCGCGCAGGCTCAATTCCAGCCGGTTGAACTGGTGGCTCGCGCCAAGGTCGCCGCCGTAACCGGCGATGATCGGACGGCCCTCGAGAATGATGGGCTTGCCGCCATTGTTGAGATTGGGCGAACTGGGCAATTGGGTCGAGAGGTTGAAATTGCCGTCCACCAGGATTTTCGTGTCGCGCGTCACGTCGATGCGCGTCTTGAAATTGCCGTCCCCGTCCGGCGCGTCGGCGGAATGGTCCTTGAAATAATCGTCATAGCCGAGCCGGAAAGCGCCGGTGAAACTGTGAACGCTCCAGTCCGAGGCGGCGGAAGCGCCAATTTCCTCGCGCAGGAAGGGCGAGCCGACCAACCGCGACGACCCTTTTGGGGCGACATTGGGATTGTCGTTATAGCCGATATCCGTCTCCGCATAGGGCTTCACCCGCAGCAGGTAGAGATCAATGCCGACCGGTGCGAAGGGGTCCTTGTCGACGCGCGGCTTTCGGTGGGCCGGAATCGGCGCCGGCATGGCTGTCGTCGGAGACGGCGGCAGATAGGCGGGATCGGTCGGGTCCGTCGCGGCCTTGTATTTGGCGTCGCGTTTGGCTTCCGCCGAGGTGCGATAAGGAACGAGAGGCGGCAGCGGGTCGGCGAAAGTCTTTCTTTTTTTGCGGCGGCCGGGAACCCAGATTTTCGGCTTGCCGTAATTGGCCGAGCCGCTTTCCGGCGCCGGCGGGACGATCGGGTCCGTATCGGCCGCGTCGGCGAGAGGGGCGGAGCCACGAAGGCCCGCCGAACCGTCCAGCGCGGTGGAGTCGGCCGGCTCGGCGGAATCCGCAAGGGCGGAGGAATCCGCCGGCGTCGCGTAATCGGGCGACGATAAATCGTCGAAGGTCGAGGTCCGCAGCGCCGCCTGCTGCGCCAAAGCCCCCGACTGCGTCAGAACCAAGAAACTCGCCGCGAGCGCCAATAGGCTCGAGGCCGCCAGCGCTGCGCGACGCGACGACACAAGCGTCCGGTTCTTGCGGCGCGGTCTGAAGGACAAAACGGGCCTCGCGGAAGGGCGCAAACTGCGCCGTTTCCGCATCAGCGTTAGGCATTTATGGTTAAAAGAGCCTTACTCCGGCCCGTTTCACGCCGGGCGGGCGGTCACGCCGTCAGCGTCGGATAATCCGTGTAACCATCGGCGCCGCCGCCAAAAAAGGCTTTCAGATTGGGCGGGTTGAGCGGGGCGTTGCGGCGCAGCCGCTCGACCAGATCGGGATTGGAGATGAACGGCCGCCCAAAGGCGATGAGATCGGCCGCGCCCGCCTCCAGGGTCTTGAGCGCCAGGTCGCGGTCATAGCCGTTATTGGCGATATAGGCGCCGGCGAAATTGCGGCGCAAAGCGGCGTAATCAAAGGGCGCGATGTCGCGCGGGCCCTGAGTCGCCCCTTCGATCACATGAATATAAAGGAGTTTCCGCGCGGAAAGCTCCCGCGCCAGATATTCGAACATAGGCTGCGGATCGCTGTCGAGCGCGTCATTGGCAGGGCTCACCGGCGACAAGCGGATTCCGACCCGCCCCGAGGGCAGGACTTTGGCGATCGCATCCGCAACCTCCAGGGTCAGTCGGCAGCGGTTTTCGATCGACCCCCCGTAAGCGTCGGCGCGATGGTTGGGGCCGTCCTTTTGGAACTGGTCGAGCAGGTAGCCGTTGGCGGCGTGGATTTCGACCCCGTCGAAGCCGGCGGCGACCGCGTTCCGCGCCGCCCTGGCGTAATCGGCGACTATGCCGGGGATTTCTCCCAACTCCAGAGCGCGGGGCGCCGACACCTCTTCAAAGCCGCCGGCGATGAAAGTTCTTGTCTTGGCGCGGATGGCGGAAGGACCGACCGGCGGGGCGCCGCCGAGCTGCAGCGAGACATGCGACACCCGCCCGACATGCCAGAGCTGGATGAAAATGCGGCCGCCAGCGCGATGCACCGCCTCGGTGACCCTGCGCCAGCCGGCGATCTGCGCCTCGCTGTAGATGCCCGGCGTAAAAATATAGCCCTGGCCCTGCTGGGAAATCTGCGACGCTTCGCTGACGATCAGCCCGGCTCCGGCGCGCTGGCGGTAATATTCGACCATGAGATCGGTGGGCGCCTCGCCGCCCTCATTGGCGCGGTTGCGCGTCAGTGGGGCCATGACCACGCGGTTTTTCAGGCGCAGATCGCCCAGATCATAGGGCTGAAACAGGAGAGATTCGGCGGGGGCGGCGAGCATGGGGACGATCCTTTTTCGGCGTCGCACAAGGCTGGCGTCGTCCCGCCATTTAGGCGCGCCGCCGCCGGGCGACAATGCGCCTGCGGCGCCCTGTCGCGGCAAGGATCGGCTTGCGAAAATGAAATTACTCGACGCCGACGGCGGAGAGGTAGAGGTCGAGAATCTCCTCCTCCTCGCGGCGCTTGTTATGGTCCTGTTTGCGGATCGATACGACCTTGCGCATGATTTTCACGTCGTAGCCCTCGCCCTTGGCTTCGGCGTAAACCTCCTTGATGTCGTCGGCGATCGCCTTTTTCTCCTCTTCGAGCCGCTCGATGCGCTCGATGAAGGATTTCAAATGCCCGCCGTCGAGCGTATTGGCCCCCATATTGTCCCGCCTGTGCTTCAATGGTGAATTCGGCTCTTAGAGACCAGCCGAAGGGCGGCGTCAAGACAAGCGGCAAAGGGCGCGTGAGCCGTAATATTCCTCCCGGGCCAAATCCTCGCGCTTGAGAAGGGGTTGCAGAACGCCGGCCAGAATCTCCGCCCAGGCGTCGCAATGCTCGGGCTTGGACAGCAGGTCCTGGCGGATTTCGATCAGGGCGCCCGGCAGGCCGCGCCGCGTCGACAATTCATACATGCTGTCGCCGTAAAGCGCGCCGTCATAGGGCTCGTTGTCGCCCACCGTCAGGCCGTGGTCCTCGCGCAACGAGCGGATGAGCGGCTGGGCGAGGCGCGGGTCCTGGTCCCAGAGCACGCCGACCTGCCAGGGCCGCGCCTTTCGCTTGAAACGCGGGGTGAAGGAATGGATCCCGAGAAGGACGGGAACGCGCCTTTCCGCGCGGACTTTTTCGACCAGGTCGGCGCAGGCGCGCCGATAGGGGCGCCAGTAGGTCTCGATCCGTCGTGAAATCTCCACATCGTCGATATAGGCGTTGCCGGGAATGATCGCGCCGTCGGACAGGCGCATGACCAGGGTCGGATCGTCCTCGGCGCGATTGGGGTCGATCAGCAGGCGGGAAAAGCAGGCGAAAGCCGCCGCCGCGCCGGTCAGGCCGGCGAGCTTTCGCGTCACCGCCTCAGCGCCCAGGTCATAGGCGATATGGCGCCTCATCGCCTCCGGAGGCAGGCCGAGATCGCCATAGGCCGGCGGCAGGTCGCTGCGGGCGTGGTCGCAGAACAGGATAAGCCGTTGATTCGCCGCCCCGGGCAGAATTTCGACTGGCCGGAAGGGCGATTCGGGGGGCTCTAAGGGATTTCTTTGTGGCTGCTGCACGGGATTGGCGGCAAATTGACGCCCATGCGCAAAGCGCATCGACGCGGTCGGGGTTTATCGTTTAAAAGACGACCGCCGCTCGATTCCGTCAAGAGTCGAAGCAGGCTTCCGGGTGAACAAAGCAGAATTTCGAACTCCATGGCCAAAGCCTTCCTGCGCAATCCGGCGCGTATCGGCGCATTGGCTTTGGCTTTCGGCCTGGCGGCGGCCGGCGCGGCGCGCGCCGATTTCCGCGTATGCAACAGCGCCGCCACCCGCGTCAGCGTCGCCATCGCCTACACCAACGGCGCCAAATGGATCAGCGAAGGCTGGTGGAACCTTAAGCCCACGGCTTGCGAGACGATTCTACGCGGGCCGCTCGCCGAGCAATATTACTATGTCTACGCCATGGACGCGCGCGGCGGCGAATGGAAGGGCGAGGACTTCATGTGCACCCGTGACCGCGAGTTTCGCATCGAAGGACGCAAGGACTGTTTCGTGCGCGGGTTCGATCGCTCCGGCTTTTTCGAGGTGGACACCGGCAAGGACGCCCAAAACTGGACAGTGCGATTGACCGACCCGACCACCCCGCGCTGACCGCTCCCTTTCTTTTCGCCGCATCAGGATCGAACCATGAAACGTCGGCGCCGCTGCAAGATCATCGCCACCCTGGGTCCCGCCTCCAATAGCGAGGCGATGATCGAGACTTTGTGGCAAGCGGGAGCCGATCTCTTCCGCATCAATATGAGCCATGCCGATCCCGCCGCCCTGCGCGAGCGGGTCGCCATGATTCGCGCCGTCGAGGCGCGCGTCGGCCGGCCGATCGGGGTGCTGGTCGACCTGCAGGGACCGAAATTGCGGGTCGGGACCTTCGCCGGCGGCGGCGCCGATCTCGTGGCGGGACGGAGGTTCACGCTCGACTCCGATCCCGCGCCCGGCGACGCCTCGCGCGTGCGCCTGCCGCATCCGGAAATCCTTCTCGCCCTGCAGCCCGGACATAAGCTGCTGATCGACGACGGCAGGCTGCGCCTGCACATTATCGAGGCCAACGCCGACAGCGCCGTGGCGATGGTCGACCTCGGCGGCCACATTTCCGACCGCAAGGGCGTCAGCCTGCCGAACACGGAAATCGCCGTCGCCGCCATGACCGCCAAGGACCGCGTCGACATTGAGGCGGCGCTCGAAACAGGCGTGGACTGGATCGCCCTGTCCTTCGTGCAGCGCGGCGAGGATGTGGCGGAGGTGAAAAAAATCGTCGATGGCCGCGCCTTGGTCATGGCCAAGATCGAAAAGCCGCAGGCCATCACCCGGCTCGATGAAATCCTCGCCGCCGCCGATGGCCTGATGGTGGCGCGCGGCGACCTCGGCGTCGAAATGCCGCTGGAAAAGGTGCCGGGACTGCAGAAGCGTCTCACCCGCGAGGCGCGCCGTCTCGGCCGGCCCGTCGTCGTGGCGACGCAAATGCTCGAATCGATGATTACGGCGCCGGCGCCCACCCGCGCTGAAGTCTCCGACGTCGCCACCGCCGTTTTTGAAGGCGCCGACGCCATCATGCTTTCGGCGGAAAGCGCCTCCGGCCGCTATCCGACCGAAGCCGTGACGATGATGAGCAAGATCGCCGACGAAGTGGAGCGGGAAAGCGTCTATCGCACCATTATCGCCGCCCAGCGCGCCGCGCCCGAGCGGACCGGCGCCGACGCCGTGGCCATGGCGGCGCGCGACATGGCCGAAACGCTGGATTTGAAGGCGATCGTCGCCTGGACCGATTCCGGCGCCACGGCCTTGCGCATCTCGCGCGAGCGGCCGCGTTCACCGATTCTCGCGCTCACCCCCAATCGCGACACGGCGCGGCGGCTGACGCTCGTCTGGGGCGTGCAGGCCGTTGTCACCAAGGACGCGCATGACGTCGACGACATGGCTAATCGCGCCTGCAAATTCGCGGTCCGACAGGGTTTCGCCGCTCCGGCAGAGAGGATCGTCATTATCGCCGGCGTGCCGTTCGGAACGCCCGGCGCCACCAATATGGTGCGCCTCGCCTTTATCGACGCGGAAGGCTTTCGCGCCTCGTAAGAGCGACGTAAAAGCGACATAATGGGCGGCGAAAGGTTTTTTTCCGCTCCGCGCCGCGTTTTGGCGCGAAAATCCCACGCTCCCGCCCGAACCGAGGCCGATTTGCAAGCACGGACGAAACTGAAGCTCACCCGCCGCGCTGCGCTCCTCTCAGCCGCCGCCTTGCCCCTGCTCCGCCTGCGCGCGCGCGCCGAAGACGCGAATGAAGCGCAGGGCTGGCGCGCGACTTACGGTCTTTCCTCCTTCGGCGACCTCGGCCTGCCGCAGAATTTCTCCCACTTTCCCTATGCCGTTGCCGACGCGCCCAAGGGCGGCCGGCTGATCCAGGCGGCGATCGCCACCTCCTACGATTCGCTCAACGGCTATATTCTGCAGGGCAATCCGGCGACCGGGCTGTCGATGATCAACGACAGTTTGATGGCCGGCAGCCTCAACGAGGACAATACGCTTTACGGCCTCGTCGCCTCATCTGTCGAAATTTCTACCGACAAAAGGCGCTATCGCTTCCATCTGCGGCGCGAGGCGCGCTTTCACGACCATTCGCCCATGACCGCCAAGGATGTGGTCTTTTCGCTCGTCACGCTGCGCGACAAGGGCCATCCGCTCATCCGCCAGCTCCTGCGCGATCTGGAAAGCGCCAAGGCCGAGGCCGACGACCAGGTTCTTATCGTCCTTCGGGAAAATTTCGGTCGCGACTCGATTCTCAATATCGCCGGCCAGCCGATCCTTTCTTCGGCCTATTATGCGACCCATCCCTTCGACCGCGCCGGCATGACGCCGCCGCTCGGCTCAAGCGCGTACAAAATCGGCGCCTTCGATCAGGGGCGCTATATCGCCTACGAGCGCGTCGCCGATTATTGGGGCAAGGACCTGCCCGTCAATGTCGGCCAGAACAATTTCGACGAGATCCGCTTCGAATATTTCGGCGAGCGCTCCGTCGGCTTCCAGGCGTTCAAATCGGGCGAAGTCAATCTCCACGTGTCGGCAACCGCCTCCGAATGGGCGACAGGCTATGATTTCCCCGCCGCGCGCGACGGGCGGGTGATCAAGCTGGAAATTCCCGACCGCAGCTCGCCCGGCTTCCAGGGCTTCTTCTTCAATACCCGCCGCGCCGTGTTCAAGGACCCGCGCGTTCGCGAGGCGCTTGGGCTTTGCCTCGATTTCAAATGGTCGAACCGCAATCTTTTTTACGGCGCCTACAAGCGCACGGTGAGCTATTTCGAAAACACCGACATGCAGGCGAAAGGCCCGGCTTCGCCGCAGGAGCGCGCCGTGCTCGAGTCGCTGAAGGTCAAATTGCCGGCGGATATTTTCGGGCCGCCGGTCTCGCCGCCGGTCTCCGACGGCTCCGGCCAGGACCGCGCCCTTTTGCGCCGCGCTTACGAGCTTCTCAAGGAAGCCGGCTGCAAGCGCCAGGGAACGCGACTCTATCTGCCCGACGGCTCAGCCCTCGCATTCGAAATGCTGGAGTCTTCCAACGCCTTCAACAAAGTCGTCGACCCCATGTTCCGCAACATGCGCTTGCTCGGCGTCGCGCCGCGGCTGCGCGAGGTCGATGCGGCGCAATACAAACAGCGGCTCGACAACTTCGACTTCGACATGATCATCGACCGCAAGATCATCGGCGGCGTGCCGGGCGACGAATTGCTCCTCTATTTCGGCTCGCAGTCGGGCAAGAGGCCGGGCGGCCTCAATCTGGCCGGCATCGACGATCCGGCGGTGGACGCGCTGATCGACAAGGCCTTGCAGGCCAAAAGCCGGGCGGAGCTGGTCCTCATCTGCCGGTGTCTCGACCGGGTCCTGCGCGCCGGGCGCTATTGGATTCCCAATTGGTTTTCGCCCGATCACCGCATCGCCTGCTGGGACGATTTCGGCCGACCGGCCCATGCGCCGAAGCTCGATGTCGGCGTCGCCTCGCTGTGGTGGTGGGACGCGGAAAAGGCCGCCGCCGTCAAGGCCAAGAGTTAGAGGCCGCCCGATGCTGGCCTATATCGCGCGGCGCATATTGCTGATGATCCCGACGCTTTTCGGGATTCTGGCCCTGTCCTTCGTCATCGTGCAATTCGCCCCCGGCGGGCCGGTGGAGCGCGTGCTGGCGCAGATGCAGGGAGAGGGCGCGGCCGCGACGGCGCGTTTCGGCGGCGGCGCCAATACAATCGCCTCGGCGCAGGGGGCGGCGGCGCAGTTCTCCGGCAAATATCGCGGCGCGCAGGGGCTCGACCCCAAATTCATCGCCGAACTGAAAAAGCAGTTCGGCTTCGACAAGCCGCCGCTGGAGCGCTTCTGGCTGATGATCCGCCATTACGCGGTATTCGATTTCGGCCGCTCCTATTTCCGCGGCGAGCCGGTGCTGCAATTGATCAAGGAGAGGCTGCCGGTCTCGATGTCGCTCGGCCTTTGGATGACCTTTCTCTCTTACGCCATTTCCATTCCGCTCGGGATCGCCAAGGCGCGGCGCGAAGGCGAGCCTTTCGACATGTGGACCTCCGGGGTCATCATTGTCGGCTATGCGGTGCCCAGCTTTCTTTTCGCCATTTTCCTGATCGTCCTCTTCTCCGGCGGCTCGTTCTGGCAGATTTTTCCGCTCCGGGGCCTTACCTCCGACAATTTCGCCCAGCTCACCATGTTCGGCAAAGTTGAGGATTATCTCTGGCACATCGTTTTGCCGGTGACCGCCTTGACGCTCGGCGCCTTCGCCACAACCACCTTCCTCACAAAAAACGCCTTCATCGACGAAATCCGCAAGAATTACGTCACCACGGCGCGGATGAAAGGCCTGACCGAGCGGGGCGTGCTTTACGGCCACGTCTTCCGCAACGCCATGCTGATTGTCATCGCCGGTTTTCCCGGCGCGTTTCTGTCCGCCTTTTTCACCGGCTCGCTGCTGATCGAGACGATCTTTTCGCTCAACGGACTCGGCCTTCTGTCATATGAATCGACGCTCAACCGCGATTATCCGGTGGTTTTCGCCAATATCTACATTTACGCCCTGCTCGGCCTCGTCATCAATCTCATCTCCGACCTCGCCTATGCCTGGGTCGATCCGCGCATCGATTTCGAATCGCGGGAAGTGTGATGTTTTCCCTCTCGCCGATCAGCCGCCGGCGTCTCGACGCCTTCGTCCGCAACCGGCGTGGGTTTTATTCCTTCTGGATTTTCCTGATCGCCTTCGTGCTCTCGCTCGGCGCCGAGTTCATCGCCAATGACAGGCCGATTGTCGCCTCCTACAAGGGCGAACTGCTGTTTCCGATTTTCGAGAACTATCCGGAAGCAAAATTCGGCGGCTTCCTCGCGCAGACCGATTACCGCGACCCCGTCATTTACAACGAGATCAAGGCGCACGGCTGGATGATCTGGCCGCCGATCCGCTATTCCTACAACACCAACAATCTTTCGCCGCCAACGCCGGTTCCCTCGCCGCCGACCTGGCTTCTGACCAATTCGCAATGCGCGCATGGCAAGACGTTCGCCGGCAAGCCGGCGCATAATTGCAGCCAGATCGAATGGAACTGGCTCGGCACCGACGACCAGGGGCGCGACGTCCTGGCGCGGGCGATTTACGGCTTCCGCATTTCCGTTCTGTTCGGCCTGCTGCTCGCCGGCATATCGTCGGTCATCGGCGTCGCGGCCGGCGCGGTGCAGGGCTATTTCGGCGGCTGGACCGATCTCCTTTTCCAGCGTTTCATCGAAATCTGGTCGTCGCTGCCGAGCCTCTATCTGCTCATCATCCTGTCGGCCATCATAACGCCGGGCTTTTTCGTCCTGCTTTTCATCCTGCTCCTCTTTTCCTGGGTCAATCTCGTCCATGTGGTGCGGGCGGAGTTTTTGCGCGCGCGGAATTTCGACTATGTGCGGGCGGCGCGGGCGCTGGGCCTGTCCAACCGCAAGATCATGGTCAAACATGTGCTGCCCAACGCCATGGTGGCGACCTTGACCTTCCTGCCTTTCATCCTCTCGTCTTCGATCACCACTTTGGCGTCGCTGGATTTCCTCGGCTTCGGCCTGCCGCCCGGCTCGCCGTCGCTGGGCGAATTGCTGCTGGAGGGCAAGGCCAATCTCCAGGCGCCTTGGCTCGGCCTGTCGGGCTTCGCCGTCATCGCCATTACCCTGTCGCTCCTGGTCTTCGTCGGCGAGGCCTTGCGCGACGCCTTCGATCCCAGAAAGGTATGGTGATGGCGCCGCGGCGGGAGATCGACGAAACGCCTTTGTTGGAGATGCGCGACCTGAGCGTCGGCTTCGGCCCGGCGGGCGAGGAGGTTCTCGCCGTCGACGGCGCCTCGCTCACGCTTGCGCGCGGGAAAACCCTGGGACTCGTGGGCGAATCGGGCTCGGGCAAATCGATGACGGCGCTTTCCATCGTCCGGCTGCTGCCGCCCGGCGGCAATATCATGGGCGGAACCATTCATTTCAAAGGGCGCGAACTGACCAAGGCGAGCGAATCGGTCCTGCGGGCGGTGCGCGGCGCGCGCATCGCCATGGTGTTCCAGGAGCCGATGACCTCGCTCAATCCGCTGCACGCGATCGAGCGACAGATCGGAGAAATTCTCGCCATCCACGGCATGGCCTCGCGCGAAAAAAGGCGGGAGCGCACGCTCCAACTCCTGAAGGAAGTCGGGCTGCAGAACGCCGAAGACCGCATGGACGCCTATCCGCACGAACTGTCCGGCGGCCAGCGCCAGCGCGTGATGATCGCCATGGCGCTCGCCAACCGTCCCGACCTGCTCATCGCCGACGAGCCGACCACCGCGCTCGACGTCACCATTCAGGCGCAAATCCTGAAGCTTCTGCGCGATCTGCAGGCCCGCTACGGCATGGCCATTTTATTCATCACCCACGATCTCGGCATTGTCCGCCACATGGCCGACGAGGTCGCGGTGATGCAAAATGGCCGGATCGTGGAAAAGGGTTCGACGGAAGAAATCTTCTCCGCCCCGCAGCACGACTATACAAGGATGCTGCTCGCCGCCGAGCCAAAAGGCGCGCCGCCGCCGCCCGACGCTGACGCGCCGGCCGTGCTCTCGACCGAAAACCTGCGCGTCTGGTTTCCCATCAAGAAGGGCTTTTTCCGGCGCGTCGGCTCCTATGTGAAGGCGGTGGACGGCGTGTCGCTCACGCTACGCAAGGGCCAGACCCTGGCGCTCGTCGGCGAATCCGGCTCCGGCAAGACCACGCTCGGCCTCGCCCTCTTGCGCCTGATCCGCTCCAACGGGCCCATTCTCTATCTCGGCCGCAATATCGACGGTCTCTCCTCCCGCCAGATGCGGCCTTTGCGCAAATCTATGCAGATCGTATTCCAGGACCCCTACGGCTCACTTTCGCCGCGCCTATCGGTGATGGAAATCGTCGAGGAGGGCCTGCTGATCCAGAAGAAGGGCCTGTCTTTGGCCGAACGCCGCGCCATTGTCGCCGAGGCGCTCGCCGACACCGGCCTCGATCCGGCGACCATGGACCGCTATCCGCATGAATTTTCCGGCGGCCAGCGCCAGCGCATCGCCATCGCCCGCGCCCTCGCCCTCGATCCGGACGTCATCGTGCTCGACGAGCCGACGTCCGCCCTCGACCGCTCGGTGCAGGCGCAGATGATCGACCTGTTGCGCGGCCTGCAGAAAAAGCGCGGGCTTTCCTATCTCTTCATCAGCCACGACCTGAAAGTGGTGAAGGCCCTCGCCTCCCATATTGTCGTGCTGCGCGACGGCAAGATCGTCGAGGAAGGCGACGCCGACCGGATTTTCGCGGCGCCGCGGGAAAAATACACGCGGGAGCTGTTTGCCGCGGCCTTCGATCTCGACGTCGCCCCCAACGGCAAGGACGAAAGGATCCCTGTCGATTGATTTCAGGCGGCTTTGCCGTCCGCTTCCGTGGGGTCGTCGAATTCGGGCGCCAATCCTTTCAGGCAGCGGTCCGCCTCTTCGATGTGGCGCACGAGGCGTTCGATTTCTTCCGTCTTGTTTTCGATCAAACCGATTTCGGCCTTGGCGAAGGCCAAATGAATGCGCGCAAGCTCCGCGCGTTTTGTGGGCGCCAACAACATAGCCTCAACCCTGCTTGACTGACCGGAGCTTGAACGTAAGCCATGCCCGATTCGGCAAATGTTTGGTCTATAACAATTTAAAGTTGTATATCGTATTTTCATAACGCTGGGTTGACGGGGATTTTGGCCGCGGCGCGCGGCTTATGCGACCCCGGCGCGCAGAAGGTCGTGGATATGGAGGATGCCGACCGGCTTGCCTTGATCCACGATGAACAGAACGGTGATCTGCATCCGGTTCATCGTTTCCAGCGCGGCCGAGGCCAGGGCGCCGAGCGGCGCGGTGCGCGGCGAACGGGTCATGATTTCCGCCGGTTTTTTGTCCTGCATCAGGCCGGACCAGTGACGGCGCAAGTCGCCGTCGGTGATGATGCCGGCAAGAACGCCTTGCGCGTCGATCAGGCCGACGCAGCCGAATCTTTTTCCCGTCATGGTGAGGATGACCTCGCTCATGCCGGCGCTTTCGGGCAGAAGCGGCATGTCCGCGCCGGCGTGCATCAGATCGTCCACCTTGTGCAGCCGGGCGCCGAGTTTTCCTCCAGGATGGAAAAGGCGGAAATCCTGGGGGGAAAAGCCGCGATCCTCGATCAGGGCGACAGCCAGAGCGTCGCCGAGCACCAGTTGAATGGTGGTGGAGGAGGTCGGCGCCAGCCCATTGGGGCAGGCTTCTTCGATTTGCGGCAGTTCCAGCAGAATGTCGGCGGCGCGGCCAAGCGCGCTGTCGCGCCGCGAGGTGGCGGCGATGAGCGGCACGACGAATCGTTTTGAATATTCGATGAGATCGGCGAGCTCCGCCGTCTCGCCCGACCAGGAGAGCGCGAAAACCACATCGTCGGCCGTCACCATGCCGAGATCGCCATGGCTCGCCTCGGCGGGATGGAGAAAGAAGGCCGGCGTGCCGGTCGAAGCCAGCGTGGCCGCGATCTTGCGGCCAATATGTCCGGATTTGCCCATGCCGCTGACGATCACCCGCCCCCGCGCCGCGCGTATGAGGGCGATCGCCGATTCCAGCGCAGCGCCCAATTCGCCGTCCAGCGCCGCGGCCAGTTGCGCCAGGCCGGCTTTTTCGATTTCGACGCTTTTTCTGGCGACGGCGAGCGCGCGCGGCCCGGCTAAAGGGTTCATATGACTCTCTTCGGTTCGGGCCTCGTTCCCTATATCATCCGCGTTACGACGGCAAATGCGCAAAGCCCATGACCTACGACGAATATAACGCCTTCTGCCGCGCCCTGCCCGCCGCGACCTATGTCATGCAATGGGGCGGGTCGCATGTATGGAAGGTCGGGGGCAAAGTGTTCTGCATCGGCGGCGGAAGCGACGACAATCCCGCCTATTCCTTCAAGGCGAGCGAGATCGGCTTCGCCGTCCTGCCGGAAAAGCCGGGCTTTCGCCCGGCGCCCTATCTCGCCTCGCGCGGCCTGAAATGGATCGAGGCGACGGCGGCCATTGTAGAGGCGGATGAATTGCGCGACCTGATCCTGTGCTCCTATCGTCTGGTCGTCGCCAACCTGAGCCGCAAGAAACGGCGGGAGCTTGGGCTGGAGCCGGGCGCAAGGGAAGAATGAGGCGGTCATGTCCAAGAAACACGCGGAAATCGACGAAAAACTGCGGGATTTCATCGGCGCACAGAAAATTTTCTTCGTCGCCACAGCCGGGCCTCAGGGCCGCGTCAATCTCTCGCCCAAGGGCCTCGATGGAACCTTCGCCGTGCTGGGGCCGAAAAAAGTCGCCTTTCTCAATCTCACCGGAAGCGGCAATGAGACGGCGGCCCATCTGCGCCTCAGCGACCGGATCACCCTGATGTTCTGCGCCTTTTCCGGCGCGCCCATGATTTTGCGCCTTTACGGACGGGGCCGGGCGATTCACCCCGGCGAGCCGGAATGGAGCGCGCTCCTGCCCCATTTCGGCGACCTGCCCGGAAAAAGGCAGATCGTCGTGGCGGAGGTCGACGAGGTCATGACTTCCTGCGGTTTCGGCGTCCCACTGATGGATTTCGCCGGCTGCCGCACAACTCTGAACGACTGGGCGGAGGCCAAGGGCGAGGAGGGAATCCGCGATTACTGGCGGCGTAAGAACGCCTTAAGCTTCGACGGCCTGCCCACCGGGCTCCCGACCGACCAACCGGATTAGCAGCGGATTCGACGGCGGCGAAACCTTCGGATGTGCGGTTCGAGCGCTGGCGTCCGGGAAAGCGCGCCTGCAACCGCTTCAGATCGGAAAACACGCCTGCGCGTTCAAGGCCAGGGAAGCGGCCGGATAGTCCTTGGTCAGAAGGTAAAAGGTATGAGAGGCGGTAACGAAGGAGCCGCAGGCGTTTCTGCTGTATGCAAAGGTCGACGCGGGCAGTTTCAGGCCGTAAGCCTGCGAGGCCGCGTAGTCCTGTGTGGCGCTCGGGCTGCTGCATATGGTTGTGTCGATGGCGGCGCATCGGGCCGCCGACTCGACGGCGTGCTCCATGCCAAGCTGCGTCCAGAGAACCATGCCGCTTTGCATCACGGTCATTATGGCCGCTATGAACACCGGCCCAACAAAGGCGAATTCGACTGCGGCCGAGCCGTGCGACCGCCTCAGGAAGTCAGGGAGCCTCATTGCAACCTCACTGTAGCTTTGGCGCTCATGTTGAATTTGTCGGGAATGTAGGGATAGCGGAACAGGGTCGAATATCGCCGGGAGGCGTGAACCGTGGCGTAGGTTCCGGCCAAGGATCCGTCGCTACAGTACGAGCCGCAAGTGGCGCTGACGATGGCGTTATTGGACACGCACCCGCAGAAGCTGGTCGGGGCCGGATCGGCGGCGACGCTGGAATAACTCGTCGCATTGGTGACCGCGTTCGCGATCGCGTCCTCATTGAAGCCATTCACGACGGCGTATTCGGCGCCCACCTGAGCCGCCTGCTTGACCTGCATTTCCCGGTAAATGCCGAATCCAAGGTCGACGGCGCCCACGAAGGAATAGGCCAGGATGGGCAAGAGGAATGCAAACTCGACCGCGACATTTCCAGCGGCTTCCCGCACGAAGGCGGGGAGAGAGCGTCCTGAGGCGTCGAGCGGCTTGCGCCGATAATGGCGAATGAGGGCTTTCATGCGCGGTCACTCCACCAGATGGGGCGGGAGGCCAATCTGTTTGACGCCAACGCCCGCGCAATTGGTCGCGAAATTCGATCCGCCGACGA
>CAYRNB010000071.1:0-16217 GCA_964425315.1 uncultured Rhodoblastus sp.
TGGCGCACCCGAAGGGATTCGAACCCCTGGCCTCTGCCTTCGGAGGGCAGCGCTCTATCCAGCTGAGCTACGGGTGCTTCGCCGGTCTGTTTAGCCCATGGCCGCCGCGTCGGCAAAAGAAAATTGCCCCTTTTGCGCAGCGCCGCCGCGCTCTTCATCCCTCGCGGAGGCGCGCAAATCCCGCTACCATGGCGCATGACCAAAGCCTCCCCGCCCCTCGCTCCAGGCGATCACGTCTTTCTCGTCGACGGCTCGAATTTCATCTTTCGCGCCTATTTCCAGTCGATCCGCCAGGACCAGAAATA
Source organism: uncultured Rhodoblastus sp. (assembly GCA_964425315.1). GTDB lineage: Bacteria > Pseudomonadota > Alphaproteobacteria > Rhizobiales > Beijerinckiaceae > Rhodoblastus. The sequence continues at coordinate 306 of CAYRNB010000071.1, forward strand.
TAATTACCGCGCCGATCGCCTGCCGACCGGCGCCATTCGCCTGTTCTGCACGAAGCTTTTCCAAATTATCCGCGACGGCGCGGCGGGGGTGAAGCCGACCCATCTCGCCATCATTTTCGACAAAAGCGAGAACTCCTTTCGAAAGGAAATCTATCCCGAATACAAGGCCAATCGCGCCGAGCCGCCGGAAGACCTCGTTCCGCAATTTCCCCTGTTTCGCGCCGCCGTGCGCGCCTTCGGCCTCGAGCCCGTCGAGCAGGACGTCTATGAGGCGGACGATCTCATCGCCACTTACGCCCGCCAGGCCAAAGAAGCCGGCGCCGACGTGACCATCATTTCCGCCGACAAGGATCTGATGCAGCTCATCCAGCCCGGCGTCATCATGTACGATCCCGCTTCGGGCGAGCGCGCGGAGCGCCGCATCGGCCGCCAAGAGGTCATCGACTATTTCGGCGCGCCGCCGGAAAAAGTGGTGGACATTCAGGCGCTCGCCGGCGACTCGACGGATAACGTTCCCGGCGCGCCCGGCATCGGCGTCAAGACCGCGGCGCAATTGATAGGCGAATATGGCGATCTCGACACGCTGCTCGCCCGCGCCGGCGAGATCAAGCAGAACAAGCGCCGGGAAACCCTGACGGACCCGGAAGTGGCGGCAAGAGTGCGGCTTTCCAAGGAACTGGTGCGGCTCGTCGGTGACGTGAAGGTCGCGACGCCGCTCGACGATCTGCGTCTGCGTGAGCCGGACGGCAAGACGCTCGTCGCCTTTCTCAAGGCGATGGAATTCTCCACCCTGACCCGCCGCGCCGCGGAGGTTTACGAGGTGGCGGCCGGAGAAGTCGATCCCGCCCCGGATTTCGTCGGCCGAAAAGGCTGGCGCGGGCGCAACGGCGAAGTCGCCGGGCCGCAGCCGAAAACGGATCAGGCGGCGGAGGCGAAAAAACCGGCGGAAGCGGCGCTCACGCCCGCCGCCTTGGCGCAGGCTCGCGGGGAAAAAGCCCGCGGCACGCCGATCGAACGCGACAAATATGTCTGCGTCAATTCGCTCGACGTCTTGCAAGAATGGATCGCCGCCGCCTTCGACGCCGGTTTTGTCTGTTTCGACACGGAAACCGATTCGCTCGATCCCATGCAAGCCAATCTTGTCGGCCTGTCGCTGGCGCTCGGTCCCAATCGCGCCTGCTACATCCCCCTAGGTCACAAGACGGCGGGCGACGGCGACCTGTTCGGCGGGGCCGATCTCGCGCCCGGCCAGCTTCCGCTCGGCGAGGCTTTGGAGCTTTTGCGCCCGCTGCTCACCGATCCTTCGGTGATGAAGATCGCGCAGAACGTCAAATACGATTGGCTGGTTCTCGCCCAGCACGGGGTGGAGGTCGCGCCGGTCGAAGACACGATGCTCGCCTCCTATACGCTCGACGCCGGTCTGAACGGCCACGGCATGGACGAACTCTCGCTCAAAATGCTCGGCCACCGGCCCATTCCCTTTTCCGAAGTCGCCGGCCAGGGAAAGACTTTTATCGGCTTCGCCCGCGTGCCGATCGACAAGGCGACCGAATATTCGGCCGAGGACTCCGACGTCACCTTGCGCCTGTGGGACTGTTTCAGGGCGCGCCTCGTGGCGGAAGGCATGACGACGGTTTACCAGACCCTGGAGCGGCCCATGCCCGTCGTCCTGGCGCGCATGGAGCGGCGCGGCGTCTGCGTCGATCGGACCATTCTCTCGCGCCTTTCCGGCGAATTCGCCCAGGACATGGCGCGGCTCGAAGCGGAAGTTCAGGAGCTTGCCGGCGAATCCTTTAACCTCGGCTCGCCCAAACAGCTTGGCGACATCCTTTTCGGCAAATTAGGTCTGCCCGGCGCGAAAAAGACGGCCACCGGCGCCTGGTCCACTTCCGCCAGCGTACTGGAGGATCTGGCTGAAGGCGGCAATGAACTGGCGCGAAAAATTCTCGACTGGCGGCAGGTGCAGAAATTGCGCTCGACCTATGCCGAAGCCCTGCCGCGCCATATCCATCCGACGACCGGCCGGGTGCATACGTCCTACGCGCTCGCCTCGACATCCACCGGGCGGCTGTCGTCCTCCGAGCCGAATTTGCAGAATATTCCGGTGCGCAACGAGGCGGGCCGCAAAATCCGCCGCGCCTTCATCGCCGCCCCGGGGAAAAAGCTGATTTCCGCCGATTATTCGCAGATCGAACTGCGCCTGCTCGCCCATATCGCCGAAATTCCGCAGCTGAAGCAGGCCTTCGCCGAAGGCAAGGACATTCACGCCATGACCGCGTCCGAGATTTTCGGCGTGCCGGTCGAAGGCATGCCGTCGGATGTGCGCCGGCGCGCCAAGGCGATCAATTTCGGCATCATCTATGGCATTTCCGCCTTTGGCCTCGCCAATCAGCTCGGCATTTCACGCGAGGAGGCGGGGGCTTTCATAAAGCTCTATTTCGAGCGCTTTCCCGGCATTCGCGCCTATATGGATTCGACAAAAAAGCTGTGCCGCGACCAGGGTTACGTCACCACGCTTTTCGGCCGCAAATGCCATTATCCGAGGATCAATTCCTCGAACGCCTCCGAGCGCGCCTTCAACGAGCGCGCCGCCATCAATGCGCCGATTCAAGGGGCGGCCGCCGACATCATCCGCCGCGCCATGATCCGCATGGACGCAGCTTTGGCCGATGCGAAGCTTTCCGCGCGGATGCTGCTGCAGGTGCATGACGAACTGGTGTTCGAGGCGCCGGAGGCGGAGGTCGAGGAGACGACGAAGGTCGTGTGCAAGGTGATGGAGCACGCAGCTCAGCCGGCAATCGAACTCTCCGCGCCGCTTCTGGTCGAGGCGCGGGCGGCCGACAATTGGGACGAGGCGCATTAGTTATTGATGGCGCAAGACAAAGAAAAACCCCGCCGAAGCGGGGTTTCAACACTGGGAGGGGCTTTTTCTTAATTGTTGCGCTGGCCGGTGAGCTGCACCAGCGCCAGGAAGATGTTGATGAAGTCGAGATAGAGCATCAAAGCGCCATTGATCGACTTCTTGGTGGCGACTTCATAGCCGTCCGATTCCAGGTACATCTGCCTGATCGCCTGCGTATCCCAGGCGGTGAGGCCGGCGAAGATCACCACCGTCAGGATCGACAGGCCGAACTGGAACGCCGAACTCTGCACGAAGAGATTGACGACGCTGGCTATGATCAGCCCGATCAAGCCCATCATGAAGAAGGCGCCGACGGGGGCGAGATTGCGCTTGGTCGTATAGCCATAGAGGCTCAGCGCGCCGAACGACGCCGCGGCGATGAAGAAAGCGCGGGCGATCGAAGCGCCGGTATAGACGAGCAGGATCGACGAGATCGACAGGCCCATCACCGCCGCAAAGGCATAGAACACGTTGCGCGCCGTGGAAGCCGCCATGCTGTTGATCTTGAAGGAGAAGAACAGGACGAAGGCGAGCGGGGCGAACATCACCACCCAACGCAGCGGGCTCAGGTAAAGCCCCGCGCCGAATTGGGTGAGGAAAAGATGCGAGCCGATCGCATATTGGGTCGGGACCGCCGAGACGGCGAACTGATAGACGCCAAGCGCGAACAGGCCGGTCAGCGCGAGGCCGATCGACATGTGGTTATAGACGCCGAGCATGAAGGCGCGCAGACCTTGATCGACTTCGGCGCCCGTCCGGGCGTAGCCCCGGCTCCAGGGAGCGGAGTTGCGGTCAAAGTTCGACATGGATGCCTCGCGAAAAACTCATCGCCGACCCTCCGCCTCGGCCGATCCGGGCGGCGCGGCGCCTCCGAATATGGCGGCGACGCAGCTAAAAGACAAGGCGAAACGGTCCTCCGGACCTGCCGCAGCAGATTACATTTTGGTCATTCTTCCCGCAGAAACGGCGCGGGCTTGACGGCGAGAGCGCGCCAGGTCCCCAGCAAACCGAGACAAATCGCGAAGACGACGGCGCCAGAGGCGACCGCCGCGGCCTCGGCCGGGAAGAAATGAAAATCGAGGTCGAGCGCCCGCGTCGCGACGAAAAAAGCCGCGGCGCTCCCCGCCGCGAGGCCGAAGATGGCCGTGGCGAGGCCGAGAAGAGCGAATTCCAGCGCCAGGGCGGAAAGCAATTTTCGTCGAGTCGCGCCCAAAACCTTCAGCATCACCGCCTGGTAGAGCCGCGCCCGCTGGCCCGCCGCCAAGGCGCCGGCGAGAACCAGCGCGGAGACGACAAAAGCGAGCATTGAAGCGCTTTTTATGGCGAGCGAGAGCTTTTGCAGCAGGGCGTCGATCTTCGCCAGGGCGTCGCGCATGGATATGCTGGTCACGGCCGGAAAAGCCCGCGCCGCGTCGGAAATCAGCGCCCCCTCCCGCGCTGGGCCCGGTTTGTGCGGCAAGGCCAAAGTCATCACCTGGGCGAAAGGCGCGCCGACGAAGGCATTGGGCGAAAAGACCAGAACAAAATTGATGCCGAAGCTTCGCCAATCAACCTTGCGCAGATTGGCGACACGCGCCGTCACCACGCGGCCGAGGACATTGACGGAGATGGAATCGCCGATCTTCAGGCCGAGGCCGCGCGCGACTCCCTGCTCCATCGAAACCAGCGGCGGCCCGGAATAATCCGCCGGCCACCAGTGTCCCTTGACGAGACGCGATCCGTCGGGAATTTTCGTCGCAAAAGTGATCCCCCGGTCGCCCTCGAGCGCCCAGCGCGCCTTGTCCGTTGGCTTGACCTTATCCGCCGTCACGCCCTTCACCTTTACGATCCGGCCGCGCAGCATGGGAGCGGCGACGACTTTTCCCTCGGGCGCCTGTTTTTCCAGAAAGGCGCGGAAAGCCCCGGCCTCGGCGCTCTGGATGTCGAGAAAAAAGAAATTGGGTGAATTTTTCGGCAGCGAGGCGCCGATTTCGTCGCGCAGGTTTCGCTCGATCCCGACCAGCGCAGTGAGGAGGGCGACGCCAAGGCCGAGCGAGATCAGAAAAGAGACGGTGAGCGCTCCCGGACGGTGAAGATTGGCGACGGCGAGCCGCAAAGCCAGGCGCCGGGAATGGGGCGCGCGGCGGGCGAGAGCCTGGATGGCGCGGGCCGCAGCATAAAGCGTGGCAAAGCACAGGATGACCGCCAGGCCGAATTCCGCCGTCAGCCGTTTTTCGCCGCCGGTCGCCAGGGCGAAGGCGAAGAAGGCGGCGGTGCTTAAGCCCGCGATCGCCGTTGCGCGCCAATTGGGAGGGCCGAAATCGTGCATGGCGCTTTCGCGCAACAGGGTCGTCGCGGGGAGAGACCTCGCCCGGTCCAGCGGCGCGGCGGCGAAAGCGAGGGCCGTCAACAGGCCAAAAACCAGGCCGATCAAACCATCGCTCCAGGCGATATGCGGATTGAGCGGGAAAGGCAGGGAAGACCGCAAAAATGCGTCGAGAACAAAGGGCAGGGTCAGGCCCAGGGCGGCGCCGAAAGCGGCGCTTGCGGCGGCGACCAGCAGCGCCTGGATCAGCACGAAACGCGCCGCCGCGCCGCCGCTCGCGCCAAGCGCTTTCAGGATCGCGAGGGTTTTCCGTTTGCGGTCGATCAGGCCGCGAATCGAATTGCCCACCCCGACGCCGCCGCAGACGAGCGAGGTAAGGCCGATCAGGGTCAGGAATTGCGCGAAACGCTCGATATTGCGGGAAAGCCGCGGCGAAGGTTTTTCGCGCGTGCGGATTTCGTAGCCGGCGTCGGGAAAGGCTTTTTGGAAATCGCGCCTGATGACGGCGAGCGCGCCCGCGCCGGAATTCGGCGGAAGAAGCAGCCGAAACGACACGCGGGCGACGGCGCCTGGAACGATCAGGCGGGTCGCGGCGAGGCCGGCGTCGCTCATCATCACCCGTGGCCCGAAGCCGACGCCGCCGATCGAATCCGGCTCCGACATCAGCCAGCCGGCGATGGTGAAATCCTGCCCGCCGATCATCAGTCTGTCGCCGATCTTCACATGCAGCCGTTCGCCGAGAGTCGGATCGGCGAGCAGGCCGAAAGCGCCGTTCTTCTTGGCGAAAAAATCGAAGAAATGCTTGCCGCCGGACGGCTTGGGCTCGGTCCGCGCGCGGCCTGTCAGCGGATAGGCCGAATCGACCGCCTTGACGTCGACCATGGTCGCGTCATCGGCTTGCGGGCGGCGCGCCATGGCGCGCGTCGTTACGATTTCGGACAATTTTCCGCGCGTGGAAAGAAAGGCGCGCTCGCGGGCGTCCGGCGCGCCTGCGGCATGGCTGAAGGACATGTCGCCGCCAAGCAGGATCGCGCCCTGCTGCGCCAATCCGAGGCGAAGGGCGCGCGCCGTCGCGGCGACGCCGACCACCGCCATGACGCCAAGGACGAGGCAGGCGATGAAAACCCAGTAATAGCGCAAGCCCCCGCGCAAATCGCGCAGTGCGAAGCGGAACAAAGCCCATTGCCGCGCCGCGCGCTCGCGCCGCGAATCAGGCCGGGACATTTTCGCGTCCCGCGGCGGCGGCCGCGTCGGATTCGATCCTGCCGTCGCGCAGACGCACGATCCGCCGGCAGCGGCTCGCCAAAGCCTCGTCATGGGTGACGAGGACAAGCGTCGCGCCTCTGGCGCTATTGAGGGCGAAAATGAGTTCGATGATTTCGGCGCCGACCGCCTGGTCGAGATTGCCGGTCGGCTCGTCCGCCACAAGAAGCGCCGGATCGGCGACCAAAGCCCGGGCCAGGGCGACGCGCTGCTGCTCGCCGCCTGATAATTGCGCCGGGTAATGTTGAAGCCGGCCGGCAAGGCCAACCTGACCCAAAAGCTCGCGAGCGCGCGCAAAAGCCTCGCTTTTTCCTGCAAGCTCCAGCGGAATGGCGACATTTTCCAGCGCCGTGAGCGTCTGGATGAGATGGAAGGACTGGAAGACGACGCCGATATGGGCGCCGCGAAAGCGCGCCAGATCGTCCTCGTTCATCTGGTCGAGGCGGCGGCCCGCCACCCGGACCGCGCCGGAATCCGGCGCCTCGAGCCCGGCGATCGCCATCAGCAAGGTCGATTTGCCGGAGCCGGATGGGCCGAGCAGGGCGACGGTCTCGCCCTTCTTCACTTCAAGGCTTATGTCTTTCAGAATATGCGCCTTGGCCTCGCCGCTCCCCAAAGTCAGATTGACATTTTGCACGCTTATGGCCGGATCGGGCATGAGGAGACTTTCGGAAGGCGGCAATGGCGATGCGGAATTTCATCGACGGAGGGCGCGGGCGTTTCGCATATGGGCATGGCGTCCGCCTTCGCCAAGTTCTTCTCGCCGCCTTCGCTCTGATCTGCGCCCTTGCCGCGCCGGCCCTAGCGAAAACCCTGCACATTGTCGCGCTCGGCGACAGCCTCACCGCCGGCTATTCCCTGCCTGCCGACGCCGCCTATCCGGCGGTTCTGCAAAAGGCGCTGCGCGCAAAGGGTTTTGACGTCGAGATCGCCAACGCCGGCGTTTCCGGCGACACGTCGAGCGACGCTCTGGCCCGGCTCGATTGGGCGGTTCCCGACGGAACCGACGGCGTCATTCTCGAAATTGGCGCCAATGACATGCTTCGGGGGTTGAATCCCGAAATTGCGCGCAAGAATATCGGGACCATTCTGGCGCGGCTGCGCCAGCGCAAGATTCCCGTCCTTATCCTGGGCATGCGCGCCGCGCCCAATTTCGGAGTTGATTACGCGAAAAAATTCAATCCGCTCTACGCCGAACTGGCGAAAAAATATGACGCGCCGCTCTATCCCTTCTTTCTCGACGGGGTCGCCGGCCATCCAAAAATGCAATTGCCCGACGGCATGCATCCCAACGCCCGAGGCGTCCAGATTATTGTCGCCGGAATGCTCTCCGTTGTGACCGCCTGGCTCGACCGCCTGCAAAAAAATTGAAGCAGAGTCCTATCCATGCCGCGCCTTTTCACCGCCGTTGAAATCCCGCCGGACATTGCCGCGCAGCTCGCCCATTATCGCGGCGGCTTAAGCGGCGCGCGCTGGGTCGAGCCGGCGGATTACCATCTCACCTTGCGTTTTTTCGGCGATATTGACCCGCGCACCGCGCAGGCGCTCGACGCCGATTTGCGTGAGATCGACCATTTTAGCGGTGGTGCGCCGCTGGCGCTCGAACTTGACGAGATCGGCGTCTTCGGCGGCGGACGCCCGCGCGCGATTTACGCTCGGGTTAAATCCGATCCGCTTCTGCTCCGGTTGCAGGCGATGCATGAGGCGATCGCCCGGCGCAACGGCCTTGCTCCAGAAACCCGCAATTTCGCCCCCCATGTCACTTTGGCGCGGCTGCGCGGGGTGAAGCCGGGCGCCGTCGGATTCTGGCTGTCGGAACGCGCCTATCCTTTGGCGATGAAATTCGCGGCGACGCGCTGCGTGCTTTTTTCCTCACGCGATTCGGTCGGCGGCGGACCCTATAGGCTGGAGGCCTTTTACCCTTTCGGTTGAAGACGTCACATCCCGTCCAGCGCGCCGATAAAGGGCAATTGGCGAAAGCGTCCGGCGTGATCCATGCCATAGCCGACGACAAAGCGGTCCGGGCAGGAGAAGCCGACGAAATCGGCCGAAACCTCGATCTGCTTTTTGTGCGGCTTTTCCAGCATGACGGCGATCAGCACCCTCCTGGCGCCGCGCGACGCGAATAAATTTTTTGCGAACGCCAAAGTGCGGCCGGATTCGAGAATATCGTCGATGACCAGCACGTCGCGCCCGGCGACGGGCGTGAGAAAATCCCGCAAAAGTTCGACCCTTCCGGTCGATTTCACCCCGCCGCCGTAAGAGGCGACCTGAAGGAAATCGACCTCCGGCGCGAGGCCGGAGCGATGGAGCGCCCGCAAGAAATCGGCGGCGAAGACGAAAGCGCCGGTCATGACCGGGACGGCGATCAGATCCTGCGTCGCGGAAAGCGCGACCTCGGCCGCCATGGCCTCGATTCGCGCCGCAATCGCCGCTTCGTCGAAAAGGATTTGCGCGCGTCCGGCGGTCACGTTCCGAAACCCGCGCGCCGCGGGCCGCTGGCGAAACGCACCAGAACCTTGCGGCCCTCCGCCGGCGGCGAGGCGAGGCGGGCGCGGAAAAAGGCCGTCTCGCCGCCGTCGAGACGGGTCTTTTGCGGCGAGGCGGTCCAATAATAGATTTCGCGGCCGCTCTGGTCGAGCACGGCCAGCCTCATGGGCGGCGCCGTGCGCGGCGAACGGCTGAGATTATGGATCTCGCCTTCGACCACCAAAAATTTGCGGCCGTCCGCCTCGACCAGCTTGGACGCGACTTTTTCGATATCCATCCGACGCAGATTCACCTTAAGGCCCAAGGCGGCGTAGATCGGCGCCGTCGCCGGCGCCAGGCGCACCACTTCCGCCCTTTCGCCAACGACAAGAGCCCAGGCGGAAAAAGCCAGCAGAACCCAGGTCGCGGGGACAAAGAAGCCGCTTTGCCTTTTCGGCGAGGGGACGGAGGCGGGCTTTTTTCGGCGCGCGAGCGCGGCGCCGCGGCCGGAAGCGGCGGCGACGCCGTCGATCTCGCCCCCGCCGGCGCGTCCGGAGGCGGAAAAAGCATTGCGTTCGTCTTGCGACGGGAAGACGGAATCGTAGGACATGAATTCGCCCGCAAAGGGGGTTGAAGCTGATGATTTGACGCAGCTCATTGGTGTGCTGCTATGGTTAAAGGCGCGTTAAAGAGAGATTCGCGTTCAGCCGGTTTCGAGTTGACAAGGAGGAGGCGCGGCTTTGGTCCGGTTCGAAAATGTCGGCCTGCGTTACGGGTTGGGCGCGGAAATCCTGCGCGACATCACCTTCGACATAGCGCCGCACACGTTCCAGTTCCTGACCGGCCCGTCCGGGGCGGGCAAGACCACGCTCCTGCGTCTCATCCTCCTGTCGCTCGCGCCGACGCGCGGGCTCATCTCGGTGTTCGGGCGCGATTCCGCCTCCCTCGACAAGGCGGCATTCACCGCTTTGCGGCGCAAGGTCGGCGTGGTGTTCCAGGATTTTCGCCTCCTCGACCATCTCACCACCTACCAGAATGTCGCGCTGCCGCTGCGTGTGCAGGAGCGCGAGGAGGCGAGCTATCGCGCCGAAGTGTCCGAGCTTCTCCAATGGGTGGGCCTCGGCGAAAGGATGCATGTCTTTCCGCCAGTTCTTTCCGGCGGCGAGAAGCAGCGCGCGGCCATCGCCCGCGCCCTCATCATGCGGCCCGAACTTCTGCTTGCCGACGAGCCGACCGGCAATGTCGATCCCTCGCTGGCGCGCCGGCTGATGCGGCTCTTTCTCGAACTGCACAAATCGGGCACGGCGGTGGTGATCGCCACCCACGATCTCGGCCTGATGGACCAGTTCGACGGCGCCCGCCGGCTGGTGCTCGGCGACGGCCGCCTGCATATTTACGATTGAGCGCGGCCATGGATTCCGAATCGCAGATCGAAACAGAAGAGTTTGTGGACGCCTGGCGCGACACGCCCCTGGTGCCGGCGGAGACGGTCGCCGGCAAGGCGCTCGCCATCGTCATCGCCATTATGACTTTTCTCGCCGCCTTGACCGCCGGTTTCGCCATGGCGATTTCCGAGGCCTCGCACGATTGGCGCGGCGCGATCAGCATGGAAATGACCATTCAGATCCTGCCGCGCGACGGCCGCGATATTGACGCCGACGTCGCCAAGGCGGCGCGAATCGCCTCGAACTTCCCCGGCGTCGCCGAGGCGCGGGCTTATACCAAGGCGCAATCGGAAGCGCTTTTGACTCCCTGGCTCGGCACGGGCCTCGATCTTTCGCAGCTGCCGACGCCGCGCATGATCGTTGTGCGGCGCGACCCGTCGAAAAAAATCGACGAAATCGGCCTGCGCGCCGCGCTCGATTCCGCTCTGCCCGACGCCTTGCTCGACAATCATGGCGCCTGGATGCGCCGGCTGGACGTCATGGCGGACGTGGTGGTTGGGACCGGGGCGGGCATTTTCGCCCTGGTGCTGATCGCCATGGGCCTCGCCGTCGGCTTCGCCACCCGAGGCGCCATGGCGGGAAGCCGCGAAATCATCGAGGTGCTGCATTTTGTCGGCGGCGCCGATGGCTTTATCGCGCGGCAATTCCAGTTCCATTTCCTGCGCCTCGGCTTGCGCGGCGGTCTGGCCGGCGGCGGCGCGGCCCTCCTTCTGTTCCTGACGCTCGGCTTTCTGTCGCGCCATTGGCAGGCGAGCGCCGGCGGTGAGCAGGCGGAGGCTTTGTTCGGCTCTTTTTCGCTCGGCTGGCGCGCAATGGTGGCGATCGCCGCCATTTCGGTCGGCTCGGCGCTTCTCGCCGGCTTCATGTCGCGCGCCATCGTCTATCGCTCCTTGAGCCAGATGCGCTGACTTTTCCGCCACAGTCGCCGGCAAATGACGGCGCCGGGCTTTTCATTTGGCGCGGCCTCCGGCAGAAGACATCATGCTCTTCCTGCGCTCGCTCCTGTTCAACATCCTGTTCTACGCCAATCTGACGATCCTGGTGGTAGGCGGATTGCCGACCATGATTTTCGGCCGCGCCGCCATTCTTGAACTCGCGCGCATATGGGGCCGCTCCTCGCTGTGGCTCCTGGACAAGATCTGCGGCCTCAAGGTCGAGTTTCGCGGCGTCGAAAACCTGCCGAAGAAGGGCTATATCATCGCCTCCAAACATCAGTCGATCTGGGAGACTTTCGCGCTCGAGACGCAGCTGCGCGACTTCACTTTCATCCTCAAGCGCGAACTGACCTTTCTGCCGCTCTTCGGCCAATATACCCTGCGCGCCGACCAGATCGCCATCGACCGCAAGAGCCGCAGCGTCGCCTTGCGCCAGCTGGTGGAGCAGGCGAGCAAGGCGATCGCCGAAGGCCGCGCCATTTTCATCTTTCCGGAAGGCACCAGGCGGCCGGCCGGCGCGCCGCCTCATTATCGCAGCGGCGTCGCCCATCTCTATTCCGAGGCCGGCGCTCCTTGCGTTCCGGTGGCGCTCAATTCCGGCCTGTTCTGGCCGCGACGCAGTTTTTTGCGCCGTCCTGGAACGATCGTGGCCGAATTCCTGCCGGTCATCGAACCCGGCCTGCCCAATGGCGAATTCGCCCGGCTGCTGCAGGAGCGGATCGAAGCCGCCACCGATCGCCTGATCGCGGAGGCGCTGGCCAAAGACCCGAGTCTCGCCGTCAATTTGAACAGGACCCCGCCCGAACCCGCCCGCGCGTCTTGACTCCGCTCCCGGTTTTCGCCACCCGGGAGCTGGCGTCGCATCTCGCGACAATCGGGGCGATCGCCTGATTTTTTGCGCCGGGCGCATCGTCATTGCGCCGTTATTTGCTTTAGGATGGCGCCGAATCGCGGCTCGCCTTGGGGCGCAGCCGATTGTCGGGGGCGCAAGCCCCGGTCTTCGCAGGGCGCCATGGCTAGACTTTTCGCTTCCCAAACCTTGCGCCGCATTCTGATCGGCCTTTTTCTCGTCCTGGCCCTCGCGCTCTGCGAACTCTGGCTCTATGCCGCCAACAAGCTCGGGGGCTATATGCATCAGCCGATCTATGGCGGCGCCCCCCTGGTCGATTATTGCGCGTCGAGCGAAATCGCCGGCTTCCCCTTCCGCCTGAAACTGCGCTGCGCCAATATTTCCACGCCGGTCCAGACGGCGGCCGGTGAAATTTTCGTCAGGGCCCAGGAAGCGCAAGGCAAGGCCAGCATTTTCGCGCCCAATCACGTTATTCTCTCCCTCTCCAGCCCCGTCGTGCTGCAAAAGACCGACGGCGCGCCGTTCGCGAAATTGCGCCACGACGGCTTGAGGCTCGATATTTCCTGGTCGCTGCATGGCGTCGCCAAGGCCGAGCTTGACGCCGACGCCGTCGATTGGCGGCCGGAGGCGCCTGAAGCGGGGATCGCGGTCAACCTGCGCAAGCTCAAGGCGGCGATCGAGCCGGCGGCGGAGGGCGACGGGCTGCATTTCGATATCGACAGCCAGGGCGTCACCGCTCCAGCCCTCGCGTCGATTGTGAAGAATGGCGATCTTGGGCAGGTGAGCGCCAGCGGAAAAATCGTCCCGACGCCGCGCCGCGCCGCTTCCTGGCGCGCGTCGGTCGAGCAATGGCGGAGCCATTCAGGCCGATTGACCATCGACAGACTGGATTGGCGCGCCGGCGAAATGGAGGCGCGGGTTCATGGCGCGCTCAGGCTCAACGAGTCCCACATCCCCGTCGGCAGACTCAATGTCGCCGCCAAGGGCGCGGGCCCGTTCATCGCGCGGCTGGTGGCGCCGGGCGCCAACGCCGGGACGAAAATCCTGCTCGACGCCGTGCTCGCCAAGCCGGCTGGCGCCAAGGGCGAGGACGCGGCGATCAAACTGCCGCTCGTTCTCGCCAGGGGTCATGTGTTTCTCGGCCCCTTCCGCCTGCCGGTGAAGCTCGCGCCGGTTTACTAGGCCAAAGCGAAACGCTCGGCATGGCTACCGATGCAGAAAGCCGCCCCCCGCGGCGGCAGCGCGAGGGCGGCGCTCAATTTTTCCACGCTCCAGTCGCCCGGCGCCGAGACCAGCAGCGAAGAGCCGTCGGCGGTCGTCGCGCGCGCCAGACATTCGCAGGTCGAAGCATGAAAATAGGCGTCGTCCGGCGCCGGCGCGCCCGGCCAAAGAATCGAATATAAAGCGACATCGCGCGCCGCCGCCTCGGCGAGCGGTCGGGAAATGATGAAAACCGGCGTGCCGGCGGGGTGATCCGGCCTTTCGACAAACGGGAGCCGGGCGATGATCTTGGGTCCGCCTTCGGCCCCCAGCCGCTCCCACCATTTTTCGTCCTCTGCGTGGCGTCCGATGCGCAACATGCCGAGATCGCCGCCGCCGGGACGCTCCGAGACCGCGACGGCCTCGATCGTCTCGGCGGCGCTGGCGTGACCGAGCAAGGGGACGGTGAAGCCGAAATGAAAACGCGCCGAATCGCGCATGGCGGCGTCGCCGCCCGACATATCGGCGTGCACCGCGTAGGGCGACTGGACGAAAGTGAAGGTGGAAATGATCACCCGCCAGATGCTTTCGACCGTGTCGAGCGGCAGGCGTCCGTGGTGGCGCGCGGCGATCGCCCGCATCATATCCGCCTCGCGTCCCGGCCGGAACGCCGAGCCGCCGCCCTGGCGCGCCTTGACCATGATCAGGCGGTCGATGATTTCGCCGCGCTCCATCAGCAGATTGTGCATTTCGCCGTCGATCCGGTCGATTTCTTCCCGCAATTCGGCCAGGGATTCGAGGGCGGAGATTTGGCTCATCGCAGCAATCGCTCTTTTCTCCCGCACGGCGGCGCGGACAAAATTAACCGGTTCTTTCCTCTATAGACGGCTCGGGCCGCCAGGAAAACGCCCTTCGCTCCGCTCCGCTTGACTTGGCCGGGGCCGTTATCCTAAATAACAAACGATCCGTTCGGAAAATCGAACAGAACGCCCTTGACCGACGTCCCATCCCATTCCTATCCCAGTCTTGCCGAGGCCGCGCGGCCGCATAGCCAGGTCGCCGTCTTCGACGCGTCGCAGCCTTTGGCCATGTCGGCGGGGGCGACGCTCGGCCCTTTCGCCATCGCCTATCAGACCTATGGCGAACTGAATGCCGACAAATCCAACGCTATTCTGATCTGCCACGCTTTGACCGGCGACCAGCACGTGGCCAACGTCCATCCGCTGACCGGCAAGCCGGGGTGGTGGTCGACCCTGGTCGGCCCTGGCCGTCCGTTCGACACGGAAAAATATTTCATCATCTGCTCCAATGTGCTCGGCGGCTGCATGGGCACCACCGGGCCGGCCTCGCTCAATCCGGCGACGGGAAAGCCCTATGCGCTCGATCTGCCCGTGGTCACGATCGCCGATATGGTGCGGGCGCAGGCCATGCTGATCGACCGGCTCGGGATAGAGAGCCTGTTTTGCATCGCGGGCGGCTCGATGGGCGGCATGCAGGTCCTGCAATGGGCGGCGCTTTATCCGGAGCGGGTCTTTTCCGCCATGCCCATCGCCACGGCGGCGCGCCATTCCTCGCAGAATATCGCCTTTCACGAGGTCGGGCGGCAGGCGATCATGGCCGATCCCGACTGGCGCGGCGGGCGCTATATCGAACAGGGCGTGCGCCCGGTCAAGGGCCTGGCCGTGGCCCGCATGGCCGCCCATATCACCTACCTTTCCGAGGACGCGCTGGCGCGCAAGTTCGGCCGCAAATTGCAGGACCGGGCCGAGCCGACCTTTTCCTTCGACGCCGATTTCCAGGTGGAGAACTACCTGCGCCATCAGGGATCGACCTTCGTCGATCGCTTCGACGCCAATTCCTATCTCTATGTGACGCGCGCCTGCGATTATTTCGACCTGGCTCAGGATTACGATGGCTCGCTTGCGCGCGCTTTCCAGGGCGCCAAGACGCGCTTCTGCGTCGTCGCCTTCACCTCCGACTGGCTCTACACCACCGCCGAATCGCGCGCCATCGTCCACGCGCTCAACGCCGGCGCCGCGCCGGTCTCCTTTGTCGAAATCGACACCGACAAGGGCCATGACGCCTTTCTGCTCGAAGAGCCGGACTTCATCGCGACGACGCGCGGCTTTCTCCAGGGCGCGGCGAAAGCGCGCGGCCTTGGCGCGAAAGGGGGCGGCTGAAATGGCTGGGGCGCTGGCTTCTCCGCCGCAAACCGCGGTGACCCGCATCGACCTGCTGTTGGTCGCCTCAATGGTCGCTTCGGGCTCGCGGGTCCTTGACGTCGGCTGCGGCGACGGCGCGCTTTTGCGCTTTCTTTCCGAAACCAAGGGCGTCGACGCGCGCGGCGTGGAGATTTCGCAAAAGGGCGTCAACGATTGCGTGGCGAAAGGTCTTTCCGTCATTCAGGGCGACGCCGACGTCGATCTCGGCGACTATCCCGACGACGGGTTCGACTATGTCATCCTGTCGCAGACCCTGCAGGCGACGCGCCATCCCCGCCTTGTGCTCGAGCAGATGCTGCGCATCGGCAAGCGCGCCATCGT
>CAYRNB010000072.1:0-15553 GCA_964425315.1 uncultured Rhodoblastus sp.
AGCCTTGCGCAGAAGGAAGAAAGCAAGGCGCCACCGTCGCGGACGAGATATTACATGGCGCAGATTAGGATTCTGCTAACGCTGGTCAGTGGGCTGGCGGGGCAATAAAGCTCCCCTCGCCCAATTGTTACGAGGTGGTCGGTAGGCAGCGCCGCAAGGGATGGCGCGTGTTATCGCGACGGCGCGGCGACATGGGCCGCCGTTAGCTTTGCGTCATGAAGAGAGCCCGTCCACCCACCGGCAACGACCGCTTGGCGCGGCTCATGAGACCTTCGCTATCTAAGCCGGACGCCTCGCATTCGTCTCTCACCCAGCACACAAGTGGCCGACTTTTGCTCCGCCCCACTGGCCGACTTTTGCTCCGGCGTTGACACGCTGGTCATAATTCGATGAGGCCCTGGTTTGCAGAATGAATCAAGGCCGATTTTGAGACAGGCAGATCCTGGGGAAAGAAAGCGCGCACGCTTCACGAAAAGGAGCGCTTAACGAAACAGAGTAACGAGTCGGATTTTTGGCTCTCAGCGGCTTGTGATACATGCCCTGGATCCGTATATTTTGCGGAGTTTGAGACGGTCATCGGCGCGACCCGCCGGTTTTGCTCGCATGGCGGCGAGCGGGGTAACGACTCCCTCCTCTGCTACCATTAAGATCAGCAAGTTAAAGACATTTTCGAGAATCTCAAAACGAGGCGTCGGTCTTTCGCTCGCATCGGTTTCCCTTCGATTCCGCCTCAACCTCGACCATTCAGAGATCGTCGGTTCCGCCGTTCGGCCGGTGGGGCGCGGGGTTGCGGCGTAGCGCCAGACAGGCGGGGTTGTCCTGCGCCGGGGGGCGGACGTGAGGCGTTGCGATTCTTAAGATCTGTTCTTCCGCTTCTGCTAATAGCTTTGGCATAGCAGTAGATATATCATCGTTTTTACAAAGCATAATTATCTTTTGTAACATTACGTGTTATAATTATTTTAACGCATAGCTCCTGCTGTACGAAAAATGTAGCTAAAGCTGCTAAATAATTAAATTTTGAGGGAGTGCAAGATGATGCATGATCGCTTTTTTACTCGCGCCGCGACAATCGGATTCCTGGTCGCCGCATTAATGGCAATTCCGGGGACCGTCTACGCCCAGGCTCGTGAAAATATTACCAAGGCCATGTCAGAGTTGAAGGCTGCGACCCAAAAACTCGGGCCGCCGAGCCTGCACGGAACCGATCCGGTCAGCGGCAAAAACGCCTCCGCCTTGTATTTCGGCAAGACGAAAATGAACAACAATTTCACGATCGTCGACCAGGTGGTCAAAGATAATGGCGGAACGGCCACGCTTTTTGCGAAAACCGGCAAACGATACGTGCGCGTTTCGACGAATGTGCCGCATGGCGGCGGCCGCGCGACGGGGACGATCCTCGACCCCAAAGGCCCAGTCATCGTCAAGATCAACGCCGGCAAGCCTTTCTATGGCGACGTCGACATCCTTGGAACGAAATACGCCACTGGGTACGAGCCGATAAAGAATGTCCACGGCAAAATCATCGGCATCTGGTATGTCGGTTACAAATTATAGTCGGTGTTGGATCGTTTTGGGCGGAAGCGGCGAGCGACAAGCCGAAACCCGGTCTTTCGCTCGCCGAATTCCCGATCCGGTTCGACCCTTATGCGATTCGACCAGATCGCGAACTTGAAATCGATGCGATGGAGCTCCGCGTCCGCGCTGGGCGCCGATCTATCGGCGGCTGGCGCTCGTCCTGGAGCAGTTCGGACGTTCTCAGTAGGCGGATCGCCGTTCGTTGATCGCGCACGGAGGAGCTCGCGTCTCTCACGGGCGCCGACAATCGCTTGGCGACCTTATGCGCACGGGGCGTAGCGACGGCATTCCGCGCAATGGGACGATCCGATGACCGGAATCCGCACGCCTCCTGAGGGGCTGCATTTGGCCGTTTCGCAACTGGGCTCGTCATGGAAGCTGCAAATAGGGCCGCGCCCGAGCGTCTTCGACTGATAGAGCGCGATATCGGCGTAGCAGACGATCTTTTCGATGCGATCCCGCGCGCTCGGGACAATCGTCGCCATGCCGATTGCCGGGACAATTGACGGCGCAGCTTCGGACGCGCGCCGCATCGCGCTGCTTTCGATCGTCGTCAGGATCCTTTCCGCAAGCGTCAGCGCCTCGCCATGGCCGGTCTTCGGCGCCGCCACGGCGAAAATGTCGTCGTTGTGATGCACCATGAATTTGCCGGTGCGATCGGCCTCGCGCGAAATGTCGTCGCCGACGGCGGTGAGTAGACCGCGATTGAAGGGGCTGACGCGAGCTTCGGCTGGCCGCCGGGCTTGGCCGACATCGATCAGCAACAACGAAATCGGGTCGCCCGCGCTCAGCGCCTTTCGCCACTCCCGCACCAGCCCATGATCGAACGTCCGGCGCTTCCTTAGCGACGCGAAACGCGTAGGGACGGGTTTCCTCTCGTGCAGCTTATCGCCGATGGGCGTTTGGACGTATCGGGCGAGGCGGTCGACGTCTCGGATCGTCACGCTGTTGCGCCTGATTTCGACCCCCTCCTCGCGCAGCAGGGCCAACGAACGAGAAAAGGTTTCCGATTTGGCGCCGAGGAGCTTGGCGATGAGCGCCTTGTTATAGGGCAGCGCAAAAGTCGCCGCTTCGCCCGTCGAGGCGAGTTGCCGGAGGAAGAAGGCGGCGATTCTCTGTGATACGGACCGCGTCCTGAGGTGTTCGACCTGCTCGATGAGCGCATTATTGGCGCCGGAGGATGCGTTGAGCAGATCGAAGGCGAGGCGCGGCCATCGCAACATGGCGCCGCGGACGGAGGCGCCGTCAAGGCGCAAGACCCGCGCGCACGAGACTGTTTCCGCGAACACGGAATAGCCGCCGGCCGCGAACATCGACGGTTCAAAATAGGCTTCGCCGTCCGTGAGGACCGCGACGACCACCTGCTCGAAGTTTTCGGGTTGGCGGTAGAGCGCGACGCAGCCCTCAACGACGACAAAAATGGCGTCGGCGGCGTCGCCCTGCCTGAAAATCAGTTCGCCGCGCCGATAGTCTCGGACGGACGCGGACTCCGCCAGCTCGGCCAAAACGTTTGGCTCAGCCGTCTTGAACAAGGGTGCGCGGGCCAAGGCGGCCCTGTCTCTCGCGTCCATGCGGAAAATCTCGCCTCCGATTTGTTGGCGCCCATCTCTATCATTTTCTGGCCGGCAAAGTATTTGATTCTGGTCAATAAAACGCGCCGAATGTGTTTCTCCGCGGCCAATTGACTCCATCTGACCCGGATTTTTCACGCCGGGCGGCGGCTCCCGGCTCCGCCGCCAGCGCCGGTCGCTGTCCTTCCTGCGCCCCGCGCGGCCGAGCCGTCGTCAGTTCGGCAGCATTTTTTCGTTTTCCCGCAAGGTCGCGCGCAATTGGCTGGGCGAGGCGTCGAACCAGCGCTTGCAGGCGCGGAAAAAGGTTCCCGGATCGGCGAAGCCCAACAGGTAAGCGACATCCGCGGTGGTGAGATTGGGGCGGGCGAGATAATGCTGCGCGAGGTCGCAGCGCGTTGCGTCGAGCAGCTTGTCGAAAGTCTCGCCTTCCTCGTGCAGGCGTCTTTGCAAGGTTCGGTAGCTGATCTTGAGCGCATTGGCGATCGCCTCGCAACGCGGCGCGCCATTGGCGAGTTGGCGGGCGATCTCCAAGCGCACCCGCACGCTGAGGCCGGCGCCGTCGAAAATCGCCAGACGCTGTTGCAGCAGGGATTCATGCGCCTCCGCCACTATCGGGTTGGAAGCCGGCAAAGGCGCGTCGAGAACTTCCGATGTGAAAATCCAGCCGTTGAAATCAGCGCCGAAACGCAGCGGGCAGCGAAAGACCTCGCGAAAGCGCGCTTCTTCCGCCGGCGGCTCATAGACCAGGCCGACTAAGGCCGACTCGATTGGGCCGCCCGCGACCCATCGGCAGAAATTGAGTATGGTCAGGAGATCGAATTCCATGCGCTGGCGCGGAATCGGCTCGCGGCCGCCAAACAGGTCGAAACGCGCCAGGACGTTGTCGCCACGGGGTTCGAGCGTGATTTCCGCCGCGTCGCTCACCAGACGCATATGGCGCGAAATGGATTGCAGAGCGGCGCGCAAAGTGCTGCTTGACAGCATGGAATAGCCGACGACGTCGAAATTGCCCGCCATGGGCGCGTCGGCGCCGATGAGGCCGATGGCGGGATCGCCGGAGCGCTCGACGGCGCCGCGCCAGAGACGGCTCATTTTTTCCGTCGGCACGCGTCCTTCGCGGTCGGCGAGGAGAGCGGGATCGATATGCGCGGCGCGCAAGAGTTCGTCCGTGTCGAGCCCGGCTTCCGCCATCGCGTCGATGACGCCTTTCAGCCAGGCCGATGAGGTCGTGCGGCTGGTCATGGCTGGGCGGGCTTCTCCGAGACGCGGCGCGATTTTCGTCGATTTCCCGGTCGAATTCGGCCGGTCTTGCAGTGCATATATGAACAAAGCAGCGCCGGATGGCGAGTAGAACTTTCGTTATTCGGCAATATTCCCGGAATTGGGCGTAGGAATGTTCCATCGCCGCCGCCATAAGCTCGCATTTCTCTCGGTTGATTATGCTGCGCCGCACAATGCATCCTTCACCCCTTGTAATGAGCGCGAAATAGGTTCGAATTTGCAAAACAGCCGCGACGATATCCGCAGTCTTTGACGACAGTTTACGAGTAAACGGATTCAGTAATATCGCTGGGGACGGCGATGGGGTGGACCCAGCTCATCACATTGAGCGCAAATGTGTTTCCAAAGCCATTGGATTGTCGTCCTCGCGCCAGTTGTTTTGCCGAAGGGTAAAGCTATTCTTCGGATCAAAGAAAAGATCCCCTGGAGCGTCGGAGCGAGCCGCGGGCGCCGCAAGGATGAGGATCGTCCTGGGAGAAGAAGATGCCCGACGCAAAGCCTCGTTCTATTGGGCTCGTCATCGACCTTTACGCGGCCCTGCCGGAATTGTTCGGCGCGCCGATCGGATGGCGAGCCGGATGATCGATCGCACACGCGTCGGCGAAAGGATTTCTCGCAACCTGTTCGCGAATTCTTCCGAACAGGCGACTTGGCCGGCGACTGAACCCACGGTCGCCGGCCTCCTGTCGCGCCCAATCTCGGTCCTGACCTGAAAAGAACGTGACCCAGCCGTGCGGAGCAGGGGGCTGATGATCCGAATATTTAAGAGACGAGGACGACTGCTTTCCACATTCATGAGGTTCGGGCGCGAAGGGAGGAGACGCTTCGGCTCGAAAAACGAGAGGCGGCAAGCTCCATGACTGTATTGTTAGACGGCGATACCCACGGCAAAATATTATCGGCGGAGAATCAGTTCGGCGCGCCTGTTTCGTCCGGCGCCTGCGACAGTCTGGCGGCGATACGGGCAAGGGCCCTCCGCGCCTTGGCGGAGGCGGAGGCCGCGATCTGCGATATGATCGGCGGCAAATGCGCGGAAGGCAAATATGCCGATCTGCAATTCTGCCAGGCGGCGCTTCAGTTCCGGCAGGCTGCGAGACGCCTGGCCGACTCGTTGGCGACGCCCGATGAAGCAAACGGCAAACCGACGTCGTTGATGAAAGCGCGCGAAAACCGCCGCTTACCCGAGCGGGATTTGAAAGCGGCTCTCGCCCGATTCACTGAAAGACAGATGGACGTCTTCCATCTTGTCGCGCAGGGGCTGCCCAACAAACTGATCGCCTTTGAGCTCGGGCTTTCGGACGCGACCGTCAAGGCGCATCTCGGCGCGATCTATCGCAAATTGCGCGTGCCCAATCGGGCCAAGGCCATCGTCCTCTATAATCTCTGGTTCGCGTCGTCCTGACCGGCCGCGCCGATGACGCGCCCGGCAGGTCCAGCGGGTCGCGGCCGCCAATCGAACTTGCGCGGACGCCGGTCGAGCGCCGCTGGGGAACTGGTCAGACGCAGCCGGTCGGCTTAGGCAGGCCGCCATATTTGGTGATCGGCTTCATCGGCCCGGTCTGCCAAAGATCGAACATCTGCTTGTTCGGCACGCCGATATAGGCGGCGAATTTGCGGATCGGCGGCACGCTCTGCGCGTCATCGTAATATTCGCGCGCCTTGAGAACTTGCTCCCATTTTTCTTCGGTCATGTCGAAGCCGTCGGCTTCGGCCATGGCCTTGCCGATTTCCGGCGTCCATACCTCCATATCAAGCAAATATCCGTCGCCGTCGCGCGCTGGCTGAGTCATCTTTTTCTCCCTCTCCATAAAACCGATGCATCTAGTGACACATTCGAATGTATTGAATAATTTTAAATTGGAATAGTTCCAGATGCAATGCGGCGACGGGCCAATTCAGGAACTCCATGGGGTTTTCAGCCATCGTGGCGTTCTCGCCGCATAAGCCGGCCACTGGTCGGGAAAGAGCGAAGCGAGATGGGTTTCTTCCCGCAGGATGGCCAGTTTCTGGGTCAAGGCCGCGGCGAGGAAGGCGAGAGGAAGCAGCCAGAGCAGGCTGAAGCTCAAACCGATTCCGACGATCAGAATCGTATTGCCGAGGTAAATGGGGTTGCGGGTGAAGGCGAAAGGCCCGTTCGTGACCAGCCGGTCGGCGGCGCGATGGGGGAAAATATTGGTCCGCGCCAGGGCCATGGTCGCCATGGCCCAGAAATCGAGGCCGACGCCCAAGACGGCGACGCCGCGACCCCCGAGCCGCAGCCAGCCCGGTAGAAGGTCGCCGGTGGGGAAGGCGTATTGCAGCGGCAGGGCGGCGAGAAAGGCGGCGAGATAGAGCAGCGGCGGCCAGGGGATTTTATTGGGGCGCGATTTCACGTCGAAAGCCACCCGCGCCTCCTTTTCCGACCGCCCCGTCCGGCTCAAGTCCGTTTTTCGATCCGCGCCAGGGTGAACAGGCCCAAAGGCGCGATTTTGCGGCGCTCCTTCAGCCGCAGGTCCGGCCGCGCCGCGACCCAGTCGCCGAGGATCGCCCAGGGAAATTCCGGCCGCCAGCCAAGCGATGCGGATTTCCTGCCGAGCCAGCGCTCGATCCAGGCGATCGGCCCGGAATCCGCCCCGACATGATTGACCAGAACGATTTCGCCGCCCGGCTTCGTCACCCGCGCCAGTTCGTCGAGTGTCGCGGCGGGATCGGGGACCACCGTCAGCACATAGGGCGCGACGACTGCGTCGAAATGATCGGTGGGAAAGGCCAGGCGCGTCGCGTCCATCACGCACAGGCCGGCGACCTGGATCAGATTCTTGTTGTGGACCCGCATTTGCGCGCGGCGCAGCATGGGCTCCGACAGATCGACGCCGACGAGATTTACGCGCGAATCGAATAAAGGAAGCTCCAGGCCGGTGCCGACTCCGACATCGAGGATTTGCCCGCCATTGCGCTGCGCGGCGGCGACGGCGGCGCGACGGCCCGGCGCCATGACGGCGGTGAAGGCCAGGTCATAGACCGGCGCCCAGCGGGCGTAGGCCTCTTCGACATGGGCGTTTTCCAGCGCGGCGATTTCGCGGCGGGCCTGCGTCATGCATGGGCCGCGCGCGACAGGGAGGCCGGCGCGGCGAGTTCGGCCGGATCGGCGCTCTTGATGAAGCCGCCGCCGAGCACGCGGGCGCGGGGGCCGGCGTTTTCGTAAAAGACGCAAGCCTGGCCGGGCGCGACGCCGCTTTCGTCATCGGCGAATTCGACGCATAGTTCGCCGCCCTTGCATTCGAGCAGGGCGGGGACGGGCGGCCGGGTCGAGCGCACCCGCACTGCGATTTCCGGGGCGGCCATGACCGCCTGTTCGAGCGCGCCGGGGCCGATCCAGTTCACGTCGCGCAGAAAAACCCTTTTGGTCGCCAGGGCCGAGCGCGGTCCGACAATGACCCGCGCATGCGTCGCGTCGATCTTCACTACGTATAGCGGCTCGCCCGCCACGGCGCCGGCGGCCCCCAGGCCGAGGCCGCGCCTCTGGCCGATGGTGAAGTGCATGACGCCGGCGTGCCGCCCGAGCACGCGCCCGTCGATATGGACGATTTCGCCGGGCGCGGCCGCCTGCGGCGCCAGTTTCTCGACAACGTCGCAATAATGGCCGGTCGGCACGAAGCAGATGTCCTGACTGTCGCGCTTGTCGGCGACGGCGAGGCCGAAGCGCCGGGCGTGCTCGCGCACTTCCGGCTTGCTCATTTCGCCGAGCGGGAAGCGCAGCAGGCGCAATTGCTGGCGCGTCGTCGAAAACAGGAAATAGCTCTGGTCGCGCTCGGCGTCCTTGGCGCGGTAAAGGGCGCGCTCCGCGCCGTCCGGGCGCGAGGCGATGTAATGGCCGGTCGCCAGGACATCGGCCCCGAGATCGCGCGCCGTGTTGAAGAGATCGACGAATTTGATCTGCTGGTTGCAGGTCACGCAGGGAATCGGCGTCTCGCCCTCGGCGTAGGAATGGGCGAAGGCGTCGATCACCTTGGCGCGAAAGACGGTCTCGTAATCGAGGACGTAATGGGGAATGCCGAGCCGCGCCGCGGTCTGGCGCGCGTCGTAAATGTCCTGGCCGGCGCAGCAGGAGCCCGGCCGGTGCTCGGCCGCGCCCTGGTCGTAAAGCTGCATGGTGACGCCGACCACGTCATAGCCCTCTTCCTTGAGCAGGGCCGCGACAACGGACGAATCGACGCCCCCGGACATGGCGACGACCACCCGCGTTTCCTTAGGCGGCTTGGCCAGGTCGAGGCTGTTGAACTCGGGCGAGGCGGCGGTCATAAACTTTTCTCGCGTTCGGACCAGGGCATATTCGCGAAAAGCCAAAAGCCCTTTCGGGCAAGAACATGCGCAAACACAAAGAGATAGCCGAGCGCATTCGACTGGAGCCTCCCGAACGCGCTCAAACTGTCGCCCTGCCGCAAAGGGAACGGACCTCGCGGGACGCTCCCATTGAATAAGACCTCTTCCATCGATTTTCAACGGATCGGCTCGCGAACGCCGTCGCAGATTATGGTTAACGTGCGCCTGACGCCCTGTGCCGAACGGAAACATTTTAGCCGTCTTGCTAAGAATTTGGCAAGAAATCGCCGCCTTTACAGACATTTATATGGGTTTTTGGTTGGTTTCGCTTAGGCGTTTCTTAAGCGGAATTGGCTAAAGTGGCCTCATAGTAAGGGTTCTCCGCGTAACGTGAGTAAAAGAGCATGACCGAGCCGCATCGCCCGAGGGTCAAATATGTCATCGGGCCAGATGGCAGTCCGTTGACCATCGCCGATCTGCCGCCGCCTTCCACCAAGAGATGGGTCATTCGCCGCAAGGCGGAAGTCGTCGCCGCCGTGCGCGGCGGGCTGCTTTCGCTGGAGGAGGCCTGCAGCCGCTATACGCTGACGGTCGATGAATTCCTTTCCTGGCAGATGTCGATCGACCAGCACGGCCTCGCTGGCCTGCGCACCACGCGCCTGCAGCAATATCGCATGTGACGGCGCGCCGGCGCCTCGGACCTCAGCGTCTTGTTCAGCGCGGCAATGTTCAGCCGAACATTGCCGCGCTTGCATTTTGCCTGCGCGACAGCTGGATTTGCGTCATTCGGGCCGGGCGTGTTCGGAGCGCGTCCGCGCTTCTTCTTCGGCCATATGGTGATGGTGTTCGATCGCTTCGGCGAGGCGGCGTTTTTCGAAGGCGAGCACGACAAACACGGCTATGACGAGCGGGATCACCAGATAGAGCAGGCGGAACAGCAAAAGGGCGGCAAGGACGCCGTCGGCCGGCGCGCCGGGCATGGCCTTGAGGAACACCAGTTCGAACACGCCGAGTCCGCCGGGCGCGTTCGAGGCGAGAGCCGCCGAGAAGGCGAAAATGAAGGCGGCGAGAACCACGATAAAGCCCGGATTTCCCGCCGTCGGCAAGACATAATAGATGATCGCCGCGGCGCCGATGATTTCCGCCGGCGCCACGATCAGCTGGCGCAGGACAATGCCCCAGTGGGGATATTCGATCTTGACCCCAAAAAAGCTTGTGGAAGGCAGGCGCAGGATCGAGCCGACGCAGTAGGCCGCCACCAGGGCGAGGCAGCCGGCGCCGATGATTCGCGCCGTTACCGCGTCGGTGACGAGGTGCGGCAGCATGTCGGCGATATGGGCGAGGCTCTGCGGCCGCACGATCAGGACGACGCCGCCGACCAACATCGCGCCCAAGGCGAACGTCAGCGAACAGACCGCCACCAATACCGCGATCTGCGCCGCGCTCAGGCCCTTCGACGAATAGCCGCGATAGCGCACCATGGCGCCGGAAAGGACCGAGGCGCCGATATTGTGGGACAGAGCGTAAGTGGTGAAGGAGCAGGCCGCGACGAAGCGCCAGGAAATGTTTTTCACGCCCAGATGCAGAAGCGCGATTCGATCGTAGAAGGCGAGGGCGACATAGGCGACGACCGTGGAGACAAGGGCCATGAAATAGCGGCCCGGCGAAATGGCGCTGAAGGCTTGGATGAGATGGGGGCCGAGCGACTGGCCGCGGAATTCCTCGTATAACCAGAAAAAGGACACGATAACGGCGACGAAGCCGACCGCCGGCCAAATATAATCGAGATTGCGTTTGATGAAGTTCATCCGCGCCCTTGGCCTGGAAGTCTCTCGCGGGGCGCGGCCCGCGTCGCGTTTCGACGATCGGCCGTCCCATCGGCCGGCTGAACCGAATGACGCCGATCGGCCGAGGGGACGGACAAGCGTCCACTTCGGCTCCCGCATCCTTTGCTACAGGCTCAAGTCGAGCGCAAGCCCGCATTGTGGGCGACGCGGCGGGCCGGTCTTGCGGAGCGTTCTCAAAAAGGCCGGAATGTCGAAGGCCGGCAAGAATAAGCCTTCCGCGATTCGCTTCGATCGCGGAAGGCTTCAGGACGGCTTATGCGAAACAGGCGCGTCAGGCGCGCGCGCCGCGCAAAGCCGCAATATCCATGACGTCGCGGGAGAGGTCGCCGAGCGTCGGCCCTTTTTCCCGGCCCTCGAGAGCTTGCGCTTTCGTCAGTTCGTCATTGGCCTGGTCGAGCAGGACGCGCGCTTCTTCAAGCTGGCCGTTCAATTCCTCGGCGGAATGAAGAAGATTGTCGCGCCGGGTCCGCGCCGCGCGGGCGTAGGTCGAATAAGCGTAATGGGACGTATCCTTGACGCCCGATTTCTGCTCTTCCACAGCGATCTCGCGGTCGAGTTCACTGGCCATTCGATTGAATTCGGCGATCATCAATTCGATCTGCGCCAGGCGGCGACGCTTTTCTTCTACCTGGAAACGCTTCAGACGAACGAGCGTATCTCGCGACTTCATCACGATTAACTCCACAAACGCAGGTCGAAAGATTATTTCAACCTTGATAGACCATTTCCGCGAGACGAAGACAGGTTGCCGCATGGAGGTTGCCGTTTTCTTACTCGCACGGCGAAAAAAGGCGGAATTGGACGAAAATCGTTATAAAGGACGCAAATTCGCCTCATGCGCTAAGGCTTCGTTAACCTGAGCGATTAACAATCCTTTCCGAAATCCCTATGGCGCGCCGAGTGAATCGGGCGACTTAGGTAAGTCGGAAAGACGAGACGCTTCCGCTTTCATACTGAAGCGTCGCCGTTTTTCCTCCAGCGAATCACGATCGGGCCTGACGCCCATGCGACCGGAGAAAATTAACGCCGAAGCCGCTTGCCAGGGGGAATCACTCTTTGTTAACCATTCGGCGTTAAGCGTTTTTGGCAATGATTTGCGTGGGCGCTCGTCTTCGGTCAGGGGAAAGCCGCCAGTCTGGCGGTTTAGGCCGGCGTCGCAATTCCTTGGGGCGGGGTGAGGACATCACATGCGCGTATTATTGATTGAAGACGACAGCGCAACGGCGCAAAGCATCGAGCTCATGCTCAAATCCGAGAATTTCAACGTCTATACGACAGATCTCGGAGAAGAAGGCATAGATCTCGGCAAGCTTTACGACTACGACATCATCCTGCTTGATCTCAATTTGCCGGACATGTCGGGCTTTGAGGTTCTGCGCACCTTGCGCGTCGCCAAGGTCAAGACGCCGATTCTCATTCTGTCGGGCCTGGCCGGCATCGAGGACAAGGTCAAGGGCCTCGGCTTCGGCGCCGACGACTATCTGACCAAGCCGTTCCACAAGGACGAACTGGTCGCCCGCATCCACGCCATCGTCCGCCGTTCCAAGGGCCACGCGCAATCGGTCATCGCCACAGGCGATCTTGTGGTGAATCTCGACCAGAAGACCGTCGAAGTCGCCGGCGCCCGCGTGCATCTGACCGGCAAGGAATATCAGATGCTGGAGCTGCTTTCGCTGCGCAAGGGCACGACGCTCACCAAGGAAATGTTCCTCAACCACCTCTATGGCGGCATGGACGAGCCGGAACTGAAGATCATCGACGTCTTCATCTGCAAATTGCGCAAGAAGCTCGCCAACGCCAGCGAAGGCCGCAATTATATCGAGACCGTCTGGGGCCGCGGCTATGTCCTGCGCGAGCCGTCCGACGCCGACGAACGCATCACAGCTTGAATTCTGGCGCGTCCGCTCCGCGCGCCCGCAAAGGGAAACCCCGCCGCAAGGCGGGGTTTTTCATTTCCGGCGTTCAAGGCCTCTTTCACAGAATCAGGCCGACGTCCTCAAAGGCCATTCTGACGGAATTGTGGTCGAAGGGTTTGAACAGGACTTCGTCGGCGCCGGCGCGCAAGGCCCGGCCAATCGCCATCGAATCGTTCTCGGTGGCGCAATAAATGATTTTCGGCATGGCGCCGTTCGGCAGCCGGCGCACCTGACGCAGGAAATCGAGCGTGTCCGTATTGGGCATGCTCCAGTCGAGCAGAATCACGTCGGGCATGAATTGAGCGCAGCGCTCCAAAGCCCTGGCGCCACCCTCCGCCTCATTGCTCTCGAAGCGCAAGAGCTCGAGAATCCGGCTGGCGATTTTGCGAATGACCGCCGAGTCGTCAACGATCAGCCCCTGTTTCATGCAGCACCCCAGTTTGATGCGCGCCCCGTGAGGCGCCGTCCTCGGTCGATCCTAGCCGACGAAGTTTAAAGAAACGGCAATAGCGGGGCGGCAAGCCAAAAAGAGGCGGATCACGCGTTTTCCGGGACGCGGGCGCTTTCCTGGGCCGCGAGCCAGCGTTCGGCTTCGAGCGCCGCCATGCAGCCGAGCCCCGCGGCGGTCACCGCCTGGCGATATTTGTCGTCGGCGACGTCGCCGGCGGCGAAAACGCCCTCGACGCTGGTCGCGGTCGAATTGGGCGCGGTGACGATATAGCCGGCGCCGCGCAGTTCGAGCTTGCCGGCGAAAAGCTCGGTCGCCGGCTTGTGGCCGATGGCGATGAAAACGCCGTCCGCCTCGATCGTCTCGGTCGCGCCCGTCTTCACGTCCTTCAGCCGCACCGATTCCACCGAGAGGGGATTTTCCGAGCCGAGGATTTCGTCGATGACCCTGTTCCAGCGCACCTCGATCTTCGGGCTGGCGAACAGCCTTTCCTGTAGAATGCGCTCGGAGCGCAGGGCGTCGCGGCGGTGGACGAGAGTCACATGCGAGGCGATATGGGAGAGATAGAGCGCCTCTTCGACGGCCGAATTGCCGCCGCCGACCACGACCACTTTCTTGTTGCGGAAAAAGAAGCCGTCGCAGGTGGCGCAGGCCGACACGCCGAAGCCCTTGAATTTCTCTTCCGAT
Organism: uncultured Rhodoblastus sp.; assembly: GCA_964425315.1. Classification (GTDB taxonomy): domain Bacteria; phylum Pseudomonadota; class Alphaproteobacteria; order Rhizobiales; family Beijerinckiaceae; genus Rhodoblastus. The sequence goes on from CAYRNB010000072.1 coordinate 13,631, forward strand.
TTGTCGCCGAGCCATTGCGCCTTGGCGCCGGTGGCGACGATCAGGGCGTCGGCCGTGTAGACTTGGCCGGAATCGCCGGTCAGAACGAAAGGCCGCCGGCCGAGATCGACCTCGACGATATGATCGCTGACCATTTCGGCCCCGACATGCTCGGCCTGAAGCCGCATCTGCTCCATCAGCCAGGGGCCCTGGATGGTTTCGGCGAAGCCCGGATAATTCTCGACGTCGGTGGTGATCATCAATTGTCCGCCAGCGTCGAAGCCGGCGATGAGCAGCGGCTTGAGCATGGCCCTGGCGGAATAGATCGCCGCCGTATAGCCGGCGGGGCCGGAGCCGACGATGATGACCTTGGCGTGGATGGGCGCGGAATTTTCTGTCATTGATGCCCCTCAGACGAGCGAAGGCGGAAATTTCTGTGGTTCTAAAGCATGACGAATGCATGGGGAAAGCGGATTTTTCGCGGCGCCGCCGTCCCGAGGCGAAACGGACGAGGAAACGCCATGCGGGGGGCGCAGGGAAAGTCCGAAGGGCGAGACTAGATGGCGGGCTCCGCGACCACGCGTCATTTTTCGCGCGTCTATCCCCAATTCAGGCCGCAGGACCTCTACGCCCTCGCCTCCGACATCGAATCCTATCCGGCTTACGTTCCCCTATGCCGACGAACGCGCATCATCGCGCGGCGCGACCGTGAGCTGACGGTCGAAAACGTCTTCGGCCTGGGACCGATCGGCGAAAAATTCGTCAGCGAGGCGCGCCTCGATCCGCCGCACAGTCTCATTATCTATTCGCGGGATGGCCTATGGCGGCGCTTTCTGCTGAATTGGCGCTTCGATCCCGCCGGAAAGGGCTGCCGCTTGTCTTTCGACCTGACCTTCGAATTCGCCTCCGCCTTCCTCAATCGCCTCGCGCCTTTCGCGGCGCCCGAGTTTGAAAGGCGCGTCTTGCGGGCCTTCGAGCGCCGCGCCGAAAGCTTGTTCGGAGCAGGTCCCCGAAGAACGAGCGAGGCAAGCGATGACATCGGCCGATAACGCCGCTCCTTCGTCTTTCGGCGCCTGGGTCGCGGCGGCGCGGCCGCGCACTCTGACCATGGCGCTGGCGCCCGTCGCCGTCGGGGCTGCTCTCGCCTGGGCCATCGCGGGAAGGGTCAATCCTCCGGCCGTCCTGACGGCCGCGTTGAGCGCGCTCTGCATCCAGATCGCCACCAATCTCTTCAACGACGTCGGGGATTTTCAGCGCGGCGCCGATGGGCCGGACCGGCTGGGGCCGCCGCGCGCCGTCGCCAGCGGGCTTCTCGACGCGGCCTCGGTCACGCGCGCGGCCTACGCCTGTTTCGCGCTCGCCGCGCTCGGCGGGCTTTATCTCGTCGTGCTCGGCGGCTGGCCGATTCTGCTCCTCGGCCTTGCGTCGATCCTCACCGGCTGGGCCTATGCCGGCGGCGCGTTTCCGATCTCTCATACGCCACTCGGCGAGCTGTTCGTCATCGCCTTTTTTGGCCTTGGCGCGGTCGGCGGAACCTATTGGCTCTGCGCCGGATCGCTGGCGCCGGCGGCTTTGTGGGCCGGACTGAGTTTGGGGCTATTCGCCGCCGCGGTGCTGATGATCAATAATTTCCGCGACGTCGCGGCCGACGCGCGGGCCGGGCGCCGGACTTTGGCGATCGTCGTCGGGAAAGGCGCGTCGCGCGCGCTTTTCGCCGCCATGGCCCTGATCCCCTTCGCCCTCCTGCCCGCCATCGCCGCCGCGGCGCCGAAAGCGCGTCTTTGGGTCGCTTTCGCCGCCCTGCCTCCGGCCTTGCTTCTGGTCTGGCGCTTTTTCCGCGAGGAGCCGGGGCCGGGCCTCAACAAAATGCTGGCGCGCATGGCGCAGACACAGGCGCTTTACGCCGTTCTGCTTTGCCTCGGCGCGATGCTCTAGCCCGCATTT
>CAYRNB010000073.1:0-7024 GCA_964425315.1 uncultured Rhodoblastus sp.
TCTCGAAGCCGCCGGCGCGGGGCTTTCAGCCTGAATGCCGAGAAATTGGCTAACCGTGTCAAAAATCACACAATTTTGGCCGCTCGCGCTAAATGATTTCTGGATCGAGTCCCTGCCGGCGGCGCAGACCGTCTCTCAGAGCGCCAGCGTCAAGCATTTGGCGGCGCCGCCGGCGCGCAAAAATTCCCACAGGGGCGTCAGCACCGGGGTCAGTCCGGCTTCCCGCAGGCGGCCCATGAGAGCGGGCGAAGCGTCGTTCATGATGACCACGCCGTTCAGCGATATGGCGTTGCAGCAGAATTTCAGCGCATCGTCGACATCGACGGCGATGCGCCGTTTTTCGGGAACCATTTTCTCGATCAATTGGCGCGACTCTTCGTCGAAGGCGCCGGGATAATAGAGAACATAGCCGTCCGGCAGCGGGCAGAAACAGGTGTCGAGATGATAGAAGCGCGGGTCGATCAGGTTGAGCGTCAAGGCTTGGCTCATCAGCAAGGCCTGGAGCAGCGGCGCGACGCGTTCGTCCGAGCGAAAGCCGTGGCCGATCCAGTATAAATCCCTGGTCTCGTCGTAAAGCGCGTCGCCCGCGCCCTCGAAATAATATCCGGGCGGCAGCTCGACGATCTGAAAGCCGTTTTCCTCAAACCACCGACGGTCGAATTTCTCCTCGCCGCGCCGCTCGGCGCAGCGAAAATGGCTGAGCACCGCCTTTTTTCCCTTCACCAGCGCGGCATTGGCGGTAAACACCAGATCCGGCAGGTTTTCCTGCGACGGCAGCAGGCTGACCACGGCGTGGCGCTCGACGACTTTTTTGAGCTCCTCCCATTGCCGCCGCGCCTCGTCCGGATCGGTCCTGGCGAATTGTCCCTCCATCCAGGGATTGATCACATAGGCCACGTCGAAATGATCCGGCGGGCACATGAGAATCCTTTTTTTGGGAGGGGTTTGATCCATGGTCCGCGGGCGAGCCCCTTCTTGACCGCTTGTTCCGGCCCAACGCCGCCGGTCAAGCTATGTTCCCTTGTCGGTCGGATCGGCCGCGCGCGTCGCCGCGCAATCGTGGTCGAGCAATTGTTCGGCGTGGCCGCCGTAGGAGTTTTCCAGCACGACAAAGCCGCGCTCGCCTTTTTTCGGGACGAAACCGACGATTGCGACCGACTCGTCGGCCATATTATCCGCCGCGCCGGGAATTTCCCTGGCGATCATGGCGAAAATATTCTGGCGGATTTTGTCGCCGTCGATGCGTTTGGCGAAATAGCGTCCCGCCCAGGGCCGCAGATCGAGCTTTCGCCATTTGTCGCGCGACAGGGGCGTCTTCTGCAAAACGGCTTTGAGCCGCGGATCGACGCAATCGACATGGATGTGCAACTGATCCTGGGTGCGGGTCGCGGCGGAATTCACCGCCATGCCCACCTCGTTCCAGGCGAGCTTGCGCCGCGCCGCCTCGGCGATCAGCCCGCGATGCTTCCAGGCGTAGGCCCAGATATTGGGAAAGGTCGGCGCTTGCAGCACGGGGCTTTCGATCCCCGTCACTTTTCGCGTCGGGACGACGAGAATGTGGTCGCGGTCGGTCGGCGCGCGCAATATGGCGAAGCCGTGGGCCGTATCGACATCCAGGCAGGGAAGCGGCAGGCCGACATTCTCCTGCATCGGCGCGCAAATGTTATGCACTACGCGCCACAGTCCGCTGCGCACAAAGGCGTGCGCCTGGCTGAAAGCCGCATGGCGCAGGTCGTGCGAGGCGACGAAGAGGCAGAGAAGGCCGACGAGGAAAAGACGGAGTAATTTTCGGGCGGTCATTGCAATGGCAAATGGGGGCGAAGGCGCCAATTGCAACGATCGTGGTCGACAATCGCGGCGAAAGCGGGCCGCGACGCGAGCAAACTCTTATTAACCTTTACAGGCGGGAGTCTAAGGGTCGAGCTGGTTCTTGTCGGGCAGTTTGGCCGAGTCGCGCTTTTCGCGCACGACCAGATTCCAGGCGATGTCGAGTCCAAGCAGCACGCCCAGCGTGATCATCATCTTGATGAAAGTTTCCGGTGGCCACAGCTCCAGCCAGAGCTGCGCCAGCGCCAAGGCCGCGCCGATGAGAACGAGGACGAAGCCGACGCGAACGGTCCAGTTCATGGGCGCTCCTCTTCGACCAATACGGCGGTTCCGTAGCAGATGACTTCGGTCACGCCGTTCATGACTTCATTGGCGTCGTAGCGCATCATCAGGATGGCGTTGGCGCCGTGCGTTTCGGCATGGGCGCACATCATCTCATAGGCTTCGGTGCGGGTGCGCTCGCACAAATTGGTATAGACGCTGATTCTGCCGCCGAAAATCGTCTGCAGCGCGCCGGCGAAATTGCCGACGACGGAGCGCGAGCGCACGACAATTCCGCGCACGATGCCGAGATTGCGGATGACGCGTTGGCCGGGCAATTCAAGAGCGGTCGTCACCATTCCGGGTTTCATGGTCGCCTCCCTGACCTTACGGGGGAGCGCCAGCGCGCTTGCCTGCGCGCGCGCCCCATGAATTCAAAAGACGCTCGGCGCAAGCGCCGGGCGGTGGCGGACCAATCCATACAGGCTATTGCGTTAATTTATTGCTGAACAACGGATCGCGCGCCCGTCACCGGCCCGCGCGACGCCTTTTCAGCCCGGTCTCTTCTTGGCGTATCGAACGTAAAGATCCTTGGCGACGATGTCGGCCGCGTCCTCCGCCTCTTTGCCGGGGCGGTTGGTCAGGGCGACGACAGCCAGGTCGCGGTCGCAATCCACGATGACTTTCGCGAAATTCATGCCGTTGGAGCCGTTATGGGCGAGGAGGGGCCGGTCCGCCCATTCGTATTTCAGAATTCCCCAGCCCATGGCGTATTCGCCTTCGCGCGGTTCGCCCGGCCTCGCGTCGGGCCGCGCCCCGGTCTTGATATGCGCGCGGTGGATGCGGGCGAGGGTTTCCGGCTTGACGAGGGCGGGGCCGCGCTTGCCGCCACCCGCGTTCCATCCCGCCCATCTGGCGAAATCGAGGACGGACATATGAGCCGTGCCCGCCGGCCCGATCATCGGCGGAGCGCCGGCCGCCGTTCCCCAATACATGGGCGTCAGCGTCCCGTCGTCCTCCTGCTTGTGCCCCACGGGCGCGTCGAGCCGGCCCGTCGTCGCCTGCGGGCCGAGGCCGGCCGTCTTGAGGCCGAGCGGCTCGAAGATCCGCTCCGTGACGAGTTGCTCCCAGGCGACGCCGGCCTCTTTCTCGATCATCGCCCCGGCGATCACATAGCCGAGATTGGCATAGTGGAACGCGGCGCCGGGCGGCGTGACGGGCGCATGCTGGCGCCAGGCCGAAATCGCGCGCAGCCGCAAGGTCCGCAAATTATAGTCGAAAGCGTCGGTGTTGAAATAAAGCGCCAATATTTCCTTGTTGTCGGTCGGGATGCCCGAACTATGCGACAGAAGCTGCTCGAGAGTCACGGCGGCGAGTTTCGCGTTCATGCCGCGCGCTTCCCTGGTCAGGACCTCGCCGATGGTCGAGTCCCAGCGCAATTTTCCGGCTTCGACCATCATGCCGGCGAGAGTCGCCGTCATCGCTTTGGTGTCCGAGCCGAGATGGAAGCGGTCGTCGATGGCGGCCTTGACCTCGGAGCCCAGCGCGCGCACCCCGCAAACCCCGGAATAGACGATGCGGCCTTGCGCGACCGCCGCCGCCGCCAATGCCGGCAAACCGAATTCTTTCCGCACCGGGGCGAGGTCGTAATCGGCGCTATTCTCGGCGCGCGCCGGAGCCGACCCGAGGAACGCCAGCGTTCCGCCGAGCGCCGTCAGACACAGGCGACGGTCGATCATGTTTTTCCCCCACGCTTGCGCATTGCGCGGCGCGGCGGCCGCGCTCCAGCCGCGTCAACGCTTCGGCAGAAAGGGAAGTTCCGGCGATTTTGGGAAAACCAGGCGGCGCGCGGCTTCGCGGCCGCTCACCTCATATTCGCCTTCACCGTCTCGATCAGCTGTTTCAGCGTAAATGGCTTCGGCATGAAGCCAAAATCCTCGCCCTCGGGCAGGTTTTTGGAAAAAGCGTCTTCGGCGTAGCCCGAGACGAAAATCACCCGGCATTTGACGCCGCGCTTGCGCAATTCGCCGAACATGGTGGGGCCGTCCATTTCCGGCATGACCACGTCGGAAACGACCAGATCGATGCGGTCTTTCCCCTCGTCCACCACGCGCAGGGCCTCGACGCCCGAATCCGCCTCCAGCACGGTATAGCCCCGCGAGGCCAAAGCCCGCGCGCCAAAGGCGCGCACCGCCTCCTCGTCCTCGACCAGCAGCACCACGCCGCGCCCGGTATGGTCGGCGGCGGCCTTCTTCACTTCCGCCTTCGGGGCCTCTTCCGGCTTTTCCAGGGGGATGTAGCGGGTGAGGAAGATGCGGAAAGTCGTGCCGCGGCCCACCGTCGAATCGCAGAAGACGAAGCCGCCGGTCTGCTTGATGATGCCATAGACCATGGACAGGCCGAGGCCCGTGCCCTTGCCCACCTCCTTGGTGGTGAAGAAGGGCTCGAAAATCTTGGCGCGCACGTCGGCGGGAATGCCGGTGCCCGTATCCTCCACCTCGACCACCACATAATCGGCGGCGGGCAGCAGTTTCTCGCCATAGGCTGCGCATTCGGACGCCGCGACATTCTTGGTGCGGAGATAAATCTTGCCGCCGTTCGGCATGGCGTCGCGGGCGTTGACGATCAGGTTCATCACCACCTGCTCGAACTGGTTCAGGTCCGCCTTGACCAGCCACAGATCGCGGCCCAGTTTGAGATCGACCTCGATCTTCTCGCCCACGAGGCGACGCGTCAGCATCTGCAGTTCGGACAGCACGTCGCCGAGCTGCAGCACCTGGGGGCGCAGGGTCTGGCGGCGCGAGAACGCAAGCAGCTGCCGCACGAGGCCGGCGGCGCGATTGGCGTTCTGCTTGATCTGCATGATGTCCTGGAAGGCCGGATCGGTCGGCCGGTGATTGGCGAGCAGCAGGTCGGAATAGCCGATGATGGCGGTGAGCACATTGTTGAAGTCATGCGCCACGCCGCCGGCCAATTGGCCGATCGCCTGCATTTTCTGCGACTGGTGCAATTGCTCTTCGCGATTGCGCTCCTCGGTGGTGTCGAGCGCGAAAATCAGGGCGCCGCGCTGGTCGGCCTCGTCATTGGGATTGACGAAGAGGCGCGCGGAGCGCGTGGATTCGGCCAGCGCCGCATTGATCGGCTCGATATCCTCGACGCCGCTCGCGGCGGCCTCGATCGCCGCCAGCAGGGCAGGGCGGTTCGGTTCGGCGAGACCATTGGCGATCAGCCGCTTTCCGCCGACGCCTTCCGCGCGGGCGCCGGGGAGAAGCGTGGCGAAGGCGGCGTTGGCGCGCAGGATCGCGCCCTCGCGGTCCACCGAGGCCATGGCCATGGGGGTCGAATTGAAGAAGCGCGCAAAGCGCACTTCCGCCGCGCGCGCCTCTTCCGCCGGCTCGCCGCCGGGCGAGCGGTTGAGCGCCAGGGTGCGCGAGGCGCTGGGCGCGCCGTCGGCGCCATAGGCGACGCGGTGCAGCAGGCGCACCGGCAGGCGCAGCCCGTCGCGGCGGCGCAGGTCGAGGTCGATCTGCTCGGTATGGACGGAATTGGGCAGGCCTATGCCGGGAGCGAGCAGGGCCGCCGACTCGCCGGCGACAATGTCGCGCAAAGCGAGCCCGCCGGAGCCGACCTGGGCGAGGTCGAAGCCCAGCCAATCGGCGAGCGTCGCGTTCATGTAGGAAATATTGCCGTTGGGGTCGGTGGAGAAGAAGCCTGCCGGGGCGTGGTCGAGAAAGTCGATGGCGTGCTGCAGTTCCTGAAAAATGTTCTCGTGGCGCTCGCGTTCGCGGGTAACGTCGGAAATGGTCCACAGGGCCGCCTGGAGGCCGGAGCGGCGGGCGATCGGCCGCACGCGGATTCGATACCAGCCGACAGCGCCTTCGCCGAGAAGCGGCGGGGTGAGGCGCAATTCCTCCGAACCGCGCTTGCCTTCGCGGGCCGCTTGCGCCAACCGGTAGAGCGGCTCCGACACTTCCGGCGCGCCGGAAAACAGCCGGTCCACCGTGAGCAGGCCGGCAGCGTCGGCCGCGCCGCACAAGGCCATATAGGTTTCATTGGCGTAGAGAATGCGCGACTCGCCTTGCGTCACGATCATGCCGTCGGGACTGGAGTCGGCGATGATCTTGGTGACGTCGTTGCGCGCGCTCGCGCCGCCGACCTGCAGAAAGCCGACGGCGTAGGCGAGAAGGGCCGAAATGCCGACGAAGGCGAGAAAGGCCAGCAGGATGAGAATGAGCTGCGTCGCCTGGTCATGGCGCATGAAGGACACAGCCGCCATGACCGCCACGAGAAAGGCGGCGAGCGTCAGCACCAGCCCCGGGCTGCCGGCGCGGTCGGAGCGGTCGAGACTGGTCTGGGCTTGATTCTGGCTCATGGACGGCCCGTGCGCACGCCGGCGCGACCGCCGGCCCGATTCGTCGATTTTAGAGATTCGTCGGCGCGTTGGAAGGAGAATGTGGCTTCCGCCAGGATGAAATCGGCCTTCCTTGCGCCTTTCCCATTAACCAAACATTAACCTTTCTTGCGCAAAGGCCCGCTCCTTGCGTTATAGGAGAGGTTGACATTTTAAGATGAGCGGGAGGCGGACTGCGCCCATGGCGAGGTTTTTGCAAAGTCCCTTGGTGGAGTGGATAGCCGCGGGAGCGGTTTTTCTCGTCGCCATCGTCATTATCCTGAAAATTATTGAAATCGCCGTCGATTTACGCCGACGCCTGCCGCGCGGCTCGCGCTCGCGGCAGATGCGGCTCGGCTTCGTCGAGGCTTTCGACCTCGACGGCGAACGTCAGCTCATGCTGGTCCGGCGGGACAATATCGAACATCTGCTGATGATCGGCGGGCCGAACGACGTGCTGGTCGAATCGGGCATTGTTCGCGCCGAGCCGCGCGAGTCGCGGATTTCGCGGGGCGCCGAAAGCCTGGCCCCGCCCGCTCCCGCTCC
>CAYRNB010000073.1:7124-15431 GCA_964425315.1 uncultured Rhodoblastus sp.
CCCGCTCCCGCTCCAGCGGCCGCGCCCTCGGCGGTTCCGCCCGCAATCGCCGCCGCCCTGGAGGCGGCCCTTGCCGCGCCCGAACCGCCGCCTTCCGCGCCGCCCGCGCCCGCGCCCGCGCTGGAGTCGCCGCCGCCCGAAGCGGAAGCCGCGCCGCCCGCGCCCGAGCGGCCGCTGGCGCCTCATCCCGCGCCTCCTCTAGCGGAACCAGCTCCCGCGCCTTTGCCCGAACGCGTCCCGCCGCGCTTTCCGCCGCCGCCGCGCGTTGGTTCGACCAGGCCTTTGGGCCCGCTGCCGCCGCCGCGTTTCGCGCCGCCGCCCGCGGGCGCATCGGAGCCAGGACAAAAGGGCGAGGCGCCACCGCGGCCGCGTTTCGTCATGCCGCCCTTCGCGCGTCGCGTGACACCGGGCGCGCCACCGCCCGCCGAGCCGGAAGCGCCGAAGGCGCCGCCTCCTCCGCCGCCGGTCGAGGAAATCGCTCCGCCGCCCTTGGAAGAGTTCGCTCCGCCGCCCGTGGAAGAAGAGAAGGCGCCGCCGCTGCAGGAGCCGGCGCCCGCCCCGGCGCCGGAGTCGCCGCCTGCGGCCGCGGCCGAGCCGACGCCTGCGGCTGAGCCGGAAGCGAAACCCGCCGCCAATCTCGACATCGATTTCGAGCCGCTGGAATCGCTCGAAGAGGAAATGGCCAAACTGCTCGGGCGCCCGATCAATAAATAGAAAAGAAGTCGCGGGGCCCCGCGACGGCGTCGGATCGCCGCGCCGTCGCGCCAGACAGAGCCGTCTGCGATTCGGCTGAATCGCAGACGGCTCGCTCGCATTTCCCTTCGCGCCGCGCCTTTTTGTCGCGGCGGACGATCAGTCGTCCCGATAGACGCGCTCGCGGCGCTCGTGGCGCTCCTGGGCCTCGATCGACAGAGTGGCGATGGGCCGCGCGTCCAGACGTTTCAGCGAAATCGGGTCGCCGGTTTCCTCGCAGTAGCCGTAGGTCCCGTCGTCGAGACGGCCAATGGCCGCGTCGATCTTGGCGATGAGTTTTCGCTGGCGGTCGCGCGCGCGCAGTTCGATGGCTCGGTCGGTTTCGGAAGAGGCGCGGTCAGCCAGATCGGCGTGATTTTCGCTTTCGGTTTGCAGGGCGGCGAGCGTCTCGCGCGCTTCCTGCAATATTTCTTCCTTCCAATTCAAGAGCTTGCGCCGGAAATACTCTTTTTGCCGTTCATTCATGAACGGCTCGTCTTCCGACGGGCGGTAGTCTTTTAGATCTGAGGCCGTCGCCATGAGTTCCATTCTCCCCAACCAATGGCGCGGCCCTTATATATCGCGGCCTTCGCGGCGACAATCAGAAGCGGCGCAATGTGCGAAAAAACATGCGCGCCTGTCTGCCGCGGGGCGGTCGCGCGGCAGGATTGCGGCAGGAGAGAGGCCGGCGTCAGATTTCGCCGCCGACTTCGCGCGAATCGCGGCGGCTGGCGAAGGGCTCCAAGCGCATGGCCGAGGGCGAGTCGGCTGCTGTCCGAATGGAGAGAAGGAAGGGCGGCAGGTCGTCGCCGCGATGGAGGCTCGCGGTCCAGCAGGCGTCGGCGCCGGTCTCGACCATGCGGGAAAGGACGTTTCTTTGAATGCGAACAAGGGCCTCGACCCGCGGCGCCGGATTGAACAGCGACGCAAACAGCGCCTGGACGAAATGGACGCCGGAGTGCGCTGGAGCGTTATGGCCAAAGCCTTGTTTGTTTTTCATTCCGGTCCCTCCATAGTCGCGCGTCGAGGCGGCGATGTGTAAAATTTTCATTGGTCATGGTTAATTTACAATTGATGACCTTAACCGTGTTTTCCAACTTGTAAAGTTTTCATTCGCAAATTTGCCGTGATTCAGCTAAAATTTTTTCGCAATCGGCGCATGTTTACTGTATGTTCTAGTAATGGCGCCGGGCGCCAATCGAGAGAGGGCGCGAATCGGGCGATGGCGCCCGCGCCGGGGCGCCGCCGCGGCGACGGAAAACAGAGGGCGCGCGGTCCGGCTTCCTCCGCGGGCGGTTCGGAGGCTGCGGCCGCTGACGCAAGAGTGGTGATAGAGCGTCTATGCGGCGCTTGAGTTTTGGGATGCGATCATGAGCGGGAGCTTCGAGCAGAATGCGGAATTTCTGGCCTTGGCCGCGCGCGAGGGGCGCGACGAGGCGCGGCGGCTGCTGGCGCGGCTCGAAATCGTTATATCCGGCCTGTCGGCGAAAGATCCGGCCGCCGGCCTCGATCTGCGCCGCATGGCCATCGAGTTTCTGGTTTCCGCCGGAGACGACCATGCGCGTCGCGGCGACACGCATCTTTCCGTCGTCCGCGCGTCCGACCGCGGCGGCGAGGTCGAGCCAACCATCGTCGAATTGCTGGAAGGGGAGAACGCCGGCCTGCATGTCGACGCGATTTTCGAACTTTTGTCGGAAATGGGTGTAGAAATTACAAAGGGTAATCTTTCAGTAAGATTACACAGGATGATCAAATCCGGCCGCCTGGTTTCCGCCGGCCGCGGCTTTTACGCGCTGTCGACCATGGAGCGGGCGCGGCGGCAGGCAGGCTAGGGGACGCAAACCGCCTCCCGAGGCATTTGGAAGTCAAAAGCGGGCCGCAACGGCCCGCTTCATATTTTCGAACTTATGTCTGCCGCTCAGGCCATGGCCTTTTTCAGATTCTCGTCGATCTTGTCGAGGAATCCGGTGGTGGAGAGCCATTTCTGGCTCGCGCCGACCAGAAGCGCCAGATCCTTGGTCATAAAGCCGGATTCCACCGTATCGACGCAGACTTTTTCGAGCGTCGTCGAGAATTTGATCAATTCGTCATTGCCGTCGAGCTTGCCGCGATGGGCGAGGCCGCGCGTCCAGGCGAAGATCGAGGCGATGGAATTGGTCGAGGTCTCATTGCCCTTCTGGTGCTCGCGGTAATGGCGCGTCACCGTGCCGTGCGCGGCTTCGGCCTCCACCGTCTTGCCGTCCGGCGTCATCAGCACCGACGTCATCAGGCCGAGCGACCCGAAACCCTGAGCGACCGTGTCGGACTGCACGTCGCCGTCATAGTTCTTGCAGGCCCAGATATAGCCGCCGGACCATTTCAGCGCGGAAGCCACCATATCGTCGATCAGGCGGTGCTCGTAAGTGATGCCAAGCGCGGCGAACTTGCTCTTGAACTCATTGTCGAACACTTCCTGGAACAGGTCCTTGAAGCGGCCGTCATAGGCTTTGAGGATGGTGTTCTTGGTCGAGAGATAGACCGGCCATTTGCGCTCAATGCCGTAATTGAAGGTGGCGCGGGCAAAATCGCGGATCGATTCGTCGAGATTGTACATGGCCATGGCGACGCCGGAGCCGGGGAATTTGAACACCTCCTTCTCGATGACCGATCCGTCCTCGCCCTCGAATTTGATGGTCAGGCGGCCCTTGCCGGGAACGCGGAAATCGGTGGCGCGATATTGGTCGCCGAAGGCGTGACGGCCGACGACGATGGGCCGCGTCCAGCCCGGCACCAGGCGCGGCACGTTCTTGCAAACGATCGGCTCGCGGAAGATGGTGCCGCCGAGAATGTTGCGGATGGTGCCGTTGGGCGACTTCCACATTTCCTTGAGATCGAACTCCGCCACCCGCGCCTCGTCGGGCGTGATGGTGGCGCATTTCACCGCCACGCCATATTTCTTCGTGGCCTCGGCGGAATCGACCGTCACCCGGTCGTTGGTGGCGTCACGGTTCTGGATGGAAAGGTCGTAATATTTCAGGTCGACGTCGAGATAGGGATGAATCAGCTTGTCCTTGATGAAATGCCAGATGATGCGGGTCATTTCGTCGCCGTCCATTTCGACGACCGGATTGGCGACCTTGATCTTGTTCATGCTTGGACCTCTCGACATGAGCGTATTCAGGGCAAGCCGCCGACTTTTCGGAAAGCGATTGCGCCAAGACGCGCTTTCCGGCGTTCTTTATTCTTCCCGCGGAGCGAGAGAACGCCATGCAAAACCGGCGCCGCCTGGGGGGCGGAAATGGGGATAGGCTGGGCGCGCTATAGCATCGGTCCGTCCGGCCGCCTAGAGGCTATCGCGGCGAAAAGGCTCCCCTTTTTGGATTAGGTTTTTCGGGTGAGTGAAAGGATGCGCGGTCGCTTGGTGAAATCGCGGACGGCTGCAACCGCGGTCAGGCCAAACGAAGGCGACGCGACCTGGCTTCTGACGCTATGAATCAGGCCGGGCCTCGCGTTGCGGAAAGCTTGCGCGCAATCTCAGCAGGGTGCGGCCTTGGCGCCCAGGATCGCCAGGGTCACGCTTTCGATCGCCTGGACGGACAGGTTGTCCTTGGAAAGGAAACCGGCCGCGCCGGCGCGATAGGCGCAGCGCCTTATGTCCGGCGTGTCGAGGCTGGTGATGATAATCAGCGGCGGCCTTTTGAGCTTGGTCTCGTCGAGCACGAAACCGATGGAGGTCTCGAAACCGAACCAGTAATCGACATAAACGACGTCGTATTGGCGCGTCGCGAGCAACTCTGCGGCGGCGTCGAGGCTGCGGCAAATATCTAGGGAGAAATCCATTTGTTTCGAATGGGATACCAGCCGTGAAAAAAGGAAGGCGTCCTCTACGTCATCATCAATGAGCAGAGCGCGGATCGCGTCTTTTTCTGGGACGGCGGTGTCGTATTCTTCCAAAATCGCAGGGGTGGATAAGTTCATCGTCGCGCCTCTATTTGATCGTGTACGCGACAAACTCCAATAACACCAAATTCATCATAGTTAATAATCACTTAAAGTCAACGAGTTTCAAAGCTGACGAAGGTAATCATGCGCGGCGCCCGGAGAGAGGCGATCCGCGCTGCGCGCAACAGTCTTTTAGGCGCCGCCGCCGTCTCCCCCTTGGCTCTCGCGCGGCGTCGAGCGCTCTGCGGGCGGAGGGTTCCGATTTACTTTCGGGAAGACGATTTCGAAAGTCGAGCCCACGGTTGGCGTCGAACGGACGGAAAGCGGCCAGCCATGGCGATCGGCGATGGACTTGCAAATGGCGAGACCGATGCCGGCGCCGGGAAAATCGCCGCGTCCGTGCAGCCGGCGGAACGGCTCGAAAATCTCGTTGTTGTGGGCGGACGCAAAGCCGATTCCGTCATCCTCGATCGCCAAAGTATTGTCGGTCTCGCCCGTCTTCATCGCGATGCGGACCCGCGGCGCCTGATTTTGCTTATGATATTTCAGCGCATTGGAAATCAGGTTCTGCAGAATTTGCTGAAGCTGAGACCGGTCGGCCTCGACCGAAAAGGACTCGCCGCGGCACTCGATCTCGGCCTTTTCCTCCAGAATCGTTTGCGACAGATTGTCCAGCACGGTTTCGATCGCTTCTCGCAAGGCGATCGTCTCGATCCTTTGCGCGTCATTGGTCGAGCGGGCGAAGCTCAGCAGGTCCGTGACCAGATTCCGCGCGTGCTGGGCGGAGGTCGCCATGACCCGGCTGGCGTAAAGCGCTTCCGTTGTATCGTTCTCCTTCATCGCCGCTTCGAGAATGTCGCCGAAGGCGGCGATCTTGCGCAAAGGCTCCTGGATGTCATGCGAGGCGATATAGGCGAACCGCGAAAGATTTTCGTTGGCGCGCTGGAGTTCGCTCATGTAGCGGCGCAACGAGCGCTCGGATTCGAGGCGGGCGGTAATGTCGATGGCGAAGGCGACGACGCGCGGGCCCACCGCCGTTTCGACCGGCGTCAGGCCGACCTCGACGAAAAACTCGGAGCCGTCGCTCCTGGCCGCCACCAGTTCGCGGCCGACGCCCATCAATCTCTTGGCCGGATTTTTCGCGTAGTCGCCGCGATATTCCACATGCCGGGCGCGCACCGCCCGCGGCATCAGGGCCTCGACGCGCCGCCCAACCAATTCGCCGCGACGGTATCCGAACATTTGCTCGCATTCCTCGTTGACCAGTTCGATCCGGCCGGCGGCGTCCACCATCAGCATGGCGGCGGGGCAGGCTTCGAAGGCCAAGTGGAGCATGTCGTTCAGCGGTTTCGGCTGTTCCATGACCGATCTCCATCAGAACCGGACATTTCCGTGTCATTGCCTCCCGGTTCCGGCTTTCATCAGTGAGCGTGAAACGCTCCGAAAACGCGCTTCCGCCATTCGGGTTCTGGCGCCGGCCGAACCGGCGTCCGCTCCGCGCGCATCCGATAACGGCGGTTCGCGCAAAATTCATACAGAGGAATTGGGGTCTATTGTATTACGACTCATCCCATTGTATCTTGAATTATTACCTGAATCTGGTTTCGCAGCGCAAAAACCGACTTTGGTAGGACGTTGGCGGCTCAAGTTATCGCTAAATTGTTCGTGGTCTTCGTAATAAAAACGGGAGGCGGGGAAGGTAGGGCCGATGCAGGTCGACGACAAAATCGTGCAGAGCGCATGCAAAGTCTTGATTATCGAAGATGATGTCGACGACGCCTATCTGTTGAAGCGCGCTTTGAACAAGGCTTCCGCTGAGAGCGGCGTGGCGCTCGGCGTAACGCATAGCGTCAATGGACTCGACGCGCTCGGCGCGGTGGCGCGCAGCGACATGATGAGCGTTCTGCCGGATGTGATCGTGGTCGATCTCAATATGCCGATCATGGACGGCGGGCGTTTCTTGCGGTTGCTGCGCTCGGAAATGCTCCTTGCCGACGTGCCCACCGCCGTGCTGACCACTTCCACCGAAAAGCCGGTGCACGACAATGCGCTCGCCTGCGGCGCCGATGCGGTCTTCTCCAAACCGAGCACGCAGGACGAACTCGTCGTCATCGCGCGAAAAATCTTGACTATGGGCGGATGCCCGGCGCCGGGGACGCAGGACTCGGCCGCGGCCTGACCGCGAGGCGGCCGCGAAACGCCCTTGCCATTTCTAAGAAATTCGCGGCAAAAGCGGATTGAGTTTTTTCGTGCGCGAGGGACCGCCTTGGTCGGGGCCGGAACGGATAGGACGAAGCCGCTTTTCGAAGGCGGGCCGGCGATCGTTCTGGTGCGGCCGCAACTTGCGGTGAATATCGGCATGTGCGCCCGCGCCATGGCCAATTTCGGCCTGTCCGACCTGCGTCTCGTCAGCCCGCGCGAAGGCTGGCCGCGCACCGGCGCGCGGCGCAAGGGGGCTTACGCCGCCGCCGCCGGCGCCGTTCATATCCTGGAAAACGCCCGCGTTTTCGACTCGACCGCAGAGGCCGTGGCCGACCTCAATTTCGTCTGGGCGACGACGGCGCGCGAACGCGGCCAGTTCAAGGACGTCGAGGTCCCGGCGACGGCCATGGCGGCGACCGCCGCCGCCCTGCAAAGCGGCGAGCGGCACGGCGTCCTGTTCGGGCCGGAGCGCACCGGCCTCGACAATGACGATGTGGCGCTCGCCAGCGCCATCCTTACTTTTCCGGTCAATCCGGCCTACGGCTCGCTCAATCTCGCCCAGGCCGTGCTTCTGTGCGGCTATGAGTTCTTCAAGGCGCGCCAGGGGGGAGGGGTTCCGTTCGATCGGGGGGAGCGCTCGCCGCCGGCGCAGCGCGAAATGGTTCTGTCCTTTTTCGAATTCGTCGAGGAAAAACTGGAGGCCGCGGATTTTTTCCGTCCGGTTTCGAAACGTCCGGTCATGCAGCGCAATCTGCGCAACATGTTTCATCGCATGAACCTTACCCAGCAGGACGTGCGCACGCTCTGGGGCGCGATCGTTCGTCTGGTCGAAGGGCCGCGTGCAAGAGTTCAGACGCGCAAAAGGATCAGGCCGGCGAAGGGGCCGGCGGCAGGGAGCGACCGGGATGATCACGGCGATGGTCCAGTTCAGAACGGCTGAGGGCACGACCCTGGCGCAGGCCAGGGCCTTGTTCGAAAGCACGGCGCCGCGCTACCTCGGGGCGGAAGGCCTCATCCGCAAATATTACATTTTCGACGAAAAGACTTCGGTCGCCGGCGGCTGCTATCTCTTCCGCGACCGCGCGGCGGCGGAGGCGATGTTCGACGGCGAATGGCGCGCCTTCGTCACCGCCAAATATGGCGCGCCGCCGCGCCTGCAATTGTTCGAAACCCCGGTGGTGGTGGACAACAGGCTCGGCGCGATCGAAACCGGCGGTGAGGCCTGAGAGGGCCCGGCGCACGATCCGCGCGCATCCCCCGCACTTTATGTTCTTGTTCTCGTAAAGATTATTAACGTCCCTGCTGCATGATGCGCGCGCAGGTTGCGGCGACGCGCCTGAAAGCTTGCAGAATTTCGATTATTCATGTTCAACGCCCTGACCTGTCTTTCCGCAGAACACGATCCGCGCCTGGTCGCGCTCGCCGGGCTTGTCTGTCTCAGCGCCTGTTTCG
>CAYRNB010000074.1:0-15411 GCA_964425315.1 uncultured Rhodoblastus sp.
GAAGACGGGTACGGGCTTTCATGCGCGGTCACTCCACCAGATGGGGCGGGAGGCCAATCTGTTTAACGCCAACGCCCGCGCAATTGGTCGCGAAATTCGATCCGCCGACGAAGGAAACGGTGTCGCCGATCAGCTGGGTGCAGCCGTTATTGCCCACGGCGCCGCCGGAATAGGAAACCGCGCCTTTGGGCATGTAGATCGCGCCCGTGAAGGACTGGCCGCTGTTGGCGGTAAGCGAAAACGACGTTCCCAAGGGCATGTTGCGGTCGCCGTAAAGCACGATTCCGGCCATCGGTCCCGTGGTGGGAGCGGTGAGATTGACAGTGGCGCCGCCGGCGATCTTGGCTGTCGCGTAATTGTTGCCGGTGCTCGAAGTGAAAACGATCGTCACGCCGGTCCCCGTCAGCGTCGCCCCGCCGTTCACCGTCAGAGATCCCTGGTCCATGTAATAAATGCCCGGGGACATGGTCACGTTTGCGCCAGCGTTGAGGGTAATGCCGCCACAGTAGACGCCTGGAGTGAGCGTCAGGGTCTTGTGGGCGATAAAGTTTCTGTAATCGCAACCCAAGAAACTCGGCGGCGAGACGCTGGCGTAAGGGTCCGGGATGGCGCCGCCATGCAGGAGCCCTTCATCCGTCGTAATGCTGCTTTGGCCGTCAATGCCGCCGACCGCGCCGACCTGGAACGCCGACATGGTCGCCG
Organism: uncultured Rhodoblastus sp.; assembly: GCA_964425315.1. Taxonomy (GTDB): domain Bacteria; phylum Pseudomonadota; class Alphaproteobacteria; order Rhizobiales; family Beijerinckiaceae; genus Rhodoblastus. The sequence goes on from CAYRNB010000074.1 coordinate 703, forward strand.
TTCCGCCGACGCTGAGGGAGGTCGGATTGTTCGAATTGCTGTAAAGCGAACAACCGTTGGCCGTGACATTGGTCGAACCCTGCGAGGACATGGCCGAGGCGGCGGTCGGGTCGAGCGCCAGGACGCATGCGTTCGAGCCTTCTACGGCGACGGCGCGTCCGTGTTCGGGGACCTTGCCGGACCCGAACAGCAATGAAAACATCCGGACCTGCGGCTGCGATATGATCACCTCGACCGCGCCGACATTCCCGGCATAGGCGCCGGTCAGTGGAGGCCGATTGGCGGTGACGGTCGTTCCCCCGACGCCATTGACGTATTTGTAGGTCGCGGCGATGGCGTTGGCCTCGCCGCTCACGATGGCGCTTCCGTTATGTTGATAGGCGACGGCTGCGCTGAGCGCCGACGAGTCGGCCGCCTGCTGCAGGTTTTTGTGAGTCATTTCCCAGCGGCCGACGTCTGCGACGAGGCCGACGGCGCCGACAAGGGCAAGAGCCGCAAAGCCGAATATCACGAGCACGCTGCCTTCTTCGGCCGCGCCGAAGCGGGTCTCACGCCTCACGCGAAAGGTTTGAGGCTTGGCGACATAAAGACGCCGAAGCAAGGAATTCGCTAAACTTCTCATAACCTTAAACCTTATTAGCAAAGCGCACCTGAGCGCTTAAACTAAATAGTAACACTTGCCTATTACCGATTAGTTTACGTAACGTTTACAATCTATATAAGCAGAAATTGGGTAATTTTTATAAAATTGTATCTTATGATCCGGAGATTTACGTTTTCTTTTCTTTCAGCAGGAGGAGGCTCGCTCGCATTTCTCACAGCGGATGTCGATGAGGCCATGATTTCCTGCTGTTTCGGCGCGCCTTTAATGGATTTTGTTGTCCGCCGCACAACCCTGAGCGATTGGATCGCCGCCAGGGGCGAAGAGGGGATCCGTGGCGCCCGGCGGCGGCGAAACGCGGCATATCCATCCCTGAAAAACTTTCGCGGCGGCTGCGCAAACGTCTTCTTGCGCAAAACCCGAGCTTGCTCTATATGAAGCGCAGTCAGCATCTTCGTCATAGCCTTAAGTGGCTGCGCGAGAGTGGGGCCCCGGCGGGACCCGCTCTTTTTATTTTTCACGCGCCCCGCCGGCCGCATCGGAAAGACCGTTTGATCGACAGGGACCTTACGCCGCCAGAACAAAACCGCGACGTCGACGCGCCGCTCGACGAGCCGCGCCTCGTCGGCGAGACCGGCGCGGCCGCGCGCGTCGCCGTCCTGGCCGAGCGCGTTCTGGTGTCGATGGGCTTCCGCCTCGTGCGGGTCAAAATTCTGACGGGCCAGGGGACGATCGTCCAGGTCATGGCCGAACGGCCGGACGGAACCCTGACCATCGACGAATGCGAGGAGATCAACGACGCTTTGTCGCCGGTCCTCGATGTCGAAGACCCGATCCGGCAGGCCTATCGCCTGGAGATTTCTTCGCCCGGCATCGACCGCCCGCTGATGCGCGTCTCGGATTTCCGCCGCGCCATCGGCAGGGAGGCCAAGATCGAGCTGAGCCACGCCGACGCCAGCGGCCGCAAGAGGTATCGGGGCTGGATCCGCGCCGTCGAGGGCGAGGGAAGCGAGGCGATCGTGACCATTGAGCGGCCGGACGCCGGCCCGGACGAGGCGAGGGCGCCGAAAATCGCCTTGCGCGATCTCGACGAAGCCAAACTGGTCCTGACCGAGGAATTGATCCGGGAATCCCTGCGCGCCGCCAAAGCCCAGGCGGCGGGGACGCCGGGAGACGAAACAAAGGCCGCGCCTGCGCGCGGCCCGCGAAATTTCGGCCAGGGAAAAGCGCCGAAGGGACAGAAGGCCAAGCCCGTTCTGCCGGCCGGCGTCCGGGCCCAATTCAAAAAAGGCGGCGGCGCGCCACGCCGACCCGCAGCTAAATGAGGAACGAGGAGAACATCCATGGCCGTCAGCGCCAATCGGCTTGAACTGCTGCAGATCGCCGACGCGGTCGCGCGCGACAAATCGATCGACCGGTCGATCGTGCTCGCCTCGATGGAGGACGCGATGCAGAAGGCGGCGCGCTCGCGCTATGGCCAGGAGACGGAAGTGCGGGCGGAAATCAATCCCCGCACCGGCGAGGTGCGCTATTCGCGCCTGCTGCTCGTGGTCGATCAGGTCGAGAACGACGCCACCCAGATTTCGCTCGTCGACGCGCGCAAGCGCAATCCGGCGGCGCAAGTCGGCGACTGGATCGCCGAGACCCTGCCGCCTATCGATTTCGGCCGCATCGCGGCGCAGTCGGCCAAGCAGGTGATCGTGCAGAAAGTCCGCGAGGCCGAGCGCGACCGGCAATATGAGGAATATAAGGACCGCATCGGCGACGTCATCAACGGCGTGGTCAAGCGCGTCGAATACGGCAATGTCATCGTCGATCTCGGCCGCGCCGAGGCGATCATCCGCCGCGACGAAATGATCCCGCGCGAATTGTTCCGCCCCGGCGACCGCGTGCGCGCCTATGTCTATGACGTGCGCCGCGAGCAGCGCGGGCCGCAGATTTTCCTCTCCCGCACCCATCCGCAATTCATGTCCAAGCTCTTCCAGCAGGAAGTGCCGGAAATCTACGACGGCGTGATCGAGGTGAAATCGGTCGCCCGCGATCCGGGGTCTCGCGCGAAAATCGCCGTGACCTCGCGCGATTCCTCGATCGATCCGGTCGGCGCCTGCGTCGGCATGCGCGGCTCGCGCGTCCAGGCGGTGGTCAACGAGTTGCAGGGCGAGAAGATCGATATCATTCCCTGGTCGCCCGACGCCGCCACTTTCATCGTCAACGCGCTGCAGCCGGCGGAAGTGGTGAAGGTCGTGCTGGACGAGGATTCGTCGCGCATCGAGGTCGTGGTGCCGGACGATCAACTGTCGCTCGCCATCGGCCGGCGCGGCCAGAACGTGCGCCTCGCCTCGCAGCTCACCGGCTGGGACATCGACATTCTCACCGAAGCCGAGGAATCGGAGCGCCGCCAGAAGGAATTCGTCGAGCGCACCCAGATTTTCATGCAGGCCCTGGACGTGGACGAGGTCGTCGGCCAATTGCTGGCGGCGGAAGGCTTCCGCACCGTCGAGGAACTGGCCTTTGTCGATCCGTCCGAAGTGACGGCGATCGAAGGCTTCGACGAGGACACCGCGACCGAGATCCAGAATCGCGCCCGCGATTATCTCGCCCGCGTCGAGGCCGAGCAGGACGCGCGCCGGCGCGAACTCGGCGTTGCCGACGAATTGCGCGAAATCGAGGGCGTCACCACCGCCATGATGGTCAAATTCGGCGAGAACGACGTGAAAACGGTCGAGGACCTCGCCGGCTGCGCCACCGACGATCTCGTCGGCTGGACCGAAAAGCAGAACGGCGAAACGGTGAGGGTCCCCGGTTTCCTCGAAGGGCTGGACGTCAGCCGCGAGGAGGCGGAAGCCATCGTCATGCGGGCGCGGGTGAAAATGGGATGGGTCGACGAGGCCGATCTCGCTCCGCCGGCGGCGGAGGGTGAGGAAGGCGAAGAAAGCGGCGAGCCGGCGCAATGAGCGCCGCAACGGGAAAAGGACGAACTGATTGGCTTTTGAGGCGCGACAGGATCTTGACGAGAAACGCGCCGTTCCCGGCGAGGGGACGGAACGCGCCTGCCTTGTCACGCGCGCGCGCAAAAATCCGGATGAACTGATCCGCTTCGTCCTCGGACCCGATCAGGCGGTTGTTCCCGACCTCAAGCGCAAATTGCCCGGCCGCGGCGTCTGGGTCAGCTTGTCGAAAAAGCTGGTCGCCCAGGCCGCAAAAAAACAGATGTTTTCGCGCGCCCTGCGCGCCGAGGCCAGGGCCGCGCCCGACCTGCCCGAACTGGTCGAGCGCCTGTTGCGGCGCGACGCCCTGCAGGCCCTCTCCCTCGCCAACAAGGCAGGAGAAGTCACGACCGGCTTCGCCAAGGTCGAAGCCCGCATCGCCTCGGGCGCGGTTTCGGCGCTGATCCACGCCAGCGACGGCGCGGCCGACGGCAGGCGCAAGCTGGGCCAGGCTTTGCGGCGCCAGTTCGGCGCGCAGGGCCGGCCGGAAATCGAAGATTTCGCCACGGAGGAGCTCGATTCGGCGCTCGGCCGCGGCAATGTGGTCCACGCCGCCCTCGGTTCGGGACCGGCGGCGAAGGTTTTTCTCGCATCCTGCCGGCGACTTGCGTTATATCGCGGCGACGGGAAAGTGGCGAGCCCCGCGACGGGGACGGATTTGACAAAGGACGGGGCCTTGGAGCAGGACTTCAAGGCCGAGGGCCCGAACGGCCAAGGCTCTGGGACGCATGAACGACATGAATGATTCGAACAACACCGGTGACAAGACTCTGAGCGTGCACCCGACCAAGACGCTGACACTCAAGCGTCCGGTCGAGCAGGGCGTCGTGCGCCAGAGCTTTTCGCATGGGCGGTCGAAAGCGGTCGTCGTCGAAAAGGTGAAGCGCCGCGCCCATGGCCCCGGCGAAGCGCCGAAACCGACCGGCCCCGTGTCGCTCACGCCCAAGGCCCCGGCGCAAGCTCCGGGCGCGACGCCGGCCGGGCGCGCGACGCCTCCCGCCGCGAAACCTGCCGCGCCGCGTCCGCAGACCGGCGTCGTCCTGCGCACCCTGACCGACGACGAGCGCGACGCCCGCGCCAAGGCGCTCACCGACGCCCGCGTGCGCGAAGAGGAAGACCGCAAACGGCAGGAAGCGGATGCAAAGGTCAGGATTGAACGCGAAGCGCGCGAACGCGTCGAACGCGAGGCCGCCGAAGCCCGCAAGCGGGAAGAGGAAAGCCGTCTGCAGCGTGAGGCTGAGGCCAAGCGCAGGGGGGAGGAGGAGGCGCGCCGCCGTCTGCCCCAGGCGCAAGACAGCGAGACGGGCGTGACGCTCGCGCCGGGCGGCGGGCGCCGTCCGCAACAGATCATTTTCAATACGCCCAAACCCGCCGCAACACCCGCCGCCGCGGGCGCCACGACTGGCGCCGCCGCCACGGAAAGCAAGGCGGGACCGGCGGGCCTTGTGCGCCGCCAGCCGCCGCAACAGAAACTTGTCGTTCCGACGGTCAGGCCGCCCCGCGGCGGCGAAATGAAATCGCGCGGCCGGCTCACCGTGACCACTGCGCTCCAAGGCGACGGCGAGGAGCGTACGCGCTCCGTCGCCTCCTTCCGCCGCCGCACCCAGCGCCTCAAGGGCGTGGTGGAGCAAAAAGAGCGTCTGTCGCGCGAGGTCGTCCTGCCCGAAACGATCACTATCCAGGAACTCGCCAACCGCATGTCGGAACGCGCCGTCGATGTGATCAAAATGCTGATGAAACAAGGGCAGATGCACAAGATCACCGACGTGATCGACGCCGACACCGCCGAGCTGATCGCGGAAGAGCTTGGCCATACCGTCAAGCGCGTCGCGGAATCCGACGTCGAGGAAGGCCTTTTCGACGCGCCGGACGAAGAATCGCTTCTGCAGCCGCGCCCGCCTGTCGTCACCATTATGGGCCATGTCGACCACGGCAAGACCTCGCTGCTCGACGCCTTGCGCAAGGCCAATGTGGTGTCGGGCGAAGCCGGCGGCATCACCCAGCATATCGGCGCCTATCAGGTGCAATCGCCGCTTGGCGGCGCCATCACCTTCATTGACACGCCCGGCCACGCCGCCTTCACCGCCATGCGCGCGCGCGGCGCCAAGGTCACCGATATTGTCGTATTGGTGGTTGCCGCGGATGACGGCGTCATGCCGCAGACCGTCGAGGCGATCAGCCACGCCAAGGCGGCGGGCGTCCCGATCATTGTCGCCATCAACAAGATCGACAAGCCCGACGCCAAGCCAGAGCGCGTGCGCTCCGAATTGCTGCAATATGAAGTGCAGGTCGAAAGCCTCGGCGGCGAGACGCTGGAGGTCGAGGTTTCGGCCAAGCAGCGCGTCAATCTCGACAAATTGCTCGAAGCCATTTCACTGCAGGCGGAAGTGCTCGACCTCAAGGCCAATCCCGACCGCGCCGCGGAAGGCACGGTGATCGAGGCGCGGCTCGACCGCGGCCGCGGCCCCGTCGCCACCGTCCTGGTGCAGCGCGGAACTCTTTCGGTCGGCAATATCGTCGTCGCCGGCGCGCAATGGGGCCGGGTCCGCGCCCTTATCGACGACCAGGGCCGCAATTGCGTCCACGCCGGCCCCGCCTTTCCCGTCGAAGTCCTCGGGTTCAATGGCGCGCCGGAAGCCGGCGACCGCGTCGCCGTGGTCGAATCGGAATCCCGCGCGCGCGGCATCACCGAATATCGCGAGCGCCAGAAGCGCGACGAGGCGGCGGTGCGCGGCGGTTCGGCGCGCTCCTCGCTCGTCGATATGATGAGCCAACTGAAGACCGCCGGCCGCAAGGAATTCCCGCTGGTCATCAAGGGCGACGTGCAGGGATCGGTCGAAGCCATTTGCGCCGCCTTGGAAAAGCTCGGCACCGAGGAAGTGGCGGCGCGCGTCGTCCACGCCGGCGTCGGCGGCATCACCGAATCCGACATCACTCTGGCGGAAGCCTCGAAGGCCGCGGTGATCGGCTTCAACGTGCGCGCTCACAAGGAGGCGCGCGAGGCCTCCGAACAGGTCGGCGTTGAAATCCGCTATTACAACATCATCTACAATCTGGTGGACGATGTGAAAGCCGCCATGTCGGGCCTGCTGGCGCCGACACTGCGCGAGACCATGCTCGGCAACGCCGAGATTTTGGAGGTTTTCAACATTTCCAAGATCGGCAAGGTCGCCGGTTGCCGCGTCACCGACGGCTCCGTCGAACGCGGCCAGCATGTGCGGCTCATCCGCGACAATGTCGTGGTGCACGAAGGCAAGCTTTCGACCCTCAAGCGCTTCAAGGACGAGGTCAAGGAAGTGGCCGCCGGACAGGAATGCGGCATGGCCTTCGAGAATTATCAGGACATGCGCGTCGGCGACGTGATCGAATGCTATCGCGTCGAGGAGATCAAACGCAGCCTTTAATAGAATGCCGAACCGTGATGCGGTTCGGCGCCCCGCGTCAGCTTTGCGTCGCGGCCGCGTCTGACCCCATCCGGGCGGCGGCGCCGGCGAGACGGGGCCTCCCCTCGCCACAGAACCAAAGCCTTTGCCGCGTTTGACGCGCGGCGCTTGCAAGAGGCCTTCATGTCAAGATCGCATCAAAGAGGCGGCGAACCGAGCCATCGCATGTTGCGCGTCGCCGAACTGATCCGCCACGCCATGGCCAATCTTCTGTCGCGCGGCGAGATCAACGATCCGGACCTCGACGGACTGGTGGTGACGATCCCAGCGGTCAAAATGAGCCCGGACCTCAAACTCGCCACCGTTTACGTCATGACGCTCGGCGGCAAGGCGCAGGACGCCATCGTCGCCATTCTCGACCGCCACAAGAAGTTTTTGCGCGGCGAAGTGGCGCATCGGGTCAATCTCAAATATGCGCCGGAAATCCGCTTCAAGGTGGACGAAAGCTTCGACAACGCCGCGAAAATTGACGCCCTGCTGCACTCGCCCAAGGTCGCCCGGGACCTGGTCGGCCCGCAGGAGGGGGACGATTCGTCCACCGCCCCCGGCGAGGACGAGAAGCCTTGAACGCGCCGCGCTCGTCCCGAGTCGAAGTCAATGGCTGGCTGGCGCTCGACAAGCCGGTCGGGCTGACCTCGACCCAGGCCGTCTCCAGGCTTAAGCGCCTCTTCAACGCCAAAAAGGCGGGTCACGCCGGCACGCTCGATCCGCTCGCCTCGGGCGTGCTGCCGGTCGCTTTCGGCGAGGCGACCAAGACCGTGCCCTTCGTGCAGGACGGCGAAAAAGCTTATCGTTTCGTCGTTCAATGGGGGGTGGAGACCGACACGGACGACGCCGAAGGCAAGGCGGTCGAGACCAGCGCGGCGCGGCCCGCGCCCGAAGCGATCGCGGGGCTGCTGCCGTGCTTCACCGGCGAAATCCTCCAGCGTCCCCCCGCCTTTTCGGCGATCAAGATCGACGGCGAGCGCGCCTATGATCTCGCCCGCGACGGCGAAAAAGTCGATATCGCGCCGCGGCCGGTGACGATCCATGCTTTGCGCCTCGTCGACGCCGAGCCGGATCGCGCCGTTTTAGAGGCGGAATGCGGAAAAGGCACTTATGTGCGCGCCATCGCCCGCGACCTCGGACGCGCGCTCGGCTGCTTCGGCCATGTCGCCGCCCTGCGCCGCACCCGCGTCGGGCCGTTCTTCGAGGCCGATTCCACTCCGCTCGCCGAACTTCTCGAAGCCCCCGAGCGCGCGCATGAGGCCCTGCTCAGCGTCGAGGCGGGTCTTGCCGAACTGCCCTGCATCCTGCTCGATCGCGCCGGCGCGGCGCGGCTGCGGCGCGGCCAGTCGGTGATCCTGCGCGGGCGCGACGCGCCGCTTGGGGGCGCGGCCTATGCCGTCTGTTCCGGCGTGGTGATCGCCTCCGGCGTGGTCGAAGCCGGCGAATTTCAGCCGAGCCGGGTGTTCAACCTGCCCTTCTGAGACGGTTTTCGCGCGATCGCTTCCCAATCCGCGAAAACGCCATGGCGCGCAAATCCTATGAGCCAAAAATAAGTCGCCATTCGTCCCTGCGCGCCGCATCTTGAAGGATGGAGGAGGATCATGGCGCGCAAAAGCGGTTTCGATGCGACGCGCCGCGCCTTTTGCGCGGGCCTGTGCCTTTGTTGCCTGCCGTCGCCCGGGCGCGCCAAAGATTTCACCGTTGAGGAGGTCGCCGCCGGCGTTTTTATTCGGCGCGGGGTCGACCGCGAGGCGAGCGCGGAAAATCTCGACGGCATCGCCAATATCGGCTTCATCGTCGGGGAAAAATCGGTGCTCGTCACCGATAGCGGCGGCAGCCTCGCCGACGGACGCATTTTGCGCCGGATCATCCGCGACAAGACAAACAAGCCGATCAGCCATGTCGTCATCAGCCACGTGCATCCCGATCACGCTTTCGGCGCCGGGGCCTTTCTCGACGACGCCCCCGCCTTCGTCGGCCACCATAATCTTGCCACGGCCCTGGCGATGCGCGGCGCCTATTATCGCAAGAGGCTGGTCGAAATTCTCGGCGAGAAGAACGCCGGCCCCGTGGTGGCGCCGACGAAAATCGTGACCGACCGGGCCGAAATCGACCTCGGCGGGCGTCGCATTGTCTTTCGCGCGCACAAGCCGGCGCACACCACCTCCGACCTGTCGATGTTCGACAGGACAAGCGGTCTCTTTCTGCCGGCCGATCTGCTTTTCGTTCACCGCATGCCCTCGCTCGATGGCAGTCTGACAGGCTGGATCGCCGAATTGGAGGCCATGCGGGCGCAATTCTCCGGCAAGGCCATCCCCGGCCACGGGCCGCTGACCGTCGATTTCCGCGCCGGGTCCGAGGGCCTCCTGCGCTACCTGAAAATCCTGCGCGATGGCGTTCGCGCCGAAATCGACGGCAATGGTTCGATCGACCATGCGATGGCGCATGTGGCGCTTTCTGAAAAGGACAAGTGGGCTCTGTTCGACGATTACAACCAGCGCAATATCGCCGAAGCCTATCGCGAACTCGAATGGGAATAGGAGCAACCATGAGCAAGAGACTTTCGGCGGCTTCCTTGGGGCTGTGCGTCGCCCTCGCGGCCGCAGCGCCGGTCTTTGCCGCCAATGCGGACAGCCCCGCCGCGCGCGCAAACCGCTGGCGGGACCTGGAAAAGAGCGTGTTCAACGGCGCTGCGCCTGCCCCGTCCCACGGCCTGGTGACGCTCGACGCGCCGTATCGCGCGCAGGACGCGGCGCTGGTTCCGATGACGGTCAAACTAGCGGACCCGTCGAAGGTCAAGGAATTCTGGTTGATCATCGACGACAATCCCTCGCCGGTCGCGGCCCATTTCATTTTCGGGCCGGCCGCCGATCCGCAGGTCATCAGGCTGCGGGTTCGGATCAACGACTACACCTACGTCCACGCCGTCGCGGCGCTCGCCGGCGGCGCTTTGGTTCAGGACGTGAAATTCGTCAAAGCCTCCGGCGGCTGCTCGGCGCCGATGGGCGAAAGCGCCGAGGAAGCGATCAGGAACATTGGCGAAATGCGGCTAAAAATCGCCGGCGCAGTCCGGCCCGGCGTCCCGGTCGAGGCCAAGCTGATGGTGCGCCATCCCAATTTCAACGGCATGCAGATGAACCAGGTCACCCGCCTCTACACGCCGGCGCGCTTTATCGACCGGATTTCGGTGAAGGATGGCGGCAAAAAGGTCTTCGACCTGGAAACCGGCATTTCGCTGTCGAGCAACCCGGTCATGTCCTTCGGCCTGATCCCGCAGGCGTCCGGCCCGGTGACGGTCGATGTTTCCGACAGCCAGAACGGCCATTGGCGCAAGAGTTTCAATATCTTGCGGATGACGGACTGATATGCGCGCGCTTTTCGCCGCCTTTTTTCTGGCCGCGCTGGCTTCGGCCGCCGCCGCCCAGGCTTTGGAGCCGAAAGGCCTGTGGACGGGCGCCATGCACGGCGAAACGCCGAAAACGCTCGCCGGCGCGCAAGTGGTCGACGTCCAGACCGTCGCCAGGCTGAAAGCTGAAGGCGCGCTGTTGATCGACGTGGCGGAATCGCCGCCGAAGCCAGCGCATATGTCGCCGAACATGCCGTGGCTGCCGATCCATATGTCCATCCCCGGCGCGATCTGGCTCGCCAACGCTGGCCTCGGAAACCTAAGCCCTGAATTTCAAAAACATTTCGGAGCGCGGGTCGCGGCCCTGACCGGCGGCGACAAGATGAAGGCGATCGTCGCCTTCTGCCACCCCAGATGCTGGGGAAGCTGGAACGCCGCCAAAAGGCTGGTCATGCTCGGTTACCGGAAAGTTTATTGGTTTCCCGGCGGCGTCGAGTCGTGGGAGAACAAATATGCCGCCGCGCCGGTGAAACCCGATGCCGAATGGAACGATTTGAACCGCTGAGGCCGCGGTTTTTGCCGCCCATGCGGCGATTATTCTGGCCCTCGACGCAAAAACGTGTATAGAGACGCGTTCGCGCTCGACTCTTTGCGGCGCGCGCGAATACTCCCGACCGCCCTGGACGACATCCCGGAGCGGCCGCTCCTTTGCTTAAGCTTCAAGAAAGGAAACGAGATGTCGATCACGGCCGAGCGCAAGCAGGCGCTCATCAAGGAATACGGGACCAAGGCGGGAGACACCGGCTCGCCGGAAGTTCAGGTCGCCATTCTGACCGAGCGCATCATCAATCTCACCGAGCATTTCAAGACGCATGCGAAAGACAATCACTCGCGTCGCGGCCTGCTCAAACTGGTGTCATTGCGCCGCCAACTCCTCGATTACGTCAAGAAAAACGACGAGGCGCGCTATAAGACGCTGATCGGGCGTCTCGGCCTCCGCCGCTAAAGCAGGCGTCGCCGCGGCTGGACGGGTCTGGCCGCGTTTTTTCCATGGTCGCGTGAAACACTGCGACCGCATCGGGACCGGCGGCAGGGGCCGCCCGTCCAGCCGGACGAAGCTTCCGGGCCATGGGGCAGGATCGTCAGGCGCCGAAAAAAGCGGCGTCTCGCCGTCTTGCCCATGGTTGGCGCTTCGTCCCATCCATGAAAGACGAGACAAATGTTTGAAATGCATCGCGAACAAATCGATTGGCGCGGGCGCAAGCTCACGCTTGAGACCGGACGCATCGCCCGCCAGGCCGACGGCGCCGTTTTCGCCTCTTATGGCGAAACCACCGTTCTCGCCACCATCGTCTCCGCCAAGACCGCGAAACCGGGTCAGGATTTCTTCCCCCTCACCGTCAATTATCAGGAAAAAGCCTTTGCGGCGGGCCGCATTCCGGGCGGCTATTTCAAGCGCGAGGGCCGTCCCTCCGAGCGCGAGACCCTGATCTCGCGGCTGATCGACCGGCCCATCCGTCCGCTTTTCCCCGACGGCTATTACAATGACACCCAGGTCGTCATCACGGTGCTGAGCCACGATCTCGAGAACGATACGGACATTCTGTCCATGGTTGCGGCCTCCGCGGCGCTGACGCTTTCCGGCGTGCCCTTCATGGGTCCGGTCGGCGCCGCCCGCGTCGGCTATATCAATGGCGAGATCAAGGTGAATCCGACCATTGACGAGATGAAGGACTCGGAGCTCGATCTCGTCGTCGCCGGCACGACGGACGCGGTGCTCATGGTGGAATCCGAGGCGAAAGAGCTTTCGGAAGAAACCATGCTCGCCGCTGTCATGGCCGGTCACGCCGGCTTCCAGCCGGTGATCGAGGCGATCATTCGCCTCGCCGAGCGCGCCGCCAAGGAGCCGCGCGACCTGGTTCTGACCGACAAGAGCGAAATCGAGAAGGCGGTCGCCGAAATCGCCGAGGCCGAATTGCGCGAAGCATACAAGATCACCGCCAAGCAGCAGCGCTACGCGGCGGTGGACGCGGTCAAGGCCAAGGTCGATGCGGCTCTGTTCCCCGAAGGCGGCGAGGCCAAATTCGACAAGCAGCAGGTCGCCGAGACTTTCCACGACCTCCAGGCGAAAGTCGTGCGCTGGAACATTCTCGACGACGGCGTGCGCATCGACGGCCGCGATCTCAAGACCGTGCGGCCCATTCTCGCCCAGGCCGGCATCCTGCCCCGCGCCCATGGTTCGGCTTTGTTCACCCGCGGCGAGACCCAGGCCCTGGTCGTGGCGACGCTCGGCACGGCGGAAGACGAGCAATTCATCGATTCGCTGGAAGGGACCTATAAGGAAAACTTCCTGCTCCATTACAATTTCCCGCCCTATTCGGTCGGCGAAACCGGCCGCATGGGCTCGCCCGGACGGCGCGAAATCGGCCACGGCAAGCTCGCCTGGCGCGCCATCCATCCCATGCTGCCGACGCAGGCGGAATTCCCCTATACGATCCGCGTCGTCTCCGAGATCACCGAATCGAACGGCTCCTCCTCGATGGCGACCGTCTGCGGCTCCTCGCTGGCGCTCATGGACGCGGGCGTTCCGCTGAAGCGCCCGACCGCCGGCATCGCCATGGGCCTGATCCTGGAAGGCGAGCGCTTCGCGGTTCTCTCCGATATTCTCGGCGACGAGGACCATCTCGGGGATATGGACTTCAAGGTCGCCGGCACCGAGCATGGCGTCACCTCGCTGCAGATGGACATCAAGATCGCCGGCATCACCGAGGAGATCATGAAGGTCGCGCTCGCCCAGGCCAAGGACGGGCGCATGCACATCCTCGGCGAAATGAGCAAGGCGCTGAACCGGGCGCGGGCCGAACTCGGCGAATTCGCGCCGCGCATCGAGACGATGAAGATTTCCACCGACAAGATCCGCGACGTGATCGGTTCGGGCGGCAAGGTCATCCGCGAGATCGTCGAAAAAACCGGCGCCAAGATCAATATCGAGGACGACGGCACGGTGAAGATCGCGTCGAGCGACGGCAATTCGATCAAGGCGGCGATCAACTGGATCAAGTCCATCGCCTCCGATCCGGAAGTCGGCCAGATCTATGAAGGCACGGTGGTCAAGACCACGGATTTCGGCGCTTTCGTCAATTTCTTCGGCGCCAAGGACGGCCTCGTCCATATTTCGCAATTGTCGCCGCAGCGCGTGGCTAAAACCACCGACGTGGTCAAGGAAGGCGACAAGGTGAAGGTGAAACTGCTCGGCTTCGACGATCGCGGCAAGGTGCGGCTTTCCATGCGCGTCGTCGATCAGGAGACCGGCGAGGACCTTGAGGCCAAAGCCAGGGCGGAAGCGAAAGCGGCGGAGGCCGCTGGGGCCGAACAGCAGGCGTGAGCTTTCCTTCACCAAGGAAACGAAAGGCGGCCATCTGGCCGCCTTTTTTCTTGTTGCAGGTGAGGCGACGTCAATCCGCCTCACGGCAAAGTCTTTCAAATGGATTTCACGCTGCCGATTTTTCATGATTTCGCGAGGCTGCTTTGCCTGCACGAATTTCCGCCCGCTCCATCGCTTGGGCCGCTTGCGGCGACGCCGTTTCTTTGCTGCGCCTCGCACCCGTGGTTGTTCGTCGTCACCCTGATCGCATATGCCGCGGAGAATTACGTTTTTGCCTCTGTCCCGGCCCTCGTCGGCGGAAACGCGGCGCGCCTGTCGTTGATTCTTGGGCTGAAATTGCTGTCGGCAGCCTATGAAAGACTGGCGCTGACGCCTCTGGACGTTGCCGTTCAGCGGTTCATATTGTTGGGCCAGCGAGAATCCGCCAGGGCGCGCTTTGGCCCTCCCGTGTCCTGGCCCGATACGCGTTCTTTTCCTTCCTCATGGCGGCGCACATCGCCCTCGGCGGATTGATCGGCAGGTTCGCGGGTCGCGATTCGCCATTTTTGGCCGTCCTGGCTCTGGCTGGCGTCCTTGCTTCTATCTATGGCTTCATCCGCTTTTATTTTCTGTTTCCCGCCACAGCCGTGGATTCGCCTTACGCCAAGCCGGGCGTCGCCTTTCGGCTTTCGCGCGGACGGAGCTGGAGGATCGTGAAAATCGGCCTGTGGATAATAGCGCCAATCTTCGCTCTCGTTTTTGTCGCCGTCGCAGCGCATGGCGTGGCTCGCCATCCGCGGCCTGATGAATTCGTCGCGCCCCTCAGGCTGCAGCTTGCCTTTTGCGCCACCGCGCTCCTGATGGATATGGTTCTTGTCGCCGCCGGCGGCCGGCTTTTCCGCGAAACCCTGGACGAGGACGCCGCGCCGCGGCGGAGGCGGCCGCCGCCTCACCTGCGGATCGCGGTCAGCAGCGATTCT
>CAYRNB010000075.1:0-15340 GCA_964425315.1 uncultured Rhodoblastus sp.
GGGGCGCACGACAAAGTTAGCCGCAGATTCGTCGCCACATTCGCGGCTTGGGCGGTTGGCCAGTCGCATGTCGCTCGGATCCGATTGGTTGCGCCCCCGTCAGGGCGATTTTGGATTGTTTTTTTAACCATTTTATTTTCGAAAAACCAGCATTAAATTTGCTATTTAAAATAGGGTATTTTTGCTTGACATTTTAAATGGGGGGAGCATCCTGTTTTTGCGAGTAAGGTAGGTTCGGCGCGCGCCGCCGCCGGTGACGCCCGCGAGTTCCAGGTTGAGGGACGGCGCGCTGCAGAAGAGCGGGACTCGCCAAATCCGCAAGGGGTTAATTCACGCATTCCGCGACGGATTAACCTGGAAGGGAAGAATGCCATGGAATATCAGCGAAACGATAAACCGGGTCACGCCACCCTTCAGACGCTCGAAGACGCTGAGGCCGATCGTCGGAAGTTTCTTGCTTCCCTTGGAAAATTCTCCGTCGTTACGCCCCCCGCGATCACCCTGCTGCTATCGACGACGCTGGCTTCCAAGGCCATCGCCTCGTCTGGTGGATGGGGGAGCGATGACGGTTGCGGTCGCGGGCACGAAAACGACGGATAGCGCTGAAAATTCTTGGCGTGGCGGCCAACGTCCGGCGTCCGCCACGATCGGCGTCGTCCTGGTCGACTGACTCGTCCAGGCGAGGGGGACGCATTCTGCGGCGGGCGTTTCTTCCGAGTCACGCCCGCTCGCAATTGTCGCAATGAAAAATCGCGGCGCCGTTCACTAAAGTTGGACGATAGTGTCGAAGTTGAACTTCTGGCCTTTCGGATTTTCGCCGATGCGCGCCTTCTTGCCGTCGACCATGTGATAGGGCGGAACCGGCAGGTTGTAAGGCGCCGGCACACCGTCATAGACGCGGCCGGCCAAATCGTATTTTGAGCCATGACAGGGACAGAAATAGCCGCCCGGCCAGCCCGGGCCATGCTGATTCTTGTTCGGCTCGAATAGTGGAATGCAGCCGAGATGGGTGCAGATGCCGACCAGAACCAGCCATTGCGGCTCGATTGAGCGATGCCAGTTCTGGGCGTAGGCCGGCTGTTGGTGAACTTGCGAATTGGGATCGCGCAGGTTCGAGATCAGACTCTTCTCCCGCAAGGTGGCGAGATTCTCTTTCGTGCGATTGACGACGAAAATCGGATGGCCGCGCCACATGACCAGAATTTGCTGGCCGGGAGAGACGGAGGTGAGGTCGACGTCGACGGGCCCGCCCGCGGCGATGGTCGCGGCGTCCGGCCACATTTGGCTGATCAGCGGCCAGCAGGTCGCGGCCGCCCCTACGGCGGCTGTCGCGCCTGTGGCGATGTAGAGAAAGTCGCGTCGCGTCGAGCCGGGGGCCTGCGAATGGGATGGGTCTGAAAGGGCTTGCGCCTTCGGAATATCCGACATTTCACTCTCCATGGTCCAGACATCGAGAATGTCCAGTGGTTTCGCCGTAACTCGGCAACGCCAAGGCATGCTGACCTAGTTGGTCCGCTGCGGCGATTAGCAAATGTGTGAGGCTAGCAAGTCAATTTGTTCATTTTGCCACGCTGAAGATTAAATATTTTTCACATGCAGTACATGTGTATTTAATATTTAACTGGTTTATATTGTTATATAGGTTTAGCAGTGTGCACTTTATTCCTAAACGGCGATGAGGCCCTCGTCATCCCGCCAAAAGCGGGCCATGGCGCGGATCGCGTTTAAGGGTCGCGGTCCAAGTCGCGTCAGAGGGCTGGCGCCGGTCAATCCCGTTGCGTGGCGACTTAAAAAGCCGGGCGGACGGAAACCGAGGCTCCGATCATGACGCCTGGCGTCGTTGCTCCTGCCATCCAGCTTAACTGTCCGCTGGCGCTCCATGTCCCCGCCAAGCATTTCAGGCCGCCGCGCATGGATCGCGATGCGAGGCCAGCCTGAAGCCGGGCGCTCGTTCAATGAGGGGAAAATCCAATGGAAATTCGTGAAAAAGTAATCGTCGTCACCGGCGCGGCTCGGGGGCTGGGTCAGAAAATGGCCGAGATGCTGGCGAGAGAAGGCGCCGGGCTCGCGCTGGTCGACGTGGATGATGTCAAGCTCGCGGACACAGTCCGGCTTTGCGCAAAGGCAGGCGCCACCGACGCCAAGGGCTATCCCAGCGATATAACCGACGAGCCGGGCGTCGAGGCGTTGTTCGGCAGTGTCGAAAGGGACCTTGGCCGCGTCGACGCCCTCATCAATAACGCGGGCATAACCAGCGATGCATTGTTGGTGAAGGCGGCGAACGGCAAGGTGCAACGAAAAATGTCCCTCGACGAATTCCACAAGGTGATCGCTGTCGACCTAAGGGGCGTGTTCCTTTGTGCGCGCGAGGCCGCGGTCCATATGATCGAAGGAGGCCATGGCGGCGTTATCATCAACATTTCGAGCATTTCCCGCGCCGGCAATCTCGGCCAGACCAATTATTCCGCCGCCAAGGCCGGCGTCGCCGCCATGACCGTGACTTGGGCGAAGGAGTTGGCGCGGCACAACATCCGCGTGGCCGGCGTCGCCCCGGGTTTTTCCGAAACGCGCATGACGGCGACCATTCCGCCGAAAGTGAAGGACAAAATCGTAGCGAACATTCCTGCGGGGCGTTTCGCCAGGCCGGAAGAAATCGCGCGCGCAGCCTTGTTCATCCTTCAGGACGATTATTTCAACGGCCGGATTCTTGAAATCGACGGCGGCTTGCGTCTGTGACCGGGCTTTTCGGGACAATTTGTCCAAACGACTTGTCGTGAAGCTCGACGCGCTCTTCGTCAAATTGATAGGAGAGGAAGCCGATTATCATCCAAGCCGCAGGCCATTCGAGGACCGGGCGGCCAGCGATTCTCCCACCAGAGAAAAAGCCCGAGCAACCAGCTTAGAATGATTGGCGTCGTGATCCACGGGTCAGCATGTAACGGATCATGCGGAAGCGCGCCGATCTCTTCGTTCCGCATTAAAGCGGACTCAGGCTCGCGGCGTCCTGATCGACAAACCAGAACAATTCGCCGATTGGCCGGACGCGAGCCGCCGGAAGCTCGCCGGCGCCGCTGCGGACCTTTTGCAGAACGGCCGCCTTCTCGCGGCCGGTCACCAAAAAGGCGACGCGGCGGCTGCTTTCGATCGCCGGCAACGTCATGGTGATGCGGGTTTCAGGCCGTCCCTTCGCGACGACCGCGACCCAGCGCTCGCGCTCCTCCACAGCAGGATCTCCAGGCAGCAGAGACGCCGTATGGCCGTCTGGCCCAAGACCGAGCAAAGTCAGGTCGAAAAGCGGGCGCGCAGGATCAAGCCGTTTTCCGCCATTGACGTCCTGTAAGACGCGTTCGTAACGCAGCGCCGCTGCTTCCGGCGCGCCGTCGGTCGGGACCGGGTGAATGTTTTCCAGCGGAACGGGGACCCTGGCGAACATGGCGTCGCGCGCCATGCCGTAATTGCTTGCCGGATGGTCATATGGAACGAAGCGTTCATCTCCCCAAAACCAGGAGACGACCGGCCACGGAAAGCGGCCCCTGAATTCATCCGAGGCGAGCAAACCAAAGAGCGTCTTTGGCGTCGATCCGCCTGACAGCGACACATTGAAGGCGGCCTTTTTCGCAAGCGCCGCCTGCGTGATCCAATTCGCGACGTGACGGGCGAGGGTCAGAGAATCCGGAAAAATTTCAAGACGTCCGCGCGCCTGGCTCATAGCTCGTCCTGACTCAATCCAACGGCCGCCAGGCGCGCCCGTCGCGCGCGAGCAAAATGTCGGCCGAGGCGGGACCGCTCGACCCGGCCGGATAGTTCGGGAAATTGCAGGGAGGGTAGGCCGCCCAGGCGTCGAGGATGGGTTGGACCGCCCGCCAGCCAGCCTCGATATTGTCGGCGCGCTGAAACAGGGTCGCGTCGCCGATCATGCAGTCGAAGAGCAGCGTCTCGTATCCTGTGGCGGGGGGAAGCTCAAAATGGCGGCTATAGGCGAAATCCATGGCGACGGTGCTGAGCTTGACCGACGGACCGGGGCGTTTCGCAGCGAATTCAAGGGCGATCCCCTCATCCGGCTGAATGCGCAGGATCATCCAGTTGGGATGCATCCGCTCGACATCCGTGCCGCGGAAAAGCGTGTAAGGCGCCTGATGGAATCTTATGGCGATTTCGGTTCGGCGCTGAGACAGATATTTGCCGGTGCGCAGGTAGAAAGGCACGCCCGCCCAACGCCAATTATCGATCTGCAACTTGCACGCGACGAATGTCTCGGTATTGGAATCCGGCGCGACGTCAGGCTCCTGGCGATAGGCCTGCGCCGGCGCGCCCTTCACCAGGCCGGCGCCATATTGGCCGCGCACCGCGTCCCTGAGCGCCTCCTCCGGCTCAAGCGGACGTATGGCCTCGATGACTTCCGCCTTCTTGGCCCGCACGGCGTCGGCGTCGAAGGAGGTTGGCGGCTCCATCGCGGTCATCGC
The DNA here is from genome assembly GCA_964425315.1 of uncultured Rhodoblastus sp. Lineage (GTDB taxonomy): Bacteria > Pseudomonadota > Alphaproteobacteria > Rhizobiales > Beijerinckiaceae > Rhodoblastus. The sequence continues at coordinate 4,464 of CAYRNB010000075.1, forward strand.
CAGAAGTTGCAGGAGATGATTCGGCGCCATGTCGCGCAGCGCGCCGGCGCTTTCGTAAAAGCTTCCCCTGTGCTCGACGCCAACCGTCTCGGCCGCCGAGATCTGGATATGATCGATGTGATGCCGGTTCCATAGCGGCTCGAACAACCCGTTGGCGAAACGCAACGCCATAATGTTCTGCACCGTCTCCTTGCCGAGGAAATGATCGATCCGATAGATTTGAGACTCACGCAAATGTCGTAAAATCATGGCGTTGAGCGAGCGCGCCGAGGCGAGGTCATGTCCGAAGGGCTTTTCGATCACCACACGGCGCCACCTCCCGTCCTTTTCCGACATCAGGCGCGCAGCGGCGAGGCCGGCCACCGAGGGGGCGAAGTACCGATCGGCGACGGCGAGGTAGAACAGACGGTTTCCGGAGGTTTCGTCCCTTTCGTCGAGATATTCGGCCAACCGGCGGTAGGATTCGAAATCGTTCAGATCGCCCTGCAGATAGTCCATTCGCTCGCGCAGCCAATGGCAAGTCGCCTTGTCGATGGCGTCCGCCTCGGATCCGTCCGCATGCTCGACGGATTTAAGCATCATGTCGCACAGATTTTCGCGCCAATCGTCCACGTTCATCTCCGGCCGGCTGAAGCCCACGAGCCGGAATGCGTCGGGCAGCCGTTTGGCGCGGGCGAGATTATAAAGAGCGGGGACGACCAGTCGCTTGGTCAGATCGCCGGTCGCGCCAAAGATCACCATGACGCAGGGCGGCGCGACGGGAGCGCTCCCGGCCTCCGATCCGGGCTGCCGCGCCGATAGCTGTTCATGCGCGAGACGCATTCTCCATCTCCTGGCTGGACTGCGATTGCGGCGGCGGCTCGCTTCCGAGCATTTCCATCGCGGTTGCGACGACCCTCTCCGGCTCGAAGCCGAATTTATGCAGCAATTGCTTGAGCGGCGCCGAGGCGCCGAACGTCTCCATGCCGATCACCCGTCCGGCGTCGCCGACATAGCGCTCCCAGCCGAGCGCCGATCCCTGCTCGACGGCGAGCCGCGTCTTGACAGCGCGCGGCAGGACGCTCTCGCGATAGTCTTCGGGCTGGCGCTCGAAAATATGCCACGACGGCATCGACACGACGCGCGAGCGGACGCCCTTCGACGCCAGCTTTTCATGGGCCGCGACGACCAGCGAAAGCTCGCTGCCCGATGCGATGAGGATGATTTCCGGCGCGCCGCCGGGCGCATCGGCCATGACATAGGCGCCGCGCGCGACACCGGAGGCGGCGCCATATTTGTCGCGGTCGAAGGTCGGCAGCGGTTGGCGCGACAGGGCGATCGCGGCCGGCTGGTGACGTAATTGCATGATGGCGCGATAGGCCTCGACGACTTCATTGGCGTCGCCGGGCCGGAACACGAGCAAGCCGGGAACGGCGCGCAGCGATATCAGCTGTTCGACCGGCTGATGCGTCGGCCCGTCCTCGCCGTCGCCCATGGCGTCATGGGTGAAAATGTAGATCGTCGGCAGCTCCATCATGGCGGAGAGTCGGATGGCGGGACGGGCATAGTCGCTGAAGATCAGGAACGTGGCGCCGTAAGGCCGCAACTTCGACAGCGACAGTCCGTTGACGATCGCCGCCATGGCGTGTTCGCGCACGCCGAAATGCAGGTTTCTTCCGTCCGGAGTCGCGGCTTCGAAATCGCCGGCGCCGTTCTTGAGAATCGTTTTGTTCGACGGTCCGAGGTCCGCCGACCCGCCGACGAGCCAGGGAATATTTTTGGCGAGCGCGTTGAGCGCGCGGCCCGACGCCTCGCGGCCGGAAACGCCCTTGGGATCGGCGTCAAAGCGCGGCAGGCCGCGGTCCCAACCTTCGGGCAATTCGCGCCGCTGCATCAGCTCGATCTCGTTCGCCAGCGCGGGGAATTGCGCGCTATAGGCGGCGAACATGTCCCGCCATTGCTTTCGCGCCTCGGCGCCGCGCGCGCCGATTCCAGCGTCGAAATGCTCCCGCACGCCCTCCGGCACAAGAAACTTCGCGTCTTCGGGCCAGCCGTAGGCGCGTTTGGCCAGGCGAACCTCGTCTTCACCCAAAGGCGCGCCATGCGCCGCCGCTGTGTCGATCTTATGGGGCGCGCCATAGCCGATATGGCTGTCGAGAATGATCAGCGTCGGCCGGCCAGTCGTCCGGCGGAAGATCGCCAGCGCGTCCTCGATCCGATCGAGATCGTTGGCGTCGCCGACGCGCAGGACGTTCCATCGGTATGCGAGGAAGCGCGCCGCGACATCCTCGGTGAACGCGATGCGCGTATCGCCCTCGATGGTGATGTGATTGTTGTCGTAAATCCAGCACAGGTCGTCGAGGCCGAGATGGCCGGCGAGCGACGCGGCCTCCGAGCCTATCCCTTCCATCAGGCAGCCGTCGCCGCAGACCGCATAGACGTTGTAATCGAAAATATCGAAGCCCGGTCTGTTGTAGCGTTCGGCAAGCCATTTGCGCGCCATCGCCATGCCGACGCTGGTGGCGATCCCTTGCCCGAGCGGACCGGTCGTCGCTTCGACGCCGGACACCAGATGATATTCGGGATGCCCCGGCGCCTTGCTGTCGAGCTGCCGGAAGCGCCGGATGTCGTCGAGCGTCACCGACGGTTCGCCGAGACGCTCGTAATCCGCATTCACCGCCTGGACGCCAGCGAGATACAATACTGACCACAGGAGCATCGAGGCATGGCCATTGGACAAAACGAAACGGTCGCGATTTGGCCAGATTGGATCTTTCGGGTCGAAACGCAGAACGCGATTCCATAAGGCATAAATCAAAGGCGCGAGCGCCATCGGCGTGCCGGGATGGCCTGATTGCGCCTGTTGCACGGCGTCGATCGAAAGGGTTCGGATCGTGTTGATCGCGAGCTGCGCGAGATCTTTGGCCATGTTCCTCAATTCCCGGCGACCTGATCGCCGAACGCTTTATTCCGCCGCAGGCTTCTCGACGTGTCCGCCGAACTGGTAACGCATGGCGGAAAGCACTTTGTCGGCGAAATCGGCCTCGCCGCGCGAAGCGAATCTGTTGAACAGGGCGCTGGCCAGGACATGCGCGGGCGCCCCTTCGTCAATCGCGGCCATGACCGTCCACCTCCCTTCGCCGGAATCGGACACCCGCCCGGCGAACTTCCTCAGCGCCGGGTCTTGCAATAGCGCCGCCGCGGCCAGATCGAGCAGCCAGGAGGAGATGACGCTGCCGCGACGCCAGACCTCGGCGATGTCGGACAGATTGAGATCATATTGGTAATGATCCGGATTGCGCATAGGCGTCGTCTCGGCGTCGACCGCGCCGCGCTTCTTGCCGGCGTTTGCGGCGTTGAGAATGGAAAAGCCCTCGGCGTAGGCCGCCATGAGGCCATATTCGACGCCGTTGTGGACCATCTTGACGAAATGCCCGGCGCCGTTCGGGCCACAGTGGAGATAACCCAGTTCGGCCGTCCCGGAACCGTCACTGCGGCCCGGCGTGCGCGCAAGATCGCCGCGTCCGGGCGCGAGCGTCGCGAACAGGGGATCGAGATGACGCACCGCCTCGGCCTCGCCGCCGATCATCATGCAATAGCCGCGTTCGAGGCCCCAGACGCCGCCGCTGACGCCGACATCGACGTATCGAACGCCCTTGGACGCCAATTCCTTTGCGCGGCGGAGGTCGTCAACGTAGAAGGAATTGCCGCCGTCAATGAGAATATCGTCGCGCTCGAGATGCGGCAGGAGATCGGCGATGAGCTGATCGACCGCGCCCACCGGCGCCATGAGCCAGACCGCCCGCGGCTTCTGCAAAAGCTTGGCGAATTCCGCCAGCGAAGCCGCCCCGACAGCGTTTTCCTTGACGAGTGCGGCGACGTTCTCGGCGGAGCGGTCAAACACGACGCATTCATGACCGCCCCGCAACAGACGGCGGGCCATATTGCCGCCCATGCGGCCGAGGCCGATCACTCCCAACTGCACGATAAAATCCCTCGATGTCGATCAGGATGACGCCTGCGTCGAAGGGAAAGAGGGAGGACCGCTCCGAACGCACACGCCGTTCCCCGGCCTCGCGCAGCGCGCTGGCCGGAGACGCCGGTTGAATATTGAACGGTTCCCGTTGCTTCGGGTTCCATCAAGATGCAGGCGGCGGATTTTCAAGCGCAAGACCTCCTGCGCCACCCGTCGCATCGCCGCGCCGTCTTCAGGCCGTTTTGCGGAGCGCGACCGCTTTGGCCTCGAGGCGCGCCATCAGCGCGGTCCAGGATTTGGCGAAGGCGGCGGCGCCTTCCTCCTGAAGGCGAGCGGCCAAAACGTCGATGTCGACGCCGGCCCCGGCGAATTCGCCCAGAACTTTTTCGCAGTCGCCGCCGTCCGCCGCCATTGTCCCGCCAATCTCGCCATGCGCGGCCAGGGACTTGAGCGCGCCCTCCGGCAAAGTGTTGATGGTGAAGGGCGCGGCGAGCGATTCCGCATAGAGCGTGTCGCGGGCCTGCGGGTCCTTGACGCCGGTGCTGGCCCACAGCAGTCTCTGGGCGCGGGCGCCGGAATTGAGCGCGCGCTGGAAGCGCGGCGAATCGAGCGTTTCGCGATAGGCTTTATAGACGCGCCCGGCGATGGCGACGCCGAGCCGATTGGTTAGTTCGCCGGGAACCTTGCCGCCGACGGCGACGTCCCAGCGGCTGATGAAAACGGAGGCGACGGAGGCGACGGCGGGATTGAGCCCCGCCGCTATGCGTCGCTCGACGCCGCGCAAATAGGCTTCCGCCGCCGCGACATAATGCTCGCGGGAAAAGAGCAGCGTGACATTGACCGGCGCGCCAGCGAAGATCGCCTCCTCAATGGCGGGCAGCCCCTCCCGCGTTCCCGGGATTTTGACGAACAGGTTTTTTTCGCCGGCGCGCCGGGAAAGACTTCGCGCCGCCTTCAGGGTCGCGGCGGCGTCATGGGCGAGAAGCGGCGAAACCTCCAGCGAAACCCAACCGTCCACCCCGTCGGTGCGGGCGAAAACGGGCCGAAACATTTCGGCCGCCCGCGAAATGTCGCCGAGCGCCAGTTGGAAGAACAAATCCTCCGTCGATTGCGCCGCGGGCGCCAGCCGGGCGATGTCCTCGTCGTAATCCGCGCCGGCGCCGAAGGCGTGATCGAAGATCGTCGGATTGGAGGTGAGGCCGGTCACCGAAAACTGGTCGATATAGGCGCGGAGCGCGCCGCTGTTCAGCAGGGAGCGGCTGATATTGTCGAGCCAGAGGCTCTGACCGAGGTCATGAACCATTGTCGTCGCATTCATGTGGCATTCCCGTCTTACGTCATCGATTGCGCCGCCCCGGCGACGAGTTGAGGCTGTTTTGGCAGGGACCGCAACGCCCTTTCCAGGCCTTGCAGCGGAAACCCGCGGAGCGGGCGAAGCATTGGGAAATCACGGACTGTAACTCGAACTGGCCTGCGCGCTCCGAAGTTCCATTCTTGTGGACGACAAGGGGAAGGATGGCGCCGCCTTCCGGCGAATGGTCAAGAAGGCGCTTCAGGCGACCTTGACCCTTCCCGTCCGCGGCCATTCAATGCGGCGCCGAGCCGAGCGACATTCAGAAGACAGGTCGAATTTCATATCATGAACGAACGCAACACCCCCTCCGCCGTCCTTTCCGATGATGAACTCCACGCGATGGACCGCTATTGGCGCGCGTCGCTCTATCTCTGCGCCGGCATGCTCTACCTGCGGGACAACGCCCTGCTGAAGGAGCCGCTCAAGATCGAACATATCAAGAAGCGCATGTTGGGCCATTGGGGCTCCGATCCGGGGCAGACCCTTCTATGGACGCATCTCGACCGCCTGATACGCCAGCGCGACCTCAACGTCCTTTTCATCTCCGGTCCCGGGCACGGCGCGCCCTCCGTGCTTGCCCATGCGTGGCTTGAAGGCGTCTACGGCGAGGTCTATCCCGACAAGGGCCAAAGCGAAGACGGGCTCCGGCGCTTCTTCCAACAGTTTTCGTTTCCGGGGGGCATAGGCAGCCATTGCACGCCCGAGACCCCCGGCTCCTTGCACGAAGGCGGAGAACTCGGCTACAGCCTCTCTCACGCCTTCGGCGCGGCCTTCGACAATCCGGATCTGGTTGTCGCCTGCGTCGTCGGAGACGGCGAAGCCGAAACCGGCCCCCTCGCCGCGGCCTGGCACGGAAACAAATTCCTCAATCCCGCCCGCGACGGCGCGGTTCTGCCGATTTTGCACCTGAACGGCTACAAGATCGCCAATCCGACCGTTCTCGCGCGCATCGGCGACGAGCAGCTCGACAGTCTTTTTCGCGGCTTTGGATACAGACCCTATTTCGTCGAGGGCGACGAACCGGCCGCCGTGCATCATCGGCTCGCAGCGACCCTCGACGCCATATTCGATTCGATCCGCGCCATTCAGGGCAAGGCGCGCGCCGAGGGCGTGGACGGCCTGCCCGAATGGCCGATGATCGTGCTGCGCACGCCCAAGGGCTGGACTGGGCCCAAGGAGGTGGACGGACATAAGGTCGAGGGTTTTTGGCGCTCCCATCAGATCCCGCTCGATCCCCACAGCGACCCTTCCCATCTCGCCCAGTTGGAGGCATGGCTGCGGAGCTATCGGCCGGAGCTTCTGTTCACCGCCGACGGCCGGCTCGATCCCGAACTCGCCAAGCTCGCGCCGGAAGGTTCTCGGCGCATGAGCGCCAATCCGGTCGCCAACGGCGGGCTGCTGCGGCGGGACTTGGCGCTTCCCGATTTCCAGGATTACGCCGTGCAGGTCGCCCGCCCGGGCGAGGCGGCGGAGGAAAACACGCGGCCGCTGGGCCGGATGCTGCGCGACGTGCTGCGCGCCAACCCGGCTAATTTCCGTTTCTTCTGCCCGGACGAGACCGCCTCCAACCGCCTCGACGACGTCTATCAGGCGAGCGGAAAGGCCTGGATGGCCGAAATCCTGCCGGAGGACGCCGACGGTTCGCATTTGGCGCGCGACGGAAGGGTGATGGAAATCCTCTCTGAACATACGCTGGAGGGCTGGCTCGAGGGCTATCTGCTGTCAGGCCGCCACGGAATGTTCGCCTCCTACGAGGCCTTCATCACCGTCATCGGCTCGATGTTCAACCAGCACGCCAAATGGCTGGAGAAATCGCTGGAAATCCCCTGGCGGGCGCCGGTTTCCTCGCTGAACATTCTGGTGACCTCCACGGTCTGGCGGCAGGACCACAACGGTTTTTCCCACCAGGATCCCGGCTTTCTCGACCTGGTCACCAACAAGAGCCCCAAGGTCACGCGCATCTATCTGCCCCCGGACGCCAATTGCCTGCTCTCGGTGGCGGACCATTGCCTGCGCAGCACCGGCAAGATCAATGTCGTCGTCGCCGACAAGCAGAAGCATCTGCAATATCTGAACATCGAGGAAGCCGGCGCGCATTGCGCCAAGGGCGTCGGCATCTGGGACTGGGCGAGCAGCGACGAAGACGAGGAGCCGGACCTCGTCATGGCGTGCGCGGGAGATGTCCCCACCATGGAGGCGCTGGCGGCGACGGCCCTGCTGCGCGAACATTTTCCTCAACTGAAGACGCGCTTCGTCAATGTGGTGGACCTGTTTCGCCTCGTTCCCGAGCACGAACACGTCCACGGCCTCTCGGACGCCGATTTCGACAGCCTGTTCACCCGCGACAAGCCGGTGATCTTCAATTTCCATGGCTACCCTTGGCTGATCCACAAGCTGACTTATCGGCGCGCCAACAGCCGCAACATCCATGTGCGCGGCTACAAGGAGCAGGGCAATATCAACACGCCCATGGAATTGGCCATCCGCAACCAGATCGACCGCTTCAATCTCGTGATCGACGCCATCGACCGGGTTCCCTCTCTGCGCGTCGCGGGCGCCCACGTCAAAGAGCATATGAAGAACGCGATCCTCGCCTGCCTGCGTTTTGCCGACGCCGAAGGCTTTGACAAGCCGGAGTTCGTGAATTGGCAATGGCCTGGAACCCGCTAGCTGCGCGTGGGAAGGTTCCGTGGGTCGCGTTTGGAAATTGGCTCTTGCCGGTTTGAGTGCGTGACCGAATGTTGCCGAAGCTTCTCGGAGGCGCGTGAATCACTTTCTTATCTGTTGGAGTCGTCTGGCTTGCCCATGGAGCGGTGCTCGGTCGCCCGCGCGGCGTAATCGCCATAAAGCGTGAGAGTGTTCGCATCACGGCGTCCTGTCCCACTCGTGCTGACGCCGAACACCCGTTATCCCAGTTCTTGAAATCACAAACGAGCGCCGAAACTGAATCAGGCCTTTGCCACCCGGACAAGCATGGCGGTTGGCCTCGGCATCGAAGGTGAAACCGGCCCGCGAGAATGCGCCGTCAGTCCGGGTCGCTTTGTCGAAGACCGGAACATGCGGCGTGATCTGTTTCTGTTTGACGAACCAAGCGAGATTCTCTGTGCTCAAATCCGCGCGCCACCGGCGCAGATTCATCTCCTATCCTCGGAACTGAATGCTTCCTTGCCTGCGAGCCCGCGTCTGTTTTCGATGACGACGCCGCCGTCCAGTGTGATGATTTCGTCCATCTTTTTGAGTTCCGCATAGCGGTGAGTGGCGAGCACCAGAGTGCGGCCCTTCGTCCGTTCAATCAGGGCGTCGAGCGTTCGCCGCGCCGTTTCCGGGTCGAGGCCTTCGGTCGGCTCGTCGAGGAACAGGATCGGCGCATCGGTGAGCAGGGCGCGCGCCAGGCCGAGCCTTTTCGCCTGTCCTCCCGACAGGCGCGCGCCGCCGACTCCAACATGGGAGTCAAGCCCCAGCGGCAGAGCGCGGATGATTTCGTCGAGGCCAACCGCCGCCAAGGCGTCCCAAAGCTCTTCCTTCGTCGCGCCGGGCCTGGCGAGCAGAAGATTTTCCGCCACGGTCGCGGCGAAGAGATGCGGGTTCTGGCGGATGACGGCGATGCGCGCGCGCAGAAAATCGCCCGCGAGATTTTGGAGCGCGACGCCGCCAAGAAAGATTTCCCCTTCGGTCGGATCGCGAAAGCGGATGAGAAGATCGGCGAGACTCGACTTGCCGGCGCCGCTCGTTCCGATGAAGGCGACACGGGCGCCCTCCGGAATTTTCAGATCGATATTTCGCAGCGCCGGCCTATCCGCGCCAGGATAGGTCAGGCTCACCCGCCGAAACACGATGTCGAAATTTTTTGGCGGTGACGCGGAGGCTGAGGGCTCGACGACGAGCGGCCGGCGATCCATGAGACCGAACAGGCGATCCGCCGATTCCGCCACGCCGAACAGGCCGGCGAAAGCGCCGGGAATGGCGGCGAAAGCTTCGAGACAGGCCAAAGCCGCCAGAACCCCAAGAGCGAGGTCGGGGCCGGGAATCGCCCCCGACCGCAGAAGCGGAACGCCGAAAGCGAGCACGGCGAGCGCGGCGAGTTCGCCGCTGGCGCCGACGCCCATCTGGCCGAATGCGTCGATGCGGGCGATCCTGTCCTCCGCCGCGAGACCATCGGACATGATTTTTTCGAGCGCGCCGAAATGACGCTTTTCGGCGCCGGTCGCCAGCAGGGGCGCGAGGCCCTCGAGATCGTCGACGAGACGCGCGCGCATGTCGGCGGCGAGCGCGGCGGCGGAGCGGCTTGGCCGGCGCCCGCTCCATGCGCTGGCGATCGGCGCCGCGAGCCCGGCGAGGGCGAAGACGATCAACGCCGCCGCCGCAAGCAAAAAACTCCAGCGCGCAAACAGGACGACGAGCGCCGCTGCGGCGAGGAGGGCGACGGCCAAAGGCGAGATCAACCGCAGAAAAACCTGTTCGAGGCGGTCGATGTCGCCGCGCAGCCGCTCCAGAACGTCGCCGGAGCGAAGATCGCCGAGCGCGGCCGGCGCCAATGGCTCCAGCTTTGCGAAGATTTGCGCGCGGAGACCGCCGATCAGGCGAAAGGTCGCCTCGTGGCCGATCAGGCGATCGAGATAGCGCCCGCCGGTGCGCAGGATCGCCAGTGCGCGGATTACCGCGGCCGGGGTGAAATAATTGATCGGCGCGCTGGCGAGGCCCGCCGCGGCCATGGCGGCGATGAACCAGCCGGAAACCGCCAGCAGGCCGATATTGGCGAGAAGGCTCGCCAGCGAAATGAGGATCGAGGCGAGGAGCCACCAGCCATAGGGCCGGAAGAGCGCGACGATGCGGAAAAAATTCTTCATCGCGCCGTCTCGCTCGGCGCCGGCGCGAGTTCCGCGGCGACCATTCGCGCGTAAAATCCGCCCGCCGCGATCAGCTTTTCGTGGCTGCCCGTCTCGACGATTTTGCCGTGGTCGAGCACGATCAGGCGATCCGCGTTTTTTGCCGTCGCCAGCCTGTGGGCGATGACGATCGTGGTGCGGCCGGCGGCGAGTTGCGCGACGGATTGCTGCAGGTCGTTCTCGGTTGCCGGATCGAGATGGGCGGTAGGCTCGTCCAGCAGAACCAGGGGCGCCGGACGATAGAAGGCGCGCGCCAGCGCGACGCGTTGCGCCTCGCCGCCGGAAAGACCGTAGCCGCTTTCGCCGAGCGGCGTGTTGACGCCATCAGGCAGACGCGCAACCAGGGCGTCGGCCCGCGCCTCCTTCAGCGCGCGGGCGACAGCGGCTTGCGCATCTCCCTCGGGCGCGGCGCGGCCCATGGCGACATTTTCCGCAATGTCGCCGTCGAAAAAATGCAGGCGTTGCGGCATATAGGCGACGCGCGCGCGCCAGGCGGCGGGGTCGAGTTCGGCGAGCAGCACGCCGTCTGCGAAAATTTGTCCCGCCGTCGGCTGGATGAATCCGAGCAGCAGAGAAAGAAACGTGCTCTTGCCCGCGCCGCTCGGCCCGACCAGCGCGACATGTTCGCCGGCGGCGATAGCGAGGTCGATCCCGTCGAGAGCGCGCGCGCCGCCTTCATAGA
>CAYRNB010000076.1:0-15090 GCA_964425315.1 uncultured Rhodoblastus sp.
CTAGGAGGTCGGCCGCCGACAGAACTTCCTGGAAGCCGGTCTGATGCAGGCTCATCTTTTTCGCGCCGGTGAATTTCGGCACGTCGTCGCCCTGTACGATCTTCAGCGCGCCGGGCTTAAGGCCGTAATCGATGGCGTCGAAAACCAGGAGATAATCCGCCTCCTGCACGAATTGCACGAGATAGAGGCCCTGGGTGCCGCCGTCGAGCAAAGTCACATTGTCGGGCGCGACATAGCGGGCGTGGAAGGTTTCGAGCGCGCGCACGCCGAAGCCTTCGTCGGCCCATAAGATATTGCCGATCCCCAAGACGAGGATTTTCTTCTTCGCCTGGCGCTCCACGGTCAGTCCTCCTCGTCGCGGAAGGAGCGCTCGCCGGAAATCATCGAGGAGACAATGCTCTGGCGCGACATGATGTCCTCGCGCACCGCGGCATAGATGTGCATCATCGTGAAGACGACCAGGAACCACATGCCGAGATGGTGCAATGTGTGCACCTCCATGCTGTTGGGGACGAGCACGAAAACCCAGCCGAACAAAGCGTAAAACCAGGAGGCGTGGCCGGCGCCTTCCGAATAGAGCGCGAAGCCGGTGCAGATCATGAACAGGAGCCCGAGCGTGAACATGCCGAACATGAAGGTCTGCGCCAGCGGATTATGGCCGACATATTGCTTGGGCGACTTTTCGAGAAAGGCGTACCAGCGGATTTCGTGCAGCACGCCCTTCCAGAAATCGCCGCGCCAGAAGGGGATGTAGAAAATCTGCTTCGCATGGGAGTTGCCGACGAAGGCCCAGTAGATGCGCAGCAGCAAGCCGACGGCGAGAACCTGCCCGGCGCTGAAATGGATGAATCTGATATAGCCCATGCGGAAATGGGTGGCGGCTTCGCCGGTCAGGCTGTCGGGCGGCGAGGCGATGAGATAGCCGGTGATGAATAGCGTCACGATGCAAAGCGCATTGACCCAGTGCCAGAGACGCACGGGCGCCTCATAGACATAGACCGTGCGGCGGGGAATGACCCTCTCGCCCTGCGCGTCCGAAATGTCGCCGACTTGCGTCAGTTCCGTCATGTCTGCCTCCCGGAATTTTGTCGATCTCTCCCGCATCGGGAGCAGGCGGGGAAAGCCGCGCCTTCCCCGCCAGAGGCGTTTTTCACCGCACCTGGACTTTCGCCATTTCCTGGCCGTCCTCACTCATCACATGGGTCGAGCAGGCGAGGCACGGGTCGAAGGAATGGAGCGTGCGCAGGATCTCCACCGGCTGGTTGGGATCGGCCATGGGCGTGTTCATCAGCGCCGCCTCGAAAGCGCCGATATTGCCCTTGGGATCGCGCGGGCTGCCGTTCCAGGTGGTCGGCACCACGGCCTGGTAATTGTCGATCTTGCCGTCCTTGATCTTCACCCAATGGGCGAGCGCGCCGCGCGGCGCCTCGCTGAAGCCGACGCCCTTCACGTCGGGGGCCCAGCTGCTGGGCTCCCATTTATCGACATTGGCGGTGGAGGAATCGCCCGCCCTTACGGTGGCGATCAGCTTGTCCTGGAAGTGCTTGAGCTTATGGGCGGCCCATTCACATTCGAGCCCCCGCGCGGCGGTGCGGCCAAGCGTCGAGAACAAAGCCGTGACCGGCAGGCCGAGGTCTTTGAGAACCTTGTCCACCCGATCCTTGAATTCCGGCTTGCCCTGCGCATAGCCGACGATCCAGCGCGCCAGCGGTCCGACCTCCATCGCATGGCCTTTCCAGCGCGGCGATTTGATCCAACTGTATTTGGCGCTTTCGTCGATATTCTCGATGTCGGTCTTGGTTCCCTTGGTGTTGGGGCCGAGCGCGTAATTCGGCTCGGTGATCCCGTCCCAGGGATGCAGGCCCTTGGTCTCGTCGGGATATTTGTACCAGCTATGGGTGACGAATTCCTGGATTTCCTCGGGATCGCGAAGGTTGACCGGATGGACCTCGGCGAGATTGCCGTTGATGATCGCGCCTCGTGGAAGGTGCAAATTGGCGGCGGAATAATCGTTGGCGTGTTCGGGAATGTCGCCGTAGCTCATCACGCATTTGCTCGACAGGCCACCGCCATAGAGCCAAGTCTTGTAGAAGGAGGCGACGGCCAGAAGGTCGGGAATATAGACCTGGCTGACGAATTCGATCGAACGGTCGATGATCTGGCTGACGTAATTGAGCCGCTCCATATTGACCGCGCCGACCGCGCCGATTCCATCGACATTGATCGGGCAGGGCACGCCGCCGACGAGCCAGTTGGGATGCGGGTTCTTGCCGCCGTAGATCGTGTGAATCTTTACGATCTCCTTCTGGAAATCGAGCGCTTCGAGATAATGCGCCACGGCCATCAGATTGGCCTCCGGCGGCAGCTTGTAGGCCTTGCTGCCCCAATAGCCGTTCTTGAACGGACCGAGCTGTCCTGACTCGACGAAGCGTTTCAGGCGGCCCTGCAAATCCTTGAAATAGCCGGGCGACGACAGGGGCCAGGGCGAGATCGACTGCGCCAGTTGCGAAGTGGCCTTGGGATCGGCCTTCAGCGCCGAGACGACATCGACCCAGTCGAGCGCGTGCAGATGATAGAAATGCACCAGGTGATCGTGCACCTGCAGCGTGAGCTGCATGATATTGCGGATCGAATTGGCGTTTTCCGGAATCTGGATTCCCAAAGCGTCCTCGACCGCGCGCACGGAGGTCAGCGCATGGGTGCCGGTGCAGACGCCGCAGATGCGCTCGGTGAAGGCCCAGGCGTCGCGCGGATCGCGCCCGCGCAGGATGACCTCGATGCCGCGCCACATCGTCCCGGTCGAGACGGCGTTGCGGATGACATTATTGGAGTCGACATTCACCTCGACCCGCATATGGCCTTCGATCCGGGTCACCGGATCGACCACGACGCGCTTGCCGGAATTGTCGAGATTGAAACCGTTCGGAGTCTGAACGCCCATGGCTCATGTTTCCTCAATTTGATTCTTGGATTCTGGCGCGACTTGTCCGTCAGTCGCCTTTGGGCGGGTTCTTGTCGTCGTGCTTTACACGCGCACGCCCCACGGCGGTCACGGCGGCGTGGGCCGCTATGCCGACGCCGACGATTCCGGCCGCCGTCATGCCGATCTTGTCGGCGTTGGCTTCGACGCCGAACTGATTGATCTTGGCGAGACGGCTGTAGAAGGGCCCGTTGTCCCAATAGGCGTCCTCGGCGCAGCCGATGCAGCCGTGGCCCGATTGGATGGGGAAGGAGACGCCGTTGTTCCAGCGCACGGTGGAGCAGGCGTTATAGGTCGTCGGCCCCTTGCAGCCCATTTTATAAAGGCAATAGCCCATGCGGGCGTTCTGGTCGTCCCAATGTTCGATGAACTCGCCGGCGTCGAAATGCGGCCGCCGATAGCATTTGTCGTGGATGCGCTGCGAATAGAACATGAGCGGACGGCCCTGCCGGTCGAGTTCGGGCAGGCGGCCGAAAGCGACGATATAGGTGACGACGCCGGTCATGACTTCGGCGATCGGCGGGCAGCCGGGGACCTTAATGATCGGCTTGCCGAAAATGACCTTGTCGATCGGCGTCGCCTGGGTCGGATTGGGCTTGGCCGCCTGGACGCAGCCCCAGGAGGCGCAGGCGCCCCAGGCGATGACGGCCATGGCGTCCTCCGCCATCCATTTGAGCTTGTCGACGAAGGGTTTTCCCGCATTGATGCAATACATGCCGCCTTCGTTGAGCGGCGGATTGCCTTCGACGGCGAGAATATATTGGCCCTTATATTTCTTCTTGGTCTCGTCGAGGATGGCTTCGGCCTGATGGCCCGCGGCGGCCATCAGCGTGTCGTCATAGTCGAGCGAAATCATCGACAGGACAACGTCCTTCACCAGGGGATGGGCGGAGCGGATGAAGCTTTCTGAACAGCAGGTGCATTCGAGCCCGTGCATCCAGATGACGGGCAGGCGCGGCTTGGTTTCGAGCGCCTCGGCGATATTGGCGGCGCCGGTCGCGCCCAGGCCCATGCTGGCGGCGGTGAGACTGCAGAATTTGGTGAAGCTGCGCCGGGTGATCCCCTGCCGGCGTATCACATCGTAAAATGTTTCCGTGGCTGACATGAAGCGTCTCCCTGCCGTCTCCTCGTTTCCGCTGTCTGGCTTGCACGCCGGCGCGGTTGGAGCATGGGCAGCAAGATGCGGGCCATTCGCGTTTAGAAATGAAACAAATTGAATAACTATTGATTATTCAGGTGGTTATATGGTCACCCTGCCGTGTTTCGCCTCACGGGCGCTGGAAAGAGGCTTGGCGCCTGGGCGGCGGCTTTCTTGCCACCGCGATCGGCGTCATTCGCGCGGCGGCGCGAAGGCATTAAGGTGCGAGCGCGGTGAGCTTACCCGCCGATCGATCCATGGGGATGGGAGGACGCAATCATGTGCCTAGCTTGTGAGGCGAGAAATGCGCGCGCGAAAATTGGGCGGCGAAACGTTTTCAAGCTCGCGGCCGGAGCGGCCCTGGGGTTGACCATGGCGCCACGCGCCTTCGCCGCGCCGCCGAAGCCGGAAAACGTCCTCTCCCCCGACGCCGCCCTGCACCGGCTGAAGCAGGGCAACGACCGTTATGTCGAGGGCGTGGCCCGGCGGCACGATTTCCGCCATGAACGCGAGCCGCTGACTAGAGGGCAAAATCCGTTCGCCGCCATTCTAAGCTGCGCCGATTCCCGCATCGCGCCGGAATATTGCTTTGACGCGGGGCGCGGCGACCTGTTCGTTTGCCGCGTCGCCGGCAATTTCGCCAGCGACGAGATGATCGCCAGTCTCGAATACGCCGTCCACGCGCTCAACACGCCGCTCATCATGGTGCTCGGACACGACGCCTGCGGCGCGGTCGCCGCCACGATCAAAGCGGTCGAGGACCGCGCCATGCCGCCGGGACATCTGCCGTCGCTCGTCGCCGCCATCCGCCCGGCGGTCGAGGCGGTGGAGGGCGAGAAGGGCGACAAGCTGGCCAATGCGATCCGCAAAAATGTCGCGCTCAACGTCGAAAAACTGAAAACTGCGCCGCCCATCCTGAAGGCGGCGGCGGAGAGCAGGAAAATCCGGGTCGTCGGCGGCATTTACGAGCTCAAAACCGGGCGCGTCGAACTTCTGGCGTGAGGCCCGGTTTTTCACCTCTTCGGTGGGCCCGGCAAAACCTCGCCGTCTCTGACGACGGCGATTTCGCCTTCGGCGAAGGGAGTCCAGCTTTCCTCGCTCAGCGGCGTGCTGGCGACCAAAACCAGGTCCTGGGCTTCGGCGGCGCTTGGCGTGTGGGCGTCGGGATCGCCGGAGCAGCGGCGGCACAGGCGCCAGAGTCCGGGAGGCGAAATCGTCCCGTCGTCCTGTATCCGCCTGTGCCCATGGGCGAAAAGCGCGTCGCCGTCGGCGTAAAGGAAATTGGCCGGCCCCAGTTCCCGCATGTCCTGGGCGAACTGCGCAATGACGGCGAGCCGCGCTTCGAGCGGCGGCGGAACCGAGGCGCCGGCCCACAGGGGCGCAAGCCGCTCCAGCAGGATGCAAAAGGCGGTTTCGGAATCGGTGTCGCCCATGGGCCGGTAGCGCCGCCATTCGCCGACGCGGCGCGTCTCGATGTCGTCGAGCCGGCCGTTATGGGCGAAGACATGGGCGCGGCCGCCAAGCTCGCGCGAAAAGGGCTGGGTGTTGGCGAGGCTCACCGCGCCTTGGGTCGCGCGCCTTATGTGCGAGAGGATCAGATGGCTCGCGACGCGCCTTTGCTCGATGAAATGCAGCCATTGGCTGTCGGCGGCGGGTTCGGGCTCCTTGTAGAGCCGGACGTCGCGCCCGTCGAAAAAGGCGAGCCCCCAGCCGTCGATGGACACGCCGCCGAATCCGCCATGGCTGGCGAAAGTTTTTAAGGACAGAGTCGCCCGGGTCGGGAGGCGGCTCGAAAGACAGAACAGTTCGCACATGCCGGTAATGGGAATTCGAATTGGCGGCGGGCGTTCGCCGGAGCAAGTCTTGATTTAGGCTCTCGTCCTTTTATTGCGCCGTCCTGCGCGCGTCGATCGCCAAAGCGACCAGGGCCGCGCCGCCAAATAGCATGTCGATGCCGACCAGCAGGCCAAGCGCCCAGGCGAAAGCGCCGGGCAGGCCGGCAATGATGATGCCGGCGAGGATCAGGTCGATGACGCCATTGACCAGGACCCACTCCCATTTGCCGGTCAGTTCACGCCGATGGGCGATGGCGATAAAAATCGTGACGGCGCCGTCGACGATGAAAAAGGCGATCAGCACATAGGTCAGCGTCAGCAGGCCTTTCAGAGGGTGCCAAAGCAGGACCGCTCCCGCGGCGATGGCAAGCAGAGCCGAGAAAAGGGACCAGCCGAATCCGGGCGCGCCTTTCTCGCGAAAGGTGAAATAGAGGCCGGACAGCCCCGCCGCGAGAAACAGCCAGCCGAGGAAGATGGTGGCGGCAAGGCCCGCGAGAACAGGAACGGCGATCGCCGCGATTCCGAGAATGCACAGGACGATTCCCTCGGCGAGGAACAGGCCCGAATGCTGGCGAATCGCGCGGGAAAAACCAGTTGAAGCCCCGGCGTCGGCGGGCGACTGCTGATTGGTCATGGCTCTCTCCTTCTTCCTTCGGTTGCAGGCGGATTGCGGAGCAATCGAGCCGAAGCCGCCTCATTGCGCCGCGACCCACCGGGCGATGTCCGGCCAATGGTCCCGCAGCGTTCTCGCGCCCATGAACAGGCCGATATGGCCGCCGGGCACGGTCTTTTGCACGATGCCCGCCTTCGGGGTTCCGATCAGCTTGGCGGCGTCGAGCACTTGTTCGGGCGTGGTGATGTCGTCGGCCGCGCCGGCGAGCAGATAGGCCGGGCAGGTAATCGCGCGCAGATCGAGTTTTTTGCCGAGCGCCACGAACTCGCCCCTGGCGAGGCGATTGTCCTTGAACAATTGGCCGATGGCCTGCAGATACCAGCGCCCGGGCAGGTCGATGGGATTTTCGTACCAGCTTTCGAAAACCTCCTCCTTCTTTACATAAACGGGGTCGTCGATGTGTTCGAAGAGGTCGATCTGGTCCTGGATGTAATGCTGCTCCGGATGCATGTTCTTCCATCCCTGCAGCATGAATTCGCCCTTCATCAGCCCGCCGCCGAGCGTCACCAGCTCCTCGTAGAAGGAAAGCGGCGCGTCATCGACCATGCGCTTGATCGGCCCGTCGCCGGCCTGGGTGTCGATGGGCGAGCCGGCAAGCACCAGCGAATTGACCTTGGCGGGAAAGCGCGCCGCAACCATGGCCGAAATCCAGCCGCCCTGGCAAAGCCCGACAAGATTGACGCGTCCGCCGCATTCCTCGACGGCGACCAGCAATTCCTCGATGTAATTGTCGATATCGAAATCCTTCATGTCGGGCGCAGCCGATTTCCAGTCGGTGAGAAAGACCGAGCCGACGCCGTTTCCCATCAGCGTCTCGACCAGGCTCTGGCCCTTGTGAAAATCGGCGATCATGGCGGTGTGGCCGGCATAGGGCGCGACGACGAGGGCGGGAAGGCCGCCCGGCGCGCCATATTCGCGCAAGACCATGGTGCGCAGGTCGAGACGGACGCGGTTCGCCGTCGCCAGACGCGGCCGCAGTTCCGCTCGAATCTTGGCTTCCTCGCTCAGGAATTTCAGGTTTTTGGCGTAGAGCTCGGTTCCTTCCTCGATCAGGTCGGCGGCCAGCTCCATCGGCCAGAAGGCGGGAACGCTCGAAGGCGCGCGGCGCGAAGAGCGGGGGGAAGCGTTTTTCGTCATTCAGCGGCTCCTTTTGCCGGAAATGGATTAAACAGCCCCCCGATTCTCATCATATGGTATGGGCGCCAATGATTCATGTCGTTGATATTTATCTAGGCGACGGCTATCCGAGGGAGCCCAATCGATAGAGGGAACGGCTATGGCGAGCGAAAAGGAAGAACTCAAACAGAAACTCGACCAATTGGGCGAGCGCCTGAAAAAGCGGACCCGCGAATTCCAGGAAACCGGACGGTTTTCGAACCTTCATCGCGACTTTCTGGAGGAAATTCAGAAGGGCAGTGACGATTTGCGCGGCAAAGTCGAGGCTGCCGGGCGCTCCAATGACGCCTGGGCTTACACGAAAGCGGAACTCTGGCGCGATTACGGAGCGCTGGTAAGCAACATTCTCGAACTCGACGAGCGCATCGACGCGGAACACAAGCGCAAATCCTGACCGCGGTTCAGGCGCGGCAGCGCAGGCGCGCCGAGAGCAGGGATTTCCGTTCGGCGCTGAGGCCGACGAAAATGTCGAATTCGCCCGGCTCCAGCCTGGGCTCGAAATTTTCGTCGAGGCAGGCCAAACCCTGCGCCGCGAGGGTGAAACAAACCGTCTTTTTCCCGCCCGGCGCGAGTTCGACCTTGGCCCATTCCTTCAGTTCCAGCACCGGCGGGGCGAAAGTGGCGACGCGGTCGCGCGCGAACAGGAAAATCGTTTCCTCCGTCTCTACGTCGGAAAGATTTTCCGCGTCGACTTCGACCGTAATTTCGTCGCCCGGACCGAACTCGCCCTGTCCGAGCCGCAGATTGGCGAGTTCGACGTGCGCGTAGGACAGGCCGTGGCCGAAGGGAAAAAGCGGCTCGTTGGGGATGTCGATATATTTGCTGGTGAAGGGATCGGAGGCTTTAGCCGGCCGGGCGGCGGGCCGTTCGGCGAAAAAAATCGGAATCTGCCCGACATCGCGCGGCCAGGTGACGGGAAGCCGCCCGGTCGGATTGAAACGCCCGGTGAGAACCTCGGCGATCGCCTGACCGGCGCCGGCCCCCAAAAACCAGGTCGCGACCAGGGCGCGGGCGCCTTCGGCCAGCCATGGGACGATCAGCGGGCGGCCTGAAGAAAGCAAGGCGACGACGGGCGCGCCGCTCGCCAGGACGGCTTCCGCCAGTTCGCGCTGGCGACCCGGCAATCCGGGCTGCGCCCGGCTCGCCGCCTCGCCGCTCATATTGGCGGCTTCGCCCAGGCAAAGAACGACAACATCGGCGCCGTCGCAGAGCGCGCGCGCCGCGACGATTCCGTCGTAGTCATCGTCGGTTATGTTGACGCCTGGTTCGAATGCGATTTCGCAGCGCGGGAGGAGGGCGCGCAAGGATTCGAGAATGGTCGAACATTGCCGCGGGTCTCCCGCCAGCGTCCATGGGCCGACCATTTCCGCGCGCGCGTCGGCGAGCGGGCCGATCACGGCGATGCGGCGCATTTTCTCGCCAAGCGGCAGGATGCCGTCATTGGTCAGAAGCGTGATGGCGCGCAGCGCGGCGTCGAGGGCGAGTTCCTGCGCCGCTTGCGGCATGTGCGGCGCGGCGGCGCGGAACGGGTCGTCAAACAGGCCAAGTCGCAATTTAAGCGCGAGGATTCTGCGCACGGCCTGGTCGATGGCTTTCATCTCGACCAGCCCGCGCTCGAGCGCTTCGGGCAGGCCGGCGAGATAGACGCCGCTGACCATGTCGATATCAACTCCGGCCTTTAACGCCAAACCCGCCGCTTCGGCGCGGTCGGCGGCGACGCCGTGGTCGATCAGCTCTTCGATGGCCGCGTAATCGCTCATGATGACGCCGTCGAAACCTAGCTTTTCGCGCAAAAATCCGCGCAGCAGCGGGACATGCGCCGTCATCGGAACGCCGGCGACCGAATTGAAGGCCGACATGATGGCGGCGCAGCCGGCTTCGACCGCGGCGCGAAACGGCGGCAGATAGACCTCGTGCAGGGTGCGCTCGGACATGTCGGCGGCGGCGTATTCGCGGCCGGCGAGCGCCGCCCCGCCGCAGCAGAAATGTTTGGCGGTCGCGGCGACGGAATCGGGCGAAGCGAGATCGCCGCCCTGAAAGCCGCGCACTTTGGCGGCGGCGAAACGCGCGCCGACCAGAGGGTCTTCGCCAAAGCCTTCGGCGATGCGGCCCCAGCGCGGGTCGCGGGCGATGTCGAGCATGGGCGCGAAGGTGAGGCCGGCCCCGTCCGCGGCGGCCTCGTGCGCCGCCGCGCGCGCCGTGCGCTCCCAAAAATCCGGATCGAAAAGGGCGGCTTCGGCGAGCGGAATGGGAAAGACTGTTCGGTGACCGTGCAGCACGTCGACGCCGAAGAGAAGGGGAATGCCGAGCCGGGTCTCCTTCACCGCGAGTTTTTGGAATCCGTCGGTCGCTTCCCGGCCCCAGATGTTCAGAAGAGAGCCGACCCTGCCGGCGCGGATCTCTTCCGTCGTCGCTTCGCCGCGAACCGGTCCCGTCGCCGCCATTCCCGCCGGCGACATGGACATCTGGCCGAGCTTTTCCTCCAGCGTCATTTCGGCGAGAAGTTTTTCGATCCGGTTCAAGCTCTTGTCCCCGTCCAGCGCGCCCGCTTGCCGGAGGCGCGCGCCAATGATGTTATAGGCGGGCGAATTCACGCGGTCGAGGATCGATGGCGGAACAGACCGGCGCCGCTTCCGATGTCGCGGCTGAACAGGGGTCACAGAACGACGGCTTCATCCCGCTGTCGCGCCTGCTGTTGCGGACCCTCGGCGCGTCGCGGCAGCGCTCGGCCCTTTTGGGCCTGGCCGGGGCGCTCCTCGTCGTGGTCGGCGCGACCGCCGCCATGCAGATCCGACTGAACATCTGGACCAAGGCTTTTTACGACGCCCTCTCCCATAAGGACATGGGCGGTTTCGGCCGTCAGCTTCTGGTCTACCTCTTCATCGCCGGCGCTCTGCTCGTGCTCAATGTCGCCCAGCGCTGGCTCAATCTGACCATGAAGATGAAGTTGCGTGAGGGCCTGACGCGCGACCTGATCGCCGAATGGCTTGCGCCCCAACGCGCCTTTCTCATCGCCGGGGCGGGGGCGATCGGCGTCAATCCCGACCAGCGCATCCACGAGGACGCCAATCATCTTTCCGAAGTCTCGACCGACCTTGGCGTCGGCCTGCTGCAGGCGGCGCTGCTGCTCATCTGTTTTATCGGCGTGCTCTGGGGCCTGTCGCGGGGGGTGGTCCTGTCGTTTCGCGGGGCGCATTTCGTCATCCCCGGCTATATGGTCTGGGCGGCGCTCACTTACGCCGGCGTGGCCTCGTATCTTTCCTGGCGCGCCGGCCGGCCGCTCATTCCCCTCAACGCCGAGCGCTACGCCCGCGAGTCCAACCTTCGCTTCGCTCTGGTGCACGCCAACGAGCATGGCGAGGGCATCGGCGTCTATCGCGGCGAGAGAGAGGAAAAAGGTCGCCTCAACGCCGAACTCGACCGCCTTCTGGTAATTTTGCGCGCCATTATCGGCGTCACCACCCGCCTGACCTGGGTTACGGCCGGCTATGGCTGGTTCACCATTGTCGCGCCGATCATCGTCGCCTCGCCGGCCTATTTCGCCGGCAATCTCACCTTCGGCGGGCTGTTGATGGCGGTCGGGGCCTTCGATCAGGTGCAGCAGTCCCTGCGCTGGTTCGTCGATAACGTCGGCGTCATCGCCGACTGGCGCGCCACCTTGCTGCGCGTCGGCGCCTTTCGCCGGGCGCTTGAGGAATTGGACCGCATCGGCGGCGGGGCGAGCCGCATCGAATTGACGGTTTCTCCCGAAAACAAGCTGCGATTCAATGATCTCGTCGTCATTTCGCCCGCCGGCGGCATATCGCTCGACCAAGCACAAGTCGTAATCGCCCCTGGCGAGCATACGCTGATCGTCGGCGCGCCGGGGGCGGGCAAATCCAGCCTGTTTCGCGCCATAGCGGGCTTGTGGCCCTGGGGCGCCGGCTGCATCGCCCTGCCGGCGGACGACAAGATCATGTTCATGCCCAAGCGTCCCTATATTCCCGACGGCTCCCTGCGCGACATTCTGGCCTATCCGGCGGAGGCGGAGAAATTCGACACGGCGCAATATGACGCGGCGCTCACGCGCATGGGCCTGGATTACCTCGCCCGCCGGCTGGACGAGAAAGGGCGCTGGGACCAGAACCTGACCGACGCCGAGCAGCAGAGCCTCGCCTTCGCCCGCCTGCTGCTGCACAAGCCGCGATGGGTCATTGTCGATTCCGCCATCGATTCCCTGTCGCTCCAGGCGCGCAAGGCCCTGTTCGATCTGTTCGACAAGGAGCTTGCCGGTTCGACGCTGGTCAATATTGCGGGATCGCAAGGCGCCGATCCCTTTTTCCGGCGTATCCTGCGCATCAACCGCAACCCGCAGGGCGAAAGCCTGACCATTCCGCGGCGGGGCCGTTCGGCCGGCAAGGGCGGCGAGGCGGAGACCGGCGCGAGCCCGGCCGGCTCCGGCGATCCGCCGCCGAAATGAGGTCCGCGATGGGCAAGCCGCATCCGAGATTGTGGAAAAAGGGGCTGGACGACTGGCTGGAGCAGCAATATCGGCGTAGCGCCGAACTCATGCCGCGCGCCATTTCGGCGACGCAGCTCGTCAAGCATCGGCGCAATTATGGCCAGACGATCCGGCCGGCGCGCGGCTCGATCCTCGCCTCGCCCGATCTCGCCGAAAACCCGGATTACTTCTTTCACTGGCTGCGCGATTCCTCCATCGTCATCGACGGCCTGCGCGTCCTGATCGAGGACGGAATTTTGCGCGAGGCGGGCCTAAAACTCTTCCGCGAATTCGTCGCGTTCAGCCTGGCGCTGAGCCGGCTCGACGGGCGCGCCAATCCGCATGACAAAGAGGAGCGGGCCGGCGTTTTGCCCGACTTTGTCCAATATGTGCGCACGCGCGAGGAAATGCGGAGAATCCGCGGAGAAGCCGTGCTCGGTGAGGCGCGTCTCGCCGCCGACGGACGGCTGGACATTCTGCAATGGTCGCGCCCACAAAACGACGGGCCGGCCCTGCGCGCCCTCGCGTTAATGCGCTATTGGCGCAACGAAGACCTGCAGCCGCTTCTGCCCGTGGCCGCCGTGCGCGCCCTGATCGAAGGCGATCTCGACTATACGGCGCTTCATTGGCGGGAGCCCTGCTACGACATCTGGGAAGAGCATAACCGCCGCCATTACCACACCCAGATCGCGCAATACGGGGCGCTGATCGATGGGGCCGAATGGGCGCGGTCGCTTGGGCAGACGCGCCGTGCGGAAAAATGCGCCGCAGCGGCGCGGGAACTGGCGCCCGTCCTCGATCAATATTTCGACCGAAAGGCCCGCGCCTATCTGACGCCGCTCCCCGATCCCTCGCTTAAACCCACTCCGACCATGCGGCTCGACTTCGCCGTCATTTTAGGCGTGGTCCAGGCGGCGCGGGAAAGCGGCCCGCACAGCCCCGCCGATCCCAAGGCCCTGGCGACGCTCATAAAACTCGAACAAATGTTCGACCGCGTCTATCCGATCAATCGCAAGCGCCCGAAGGGGTGCGGAACCGCCCACGGGCGCTATGAGGGCGACGTCTATTTCACCGGCGGCGCCTTCTTTTTCTCGACCCTGGGCGCGGCGGAATTTTATTACCGCTTCGCCTTAGCCGCCGCCTCGGGCGTGAAAATCGCGCTGTCGTCCTATAATCGCGGCGCCCTGGCCGAGATGCTGGCGGAAGAACCGGAGGCCCTGGGCAAAGGCGTTTTATCGCCGCGCTATCGCGCGCCGCTGGCGCGGGCCCTGATTGAGCGGGGCGACGCGGTCATGGCCATGGCGCGGCGGTTCACCCCGGATTCCGGCGAACTGGCGGAGCAATTCTCGCAAATAGACGGCGCGCCGACCTCGGCGCTAAATCTTACCTGGAGCTACGCCTCCTTCATCATCGCCTTCGCTTGCCGAAGAAAGGCCCTCAGTTTGCTTTAAGTCCTGCTTTCAGTGATTACATGATATTCGAATACGATCATGAAAAGCGGAGAGTCAGATGGACTATAATTTTCGCGTCACGGCGCCCGGCACGCTCGCCGGGACGGTCGAAAAGGTCAAAGAGGCGCTGAAAGCCGAGGGTTTCGGCGTGCTGACCGAAATCGACGTCGAGGCGACGCTCAAGGCGAAACTGGGGGTGGATTTTCCGCCCTATCGCATTCTCGGCGCCTGCAATCCGCCTCTGGCGAAAAAGGCGCTGGAGGCCGAGCCGCGCATCGGCGTCATGCTGCCCTGCAATGTCATCGTGCGCCAGATCGGCGACAATGAAGTCGAGATCGCGGCGATCAATCCCGCGGCCAATATGCAGGCGGTGGGCAATCCCGCCCTGAACGACATCGCCGGCGAAGTTTCCGGCCGGCTGCAGAAGGTCCTGGCGTCTCTGTGAGCGAAGCGCGGCTTGTCACAAGGCGCGCTGGTTGACCCGCCGCGACAGTTCTTCGGCGCTTTCCTTGCGCTCCGAATAACGGTCGACGAGATAAGCGGCGCGGTCGCGGGTGAGAAGGGTGAATTTCACCAGTTCCTCCATCACATCCACGACGCGGTCGTAAAAGGGCGAGGGCTTCATGCGGTCGTCGTCGCCGAATTCCATAAAGGCCTTGGCGACCGACGACTGATTGGGAATGGTGATGAGCCGCATCCAGCGCCCCAATATGCGCATCTGATTGACGGCGTTGAAGCTCTGCGAGCCGCCGCAGACCTGCATGACGGCGAGCGTCTTGCCCTGCGTCGGCCGCAGGGCGCCGAGCCTCAGGGGAATCCAGTCGATCTGCGTCTTCATGATCCCCGTCATCGCGCCATGGCGTTCGGGCGAACACCAGACCATGCCCTCGCACCAGCTGACCAGGTCGCGCAATTCCTCGACCTTGGGGTGGTCGGGTTCGGCGTCGTCGGGCAGCGGCAGGCCGCTGGGGTTGTATGTGCGCGTCTCGGCGCCGAAGCGATGCAGAATGCGCGCCGCTTCTTCGGAAAGCAGGCGGCTGAACGAACGTTTCCGTAATGAACCGTAGAGCAGCAATATGCGCGGCGCATGTTGCTGAGGCGGCGGGGCGAGAAGTTTCTCGCGGTCGATGGCGCGAAAGCGCTCTTCGTCGAGATTGGGCGTGGAATCGACAGGTTCAGCCAAGACGCGGTTTCTCCGTCGCGACCATGGCGGGAGGAAGGCCGCGGCGGCGCACGGCCGCGCCGGACTCATACCAGCTTCGGGTCGCATTGACGATCCTGACCACCGAAAGCATCACCGGAACCTCGATCAGCACGCCGACCACGGTCGCCAGAGCCGCGCCGGAATGGAAGCCGA
>CAYRNB010000077.1:0-6004 GCA_964425315.1 uncultured Rhodoblastus sp.
AAGGCGGCGAGTTTCCGGTGGGAGGGCGTGACTCCCGGCGCGTGCTGGATGGAGGCTTTGAGCCATTGCTCGATGAGCAGGAAATTGCGGGCGTAAAGACTGAAGGGCGGGACCCGCCAGGCCGGATCGGCGAAACGATGGTCTTCGCCGCCGACGGGCGTATTGCTGTCGCCAAACAGCCGCATGGCCTGGGCCGCGGCCGCGGCCGTCATTTCGAGGAGATAGGCCGGCGCGACGGCGACATGGCCGACGAGATCCGCGACCGCCGGAGAAAG
The DNA here is from genome assembly GCA_964425315.1 of uncultured Rhodoblastus sp. Taxonomy (GTDB): domain Bacteria; phylum Pseudomonadota; class Alphaproteobacteria; order Rhizobiales; family Beijerinckiaceae; genus Rhodoblastus. The sequence goes on from CAYRNB010000077.1 coordinate 276, forward strand.
CGCTTCCGGCGACAGCGGGCCGGTCAGCGCGTTTTGAGTCATTTCGCCGAAAAAGTCGATCGCTTCAGACGCGTCCGAAGCTTCGTTCTGTTCGGCCTTTTCATTCCCCTTTCCGTCTTTCTCCGCCATGGATGTCGACCCCTGCGCCTGATTGCCGCGGCGTCTGCGCATCCAGGCGCGCAAATGCGCCGTTTTCGCGGCTCTGACCTGAGAGTGCGGCGCACATCTTAACAAAGAGGCGCAATTTGTGAAATTTCGGCTTTCCCTTTTGCCTCGCCCGCTTTAGACCGTCGCTTTTTCCAGCTAAGCCGAGTCGGAATGCAAAAGCCGAAAACGAAACCTCCCGTCGCCATCATCATGGGCAGCCAGTCCGACTGGGCGACCATGCGCCACGCCAGCGAAACCCTCGCCGCGCTTGGCGTGGAGGCGGACGTGCGCATCGTTTCGGCGCATCGCACCCCGGAACGTCTGTTCGCCTTCGCCAGAGGCGCGCGCGAGGCGGGCTTTAAGGTGATCATCGCCGGGGCGGGCGGCGCCGCCCATCTGCCCGGCATGACGGCCGCCATGACGCCGCTGCCGGTGCTCGGCGTGCCGGTCGAATCCAAAGCGCTTTCCGGCAAGGATTCGCTCTACTCCATCGTGCAGATGCCCGGCGGCGTGCCGGTCGGGACGCTCGCCATCGGCAAGGCGGGCGCGATCAACGCCGCCTTGCTCGCCGCCGCCATTCTCGCCTTGAACGACGAGAAGATCGCGGCGCGACTCGACGAATGGCGCGCGCGCCAGACGGCGGCGGTGGCGGAGCGGCCCGATCATGGCTGAGGCCGGCGCGAATCTCGCGCCCGGCGCGCGGATCGGCATTGTCGGCGGCGGCCAATTGGGCCGGATGCTGGCGCTCGCCGCCGCGCGCCTCGGTCTTTCCTGCCATGTTTTCACCGACCGCACCGACGATCCTGCGATCGAGGTCGCGGCGCAAGCGACGGTCGCGCCCTATCTCGACGAAGAGGCTTTGGCGCAATTCGCCGCCGCAGTGGACGTGGTCACTTACGAATTCGAGAATATTCCCGTCCGCGCGGCGGAAATTCTTGCCGCCGTCAAGCCGGTGCGCCCGTCGCCGCAAGTTCTCGCTTTGACCCAGGACCGGCTGCTCGAAAAGGATTTCATTTCCGCCCTCGGCATAGAGGTCGCGACCTATCAACAAGTGGACGACGCCGGCGGGCTCGCGCGCGCCGTGGCGCAGATCGGCCGCCCGTCCATCCTGAAGACGCGGCGCTTCGGCTATGATGGCAAGGGTCAGACCCTTATCCGAGAAGGCACGGACCTCGCCGTCGCCTTTCGCTCGCTCGGCGGCCTGCCCTGCATTCTCGAGTCCTTCGTGCCATTTCTTGGCGAAGTTTCGGTGGTGGCGGCGCGCGGCATCGACGGCGATTTCGTCGCCTGGGCGGTTGGCCGCAATGTCCACGAGCATCACATTCTCTCGACCACCACGGTTCCGGCGGGTTTGAGCGAGGCGCTTAGCGCCCGGGCGCGGGAAATAACCAGGAAAATCGCCGAGGCGCTCGATTATGTCGGCGTGCTGGCGGTGGAAATGTTCGTCGTTGATGGGCCGGAGGGCGAAAAACTGCTGGTCAATGAAATCGCGCCGCGGGTGCATAATTCCGGCCATTGGACCATCGACGGCGCGGTCACCTCCCAGTTCGAGCAGCATGTGCGCGCGATCTGCGGCTTTCCGCTCGGCTCCGCGCGCGCCCACGGGCCGGTGGAAATGCGCAATCTGCTTGGAGAGGACGTCTTCCGCTGGCGCGAATTTCTGGCGCAGAAAGGCGCATGCCTGCACCTTTACGGCAAGAGCGAAGCGCGCCCCGGCCGCAAAATGGGCCATGTGACTTTTTTGCGCGACCGGGAAGACTAGAGCGCTTCGCCGCTCAATGCGCCGTGCAGACCATGCAGGGATCGAAAGAGCGCACGACATGCTGGATAGCCGGCGCCTTGGCGCCGGCCGGGCCCACTTCGACGCCGACGAGGGCCTGTTCCAACGGGCCCGGAATTTTGTTGGCGTCGCGCGGCGAAAAATTCCAGGTGGTCGGCGCGACGATCTGGTAGCGCTGGATCAGGCCCTTTTCGACGCTGACCCAATGGCCGAGCGCGCCGCGCGCCGCCTCGACCCGGCCGACGGCGAACCCCCGATCGGGCGCCGGCGCATGGGCGCAAAAACTCTCGTTCAGCCGCAAGTCCCGCGCCCACCGCTCCGCCGCCAGCGCCAGCCGCGCGATTTCCATGACGCGCGCGACGACGCGGGCGAAAACATTGCTGGCGGCGCTTTGCGCCAGCAGGGCGCGGATGAGGGGGTCGCCCTCGACCGCCTGGCGCGCCACGGCGCCGGTTTCCGCAGGCTCGCCGGCAAGACGCGGCGCCTTGGACCAGCTATAGGCGCCCGCGCGCTCCGCGTCCGGGATCGTCGTAGCGAGAGCGGGATCCGGCGAAGATTCGCGCAGAAAGGAAAAAGCGACGTCTTCGGCTATGTCTCCATTCGGAAGAGCCCGCTTTTCGCCGCTGCGCGGATCGAAAACGCCGGCGCCGAACAGAGAACCTTCCGCCGAGGCGTAAGCGCCGTAACTCATCAAGGGCAGGCGCAGGACCCCGAGCGCATCGAGCCGCAATATTTTTGCAAGACGCAGAAAGGCGGCGAAATCGCCCGGCCCCTCGGCGAAATTGTCGAGAGCCGCCGGCGATGAGATCGAAACGACCTGCTCCAACGGCGCGGCGAACAAGGTCTTTTCGAGAAAAGCGCGGAAATCGCTGAAAATGGCGAGGAGCCGCATTTTTTCGCCGAGATCGAGCGCGCGGGTGACGCCGCCGGGCTGGATCGCCAGACTGTGCGGCCATTTGCCGGCGATCAGGCCCATGACGTGCAGAAGCCGCGCCCGCGCCGGCAGGACGTCGCCCGCCGCCGCGCCCGAAACCGCCTTGAACCGCGCTTCGATCTCCAGGAACCACTTTTCGCCGGCGTAGAAGCCGCGCGCGAAATCCGGCATGAAGAAGAGGTAGAAATGGCTGAGATGGTCGGCGATATTTTCCGCCGCATGGGCGATGTTCGCCGCTCTTTCGCCATTGGGCGGCGGATTAACGCCGGTCAGGGCGCGCAGCGCCGCGGCCGCCGCCATGCTCTGCGACAGCGAGCATATGCCGCAGATGCGCGGCGCGATCGCGAGCGCGTCGGCGGCGGGGCGTCCGGCCAGAATCTGTTCGAAGCCGCGATAAAGCGAAGCCGAGACGCGCGCCTCGGCGACGCGGCCGTCGTCGATGTCGAGCGTCAGTTCGAGATCGCCCTCGACGCGATTGAAAGGCCCGACGACAAGGCGGTTCATTTGTCCCGTCTCGGATTTTCGACGATGCGATCGGCCTCGGCGTTCTTGCGCACGCGCGCCGGCGTCGCCGATTTCGACAAAGCGGCGAGGGTCATGAACCAGGCCTTCGGCATGTCGAGCGGCAGGCCGACGGGAATGCCGGCGATTTTCGGCGTGACGTGATGATTGCGCATCGCCTCGAAATTCGGCGACGTGCAGGAGATGCAGGCGAAGCCCGCATGGGTGCAGGTTCCGCCCCCGTTCCAGGCGCGCTGGTTGCAATCGCCGATCGCCTGCGTCGCCTTGCAGCCCAGATGCTCCATCAGGCAGCCGCGCTCCGAAAGCGCTTTGGCGCTGGCCTTGAATTCATAGAATTCGTTGCGGCTGCAACCGTGATGGGCGAGATGGGCGGCGAAGAATTTCGGCCGGCCGAGCGGGTCGAGGTTTTGGGCGGAAAGATCGCCGCTCGCCAGAGCCTGCAAAGTCTCCATGATCCAGCCCGGATGCGGCGCGCAGCCGGAGACGTTGATGACGGGAAGATTTTTGCGCGAGGAAAAATCGCGCCCGAGCGCGCCGCCCACGTCGTCGCCATCGTATTGGAGGCCGCAGGCGTCGGTCGGATCGGGATCGCCGGCGGGTATGCCACCGTAGGCCGCGCAGGTTCCAATCGCCACGCAATAATCGGCGAGCGGCGCGAGGCTCGCAGCCAGTTCGAACAAAGTGCGGTCCGATCCCGAAAAACGGTTGAATTTTCCGGTTCCGTTCGGCCCGCGCAGGATTGAACCTTCCAGGCAGAAAATATCGAGTTTCTCTTCCCCCGATTCGATGCGCGCGATGATCTCCAGAACCTCCGCGCCGGTCTCCTCGCTGACGCTCGGATGCCAGAGGAGTCTTATGCCGGCGTTTTTCAATTCGGCGAACCAGCCGGCGGCGCCGTGTTCGAGCGCCGACATGGAGCAGCCGCCGCAGGAGCCCGCCTGCAGCCAGAGAAGGTTCAGTGGGCGCCTCGCCTCCATATCCGCCTCCTAGTCTCGCGCCGGCAGCCGGACGGTGAAGAGGGCGCCGCCCTGCGGGCGATTGGCGGCGGAAATCGAGCCGCCATGTTCGCGGGCGATGGAATAGGAGACCCACAGGCCGAGGCCGGTGCCTTCGCCCACGGTCTTGGTGGTGAAGAAAGGCTCGAACATTTTGTCGATGGCCGTCTCCGTAATGCCGTCGCCATTGTCGGCCACGGCGATTTCGATTTCGCCTGCGACCGCCGAGGCGCGGACTTCGATATGCGGGTTCTTTTTTCCGCGCACGGCGTCGATCGCATTGTCGATCAGATTGACGATGATCTGGTGGACCTGCCCCTCATTGCCCCAGATGACCAGGCCGGGAGTTACGTCGATGTCGATTTTCGCCTGGTTTTTCTTGGCCCGCGCCGCCCAATGCGCCGCCACGCCGATCATCCGCTCCACCTCGATTTTCTGCGCCTCGTGGGCGCGATTGAACGACAGCCGGCGCAGATTCTTGACGATTTCGGAAACGCGCTTCGCGCCTTCCAGCGTGCCCTCGATCAAAGGCGCGAGATCGGCGAGGATGGAGTCGATGCGGTATTTCGCCCGCAATTCGGCGGCCTCGCCATCCTCCATCGCCGCGCTTTCGGCGAAATAATCGGCGAGGCTGCGGCGGTAGCGGTCGAGCACATGGACATTGCCGTAGACGAAGCTGATCGGGTTGTTCAGCTCGTGCGCGACGCCGGCGACAAGGCGTCCGAGGCTCGCCATCTTCTCCTGTTCGATCAGTTTCTTCTGAGCCTGCTGCAATTCGAGATGGGCGGCGTGCAGGGCCTGATAGGCGCGGCGCAATTCGCCGATCGGACGCCCGGTCAGCACCGCGCCGACGCAACGCCCGGTGTGATCGATGCGGCTGGAGAAATTGACCGCCATGACGTCCGAGGGGCCGCGCTCGGTCAGGAAGCGCAATTCGCAATCGCCGGCCGCGCCGCGGATGAGGCCGGCGCAGAGGAAACGCCGCGCCGGTTCGCGATCGTCCTCGACGAGAAGATCGAGCAGCGGCCGGCCGACGAATTTTTCCTGATCGCGGCCGAGAAGAGCGACAAAGGCGGGATTGGTCTGGACGACGCGCCCCCGCGCGTCGGTGACGAGAAGGATATCGGAAACGGAAGCGATGACGCTGGAAATGAAAAACTGCGCTTCTTCGAGTTCGGCGTTTTTTCTTTCGAGATCGGATTCGTAGCGCAGAAGGTCGGAATAGACTTCGTCCACACGCTTGACGACTTCGCGCCAGACCGATTCCTGATTGTCGGTCAGTTCGACTTCGCCGCCGGCGCCGGCGAGCGCCAGGATATTTTCCGGCCGCGCGGCGTGGTCACGCGTCATG
>CAYRNB010000077.1:6104-14819 GCA_964425315.1 uncultured Rhodoblastus sp.
TCCTGGCGCAGGTCGTAGCGCTCGATCTTGGCGCGCAGGCCGACGCGCGACAATCCCAGTTTTTCCGCGGCGCGGCTGATATTGCCACTGAGTTCCCGCAATGTCTTTTCGATGAGGGCGCGCTCCAGGGCTTCGACCTGATCCCTAAGCATGCCGGCGCCGTCGATGGTCGCCGCAGGACGCGCCGCGGCGACCCGCGGCGAGAGGAGATCGGCGCCGAGAGGACCGTCGCTGTCCGACATGGCGACCATGCGTTGAATTTCATTGTACAATTCGCGCACATTTCCGGGCCAGGCGTAGGCGCGTAATTTCCGCATCGCCTCGGGCGCAAAGCCGGCGATTTTCCTGCGGAAGGCGCGATTGACCTCGGCGAGAATGCTCGCGGCGATTTTCGGAATGTCGGCCGGCCGTTCGGCGAGCGACGGCAGGTGGATGGGAAAGGCGTTCAGGCGGTAGTAAAGGTCGCGGCGGAAACGTCCCGCCTGCACGTCGCTTTCGAGGTCGCGATTGGTCGCCGAAATGATGCGGACGTCGACCTTGCGCGGACGCGAGGCGCCGAGCGGGCGAAATTCGCGCTCCTGCAGCACGCGCAGAAGTTTGACCTGAAAGGCCGGCGAGGTTTCGCCGATTTCGTCGAGAAAGATCGACCCGCCGTCGGCCAGTTCGAACAGGCCGACGCGGTCCTGATAGGCGCCGGTATAGGCGCCCTTCTTGCAGCCGAAAAGCTCGCTTTCGAGAAGCTCGTCCGGCAGGGCGCCGCAATTCTCGACGACAAAGGGCTTGTCGCCGCGCGCCGAGCCGAAATGGATGGCGCGGGCGAGCAATTCCTTGCCCGCGCCCGAGGCGCCGGTGATCAGGACGGAAATGTCATATTGCGCCGCCTTGCGCGCCATGGCCAAAGTCTCGACCATCGGTCCGCCGGGCTCATGCACGATGCGGCCGAATTCGAACATCCGCCTTTGTTCGCGCCGCCTTTCGGCGAGAAGGCGATTGAGCGTCTCATGCGACGGCTTGGCGTCGCTGCCGCCGCCGCCCGGCTCCTTCTGCATCCGGTAAAGATTGATCGCGTCGCGCACGCATTCGAGCAGTTTTTCCGGGTGCCAGGGCTTGGTGATATATTGATAGATGCCGGCCTCGTTGACGCCGGCGATAATGTCCTCCGATTCTGAAAATCCGGAAATGATCATCCGCACCGGGTCGGGCCAAAGCTCGCGGACGCGGCGCAGGAAATCGACGCCCGATTCGCCCGGCATGCGCTGGTCGCAGAGAATGACCTGCACCATGTCGGAGGCGAGCAGGATTTCCGCCTCCCTGGCGTCCTGCGCGCAAATGACGTCGAATTCCTCCGACAGCACGCGCTGCAAAGATTCGCGCGACCGCAATTCATCGTCGACGATCAGAACGGCTCCGGACGGATTCATTCCTTCCCTCGTTCAGCAAATTCTCGGCAATTGCTCGCCGGAGAGCCAGTCGACGATGCGGCCGCCGCCGAAGCTGGTGGTCATCTGCACAAAGCAATGCGGGTCCTCGACCGCATGGCCGATAATCGCCGCGTCGCGGCCAAACGGATGGGCGCGCATGACGGCGAGAAGCTCGTCTGCGGAACTCGGCGCGACAAAGGCGACGAGCTTGCCTTCATTGGCGACATAGAGCGGATCGAGGCCGAGCAATTCGCAAGCCGCCGCGACTTCCGGCTTAATCGGCGTTGATTCTTCCGCGATGCGGACGCCCACGCCGGATTGATGGGCGATTTCATTGAGCGTCGCGGCAAGGCCCCCGCGCGTCGGATCGCGCATCAGCCGCAGGTCCTTGCCGCAGGCCGCGACCATGTCGGCGACAAGCCCGTGCAGGGCGGCGGAATCAGACAGGATTTCGGTTTCGAATTGCAGGTTTTCCCGGCTGGACATGATGGCGACGCCATGATCGCCGAGCGTGCCGGAAACGAGAATGGCGTCGCCCGGTCTGGCGCGGTCGCCGGAAAGGTCGATTCCCTCCGGCACGATTCCGATTCCCGCGGTGGAGATGAACACGCCATCGGCCTTGCCGCGTTCGACCACTTTGGTGTCGCCGGTGACGATCTTCACTCCGGCTCTCCTCGCGGCCTCGCCCATGCTGCGCGCGATGCGCTGCAGATCGGCGAGCGGAAAGCCCTCTTCCAGAATGAAGCTGGCGGAAAGATGCAAAGGCTTCGCGCCCGCCATGGCGAGATCGTTGATCGTGCCGTGCACGGCGAGCGAGCCGATGTCGCCGCCGGGAAAAAACAGAGGCGACACGACATAGCCGTCGGTGGTCATGGCCATGCGCCCGGCCGGAATGTCGAAAACCGCCTGGTCGTTGCCTTGCGAGAGAAGATCGTTGGCGAAGGAATCGTGGAAAATATCGGCAATCAATTGCGCCATGGCGCGCCCGCCGGAGCCGTGCGAGAGATCGATCCGTCCCGTCTTCAGGTCGAGCTTGCGATGTCTGAGGCGCGTCACGTTCACGACGCTCGCCTTTCCTGCCGGTCGCGGAAGCGGCCATAGGTCCAATGGGCGGCGCAGGAGCCTTCCGACGACACCATGCAGGAGCCCATAGGCGTCTCCGGCGTGCAGACCGTGCCGAACAATTTGCAGTCGGCCGGCTTTTTCACGCCGCGCAGAATCGCGCCGCATTCGCAGGCCGGATTGTCTTCCGCCGCAACGGTCTCGACGCCGAAGATTTTTTCCGCGTCGTAACCGGCAAATTCCTCGCGCAATTTGAGCGCGCTATAGGGAACCTGGCCGAGGCCGCGCCACTCAAAGGAGTCGCGCAATTCGAAAATGCGGCTGACGATATCCTGCGCCTTGATATTGCCTTCCGCCGTCACCGCGCGGATATATTCGTTCTCGACCTCGCAGCGCCCTTCATTGACCTGGCGCAGCAGCATCAGCACCGCCTGCATCACGTCGAGCGGCTCGAAGCCGGCGACCACCACAGGTTTCTGGAATTCCTCGGCGAAAAATTCGTAAGGGCGCGTGCCGATCACGGTCGAGACATGGGCCGGGCCGATGAATCCGTCGATGCGAATTCTGCCAAGCTCGCGCACGTCGGGACTTTCCAGAATGTTCTGGATCGCGGCCGGCGTCAGCACGTGATTGCAGAAGACGAAGAAATTTTTCAGCCCCTGTTTTTGCGCCGCCAGAAGCGCCATGGCGGTCGGGGGCGTGGTCGTCTCGAATCCGATGGCGAAGAAGACGACCTTTCGTTCCGGCTCTTCCTGCGCGATGCGCAAGGCGTCGAGGGTCGAATAGACCATGCGCACATCGGCGCCCGCGGCTTTCGCCCTGATCAGGCTCATATTGTTCGAGCCTGGCACGCGCATGACGTCGCCATAGGCGCAAAGCGTCACCTCCGGGTTTTGCGCCAGCTTGATCGCGTCGTCGATGCGCCCGACCGGCAGGACGCAGACCGGACAGCCGGGGCCGTGGATCATGCGGACATTGGCCGGCAGCAGGTCCTCGAGACCGTAGCGCGCGATGGCGTGGGTATGCCCGCCGCAGAATTCCATGAAGCGATAGTCGCGGTCCTGGCGCGCTTCGGCTTGAATCGTCGTGGCGAGCGCCTGGGCGAGTTTTCCGTCGCGATATTCGTCGACATATTTCATGCGCCGACCCCTTGCGCCTGCGCCGCTTCGGCAAGCAGTTGAAGCGTTCGTTCCGCTTCTTCCGGATCGAGCTTGTTGAGCGCATAGCCGACATGCAGGATGACGTAATCGCCGACCCTCACGTCCTCGACCAAAGCCAGCGACACCACTTTTTTCACGCCGTCGATCGCGACGCGCGCCATGTCGCCGTCGAGCAATTCCGTCACCTGAACCGGTATGGCGAGACACATGTCAAAGGCTCCGCTTCATTCCGCCGCCGCCCGCCGCCGCGCCAGCGCCGCGCGCGCCTCGATCCAGGCGTAGAAGGCGGCAAGCCCCTCGCCGGTCTTGGCCGAGACCACCAGGGTCTGCAGATGCGGATTGACCCGCAAGGCGTGGCCGATGCAGGCGCCAACGTCGAAATCGACATGCGGCAGGAGGTCCGCCTTGTTCAGCAGCATCAGATCCGAGGCGGCGAACATGTCGGGATATTTCGCCGGCTTGTCCTCGCCCTCCGTGGTCGAAAGCACCACGACCTTATGCGCCTCGCCGAGGTCGAAGGCGGCGGGGCAGACCAGATTGCCGACATTCTCGATGAAGAGAAGCGAACCCGCCTCCGGCGAAAGAGTCTCCAGCGCATGGCCGACCATATGGGCGTCGAGATGGCAGCCCTTGCCGGTATTGACCTGAAGGGCTTTCGCCCCGGCGGCGCGAATGCGTTCGGCGTCGTTCGACGTCTGCTGGTCGCCCTCGATCACGGCTATGGCGTGGCGCGCCTGGAGGTCCGCGATGGCGCGCGCCAGAAGCGAGGTCTTGCCGGAGCCGGGGCTCGAGACGAAATTAAGCGCCAATATGCCTCGCCGGGCGAAAAGCTCCCGGTTCGTGTCGGCGTATGAGCGGTTCTTGGCCAATATGTCGCGCTCGATCTGGACGACGCGTTCCTGGCTCATGCCCGGAACATGAACCCCCGCCAGGCCCGCGCCATAGTCATGCGTCGCGCCGCCATGGCCATGGTCGTGGTGGTGGTCGTGATCGTGGTGGTGATGATGGTGATCGCCGTGGTCATGGTCGTGGTCATGATCATGCGGATGGGCGTGAATGTGATCGCCATGCGCGTGGACGTGGCTGTGTTCATGCCCATGTTCGTGCTCATGCTCATGCGCGTGGCCATGGCCATGCTCGTGCTTTTCGCCCTTGGCCTTGTCGCCTTCCTGGGTCGCCTGGCCGCAGCCGCATACCGTGCACATCACTCAACCTCCAGCTCTTTGACGCGCAGCTCGTCGCCGCCAATCATCTGCACATGATATTGGCCGCATTCCGGACAGGCGCCGAAACGTTCGGCCAGAAGCACATTCTTCTCGCAGTCGAGGCAGTAGCCGCGCCCCGGCGTCGAAACGATCGCAAGCCGCGCCCCTTCCGCCAATGTGCCGCGCGTCGCCGCATCGAAACAGAATTCCATCGCCGCAGGATCCACGCCGCCCAAAGCCCCGATCTCCAGCCACACCGTCTTAACGCGCGAAAAACCCTGCCGGCGACCCTCCTCAACCAAAATCTCGACGACGCTCTCCGTCAACGACATCTCATGCATGCGGCGCGCCCGACCATTTCCTTCCCACTCCGCCGTCCAGGGTCGAAAACAAAGGGCGGGCTGTCAATGACGCGGCGCAAGTTCCCTTCATGGCGACCGCTCCGTCAGGCCGGCAAGACCGCCGCGAAAGAAAGCGCGCCGGTCAAGCTCGGCCGCCTGCGGGCGCGGCGGCTCGGCCGGCGCCGACGCGGGCGGCCCGCCTGTCAGGTAATTCTCGTCGAGCAGGCCTTCAAGCGCGGCCCGCGCCGTGGCTACGGCCGTCTCCTGGTCGGCGAATTGCTGCATCGGCGAGAAGAGCGAGCACATATGGGCGCGGCCCAGGCCCGGGAGATCGCCGACGAGGAAATCGACCAGGCCGCAGGGCAGGTCGATGACGTGCGACGCGCCTTTGTCGCCGACGACCGGCGCGCCGCCCGGCAGCGGCGCAAGAATGACATTCATCGACCAGGGCGTAACCACGACGCCCAAAGCCGAATTGCCCCAGCGGCGAAAGCCGACGCAGGCGACGGACAAAGCCGGATTGCAGATCGGCAGATCGGCCATGGCGCGGGCGTGAACCTCGCGAAACTGCGCTTCGAGACGGGCGGAGAATTCCGCAACCTCGTCGGAAGGGACGATCTCATCGGGCATGGTCAAGCCTCATGAAGCGCGATTTCGGCGCGTCGCAATTGGGGCAGCGCCAATCCTCCGGCAAGGCGGCGAAGGGCGTTCCGGCCGGCGCCTGGGAGACCGGATCGCCCTCGGCCGGGTCGTAGACCAGCCAGCATACGCCGCATTCCATCCTCGCGTCGTCCTCCAAATGCTGCGGCGGGCCGAAATTCTCGAAGCCGGTCATTTGAAATAGGCCTCCTCGATCTCGCGCAGGCGCTGGGCGCTGTCGCGAAAATCCTCTTCCGCCGCGCAGGCCGCCGCCGGCGCGTCGCCGATTTCGAGCGTGTCGAGGATGATCTGGTCCATGGCGTTGAAATATTGCACCGACCAGACGTTCTGCGTCGCGGTCGAATGGACCCGGCAGGCGCCGTAGCCGCGAGAGGTCAGCCGCACCGCGCCGGTCCCAAGCGATTGCTGCAGGAACTCCATGTCCTGCGGGCTCATCGGCAGCAGCGAAAAAGTGATCGTATGGGTCGGGTCCCCGGCTTTATGCGCGGCGGAGCGGGAGGCGATCTCGCTGAGCAGCGGCATGACGTTCATCGCGCCTTCCGGCGCCTCGTCGATTTCGAGCGGCCGATTATTGACCAGAGCGGCTCGCCGGGCGATTTCCGGCAGGCGCGAGATTTCCAGATAATCGGCGAAAAGCCCGCCTTCGGCGCCGACGAAGCGGATGCGCCACAGGCCGGCCATTGTCGATTCGACGATCTGGGCGGTGAGGCCGTCGGGCAAGGCGACGACGCCGGAGACTTCGCCTGCGCCAAGCGCCTGTTCCATCAATTCCTTTTCGTCGGCGGAAAATTCGGTGAGGTCGAACAAGCGGCCAGGTTCTTCCGCCTTATGCGTTTCCAGCGCCTCGGCGATTTCCGGCAGCAGGGCGCGGACCCGCGGACAGGCGCTGATCAGTTCTTCCGCCTCGCCGGTGGCGAGAAGCTTTATGGCGCCTGAACCGGTTTGGTCCGTTTCGTCACCGGCCAAAGGATTGGCGCCGATCGGCAGGACGGTCATGGCGTCGTCGGCGCCTTCCGGCGCGACCCAGAATCCGGCTTTCATGCGTCAGGCTCCCTGGCTGTGGGTGAAAACGGTCTTCGGTCCCTGCGGCCCGCGCAGGACCGGCGCGGCGGGAGCGAGCGCCGCTTCGATCCGCTCCAGATAGTCCGCCCAATCGAGGATTTTCGGCGCCACGGCGACCGGCTCTCCGTCGCGCGTCACCACGAGCGATGGGAAAACATAGACCTGGAAGCGCGCCTTCAGCCCCGCCTCGGCGTCGGCCGCGACTACGGCGGCGCGCAGGCGGCCGGCGAATGAACGCAGGATTTCCGGCAAAATCGCCGCAACATCGTCGGTTTCCCGCCGCCGCGCGCCATGGCCGGGGAAAAACAGGAGCGCATGGGCGCTCTCGCCCTCGGCCGATGCGAGAAAGGCGTCGATATTGCCTTCGTCGACCAAGGGCAGGCGATGGCGCTCGCTCAGGGCCCGAACCAGAAATGTCGTCATGGCGTTTCCTCTTTTCATCCGATTTCGCAATTTCCGCGCCAGAACTGGAAAAGGCAGGAATCGCCGGAAAAACCGGGGGCTAAGGGATTCACCCGCGGCGCGGCGGCGCGATCGCCTGAAAAGAAACCTTACAGCAATGAAAATTACTTTTCCAGCTGGCGCAAATGTTCGGGCAGTCGCGGCGCCCGGTCGATCAGATCGGCGAAATGGACGGCGAAATCCTCGCCGCGCAGGGCGGCGTCGAGCCCTTCAAGCGCCGCGTCGATGAGCAGCGTTTCTTCCGGGTCGAGAACGCGGACCGCCGTGTCGATATGGACGAGAACATGCGCGCCGACGGGCTGCGGGCCGACAAGAAGCAACGACACGCGGCGCGTTTCCTCGCCGCGCGCACACAGGGCCGAGAGTTCGTTGTCTTCAACGATGGTCATTGGCACGCCGAGACACATGGGCTTTTCCGCTCCGCGATTAGACGCCGGCGATGAGATAGAGGCCGCCGAGCGCAACGCTGATGCCCGCGAGGCGGGAGACGACCCGGTTGAAGCGCAGCGCCGCAAGACCCTGGCCGATCCCCTGAAGGATCAACGTCGCGAGCGTGAAGCCGCCGAAGAACCAAGCCTCGACGGCCGCGCTTGGCGCTTCCGAACCATGGGAATAGCCATGGAAGAAGGCGAAAAAGCCGACCAGCGCAGCAGCCGGCAGAACCGGTAATTTTACCTCGAAGGCGACCAGCAGGCCGAGCGCGAACACCGAAGCGGCGACGCCGTATTCGACGAGAGTCGAGGCCGAGGAATGAAATCCGAACACGGCGCCGAGCGCCATCAGCGCGGTGAAGCTCGCCGGCACAGCCCACCGGGCTTTGCCGCCGAGGGTCTGCGCCCAATAGCCGACCGCGACCATGGCCATGATATGGTCGGCGCCGGTGAAGGGATGGATGAAGCCATCCGGAAATCCGGCGGCGGCCAAGCCGGGATGCGCCTGCGCCATAGTGGGGACGGCGGCGAGAGCGGCGCCGGCGGCGGCGATCTTCCAAAATCTGTTCATGTCATCCTCCCGGAGTTTGGTCTTGGTTTCGCGCCTTGTCGGCTCAGCCCGCGGCGGCCAGGCGCTTTTCGTAATGGATGTGGTCGATGTCGTTGCCGAGCAGCGTCTCTACAGTTTCATCCGGCGCGCGCGGCCGGCAGGGCGCGCCCCATTGTTCGAGCACGACCGCCGCAGCTTCGGCGGCGAGAGCGAGCTGGGCGCGCACCGGTTCGGTCAGGGGACCGCCCCAGTTTTCGAGGTCAAGCGGCTGGCAGCCGATCAGAACCAGCTTTTCCGGAAAGCCGCCTAGGAGGTCGGCCGCCGACAGAACTTCCTGGAAGCCGGTCTGATGCAGGCTCAT